>CAYMUP010000021.1:8551-16308 GCA_964393815.1 uncultured Candidatus Saccharibacteria bacterium | reverse complement strand
ACTGCAAATAGCCTCGCAGACAGAATATAAAGCAGAAATTAAAACTTTCGAGACCTATCACGAGTCACTGCTATAAGCGGCTATACACCGATCTACGCTTAATCTATACAATCAATAAACTTCATCATTTGGCGGGCCAATGTACTCCAGACCAATCTGCGCGCTATTTCGCAACTATCTATATGTGCCTTAGCAGATATATTTCAGGTATAATAAGCTAAATGAATATAGAAAGTAGTACCGAACGATGACGCGTCGCCTACTACGGTCCACGCTCATCGCGGCAATTGCACTTGTCGTATCTTGGTTTTGTGTCTTTGCTGGTAATACAGCACAGCATACGAGTCTGTTACAGAGCGCGATTAATTCGTGCGCCAGCTGCCATACTGATGCTCAGAGCGTGACGACTCTTAAAATCAATGAAGAGAAAAATGAGATTGAGCCGACACCTCCGCCATTCTGGGTGCAATCAATCGTTCCACTCAACTCTCTTTACAGCTTCGTTCTGATTATTTTTCTCGGTTATCTTATTCAGCGACATAAAATCCATCTCACGACACAGATGCGGTTTTAGATTATTCTCCTTTTTAGTCGCACCAATTAACTGAGATAGGGAGATAAAATGGATCGTAAATTTTTAGTTATTATTGCCGTAATCATACTTGGCTTCGCGGGGCTTGTCATATTTCAAAAGAATTCAGAGCCCCCGATTGATGTTATTCGATCGAATAACGTAACAGGAAAGCTTGATAGTAAAGTCACTCTAACGGAGTACGTTGACTTTCAGTGTGAGGCTTGTGCAGCATTCTACCCAACTGTTGAAGCGGTCAAAGCAGAGTACAAAGACAGGGTAAAATTTCAAGTGAAGTACTTCCCACTTGGTGGAGGTCACCAGTATTCACGACTGACCGCTAGCTACGCAGAGGCAGCTGCTAGGCAAGGTAAATTCTTCGAAATGCAAGATTTGTTGTTTCCAAACCAGAAGGTCTGGGAAACTGGTAATACACAGGAATACATGGATCGATATGCAAAGGAAATCGGACTTGACATGACCAAAGTGAGTACCGACGTCAAGAGCTCTTCGGTAAGCGCTACCATCAACGCCGATCTGAAAGAAGTTCGAGAGATGGGCGGGACGGGTACTCCCACCTTTGCGCTAAATAACAATCGGATTGATAATCCAGACAACACCGTTGAGGCATTTGCGAAGCTACTTGATGATGCACTGGCGAAAGCGGGACAATAATGAAGCGCATGAGCTGGACAGTAGATAGGGTGTTGCCCTATCTACTGTTAGTCGGTGGTGCTATTGGCGTAATGCTGGCCATGGCGTTGACGGTCGAAAAGATTTCGCTACTCGAGAACCCCCAAGCTATTTTGAGCTGTGACATAAACCCTATTATCTCATGTGGGTCAGTAATTAATACCCCGCAAGCATCAGCCCTAGGGGTGCCAAACACCCTTATTGGTATTATCGGCTTTAGTGCAGTTGCGACGATTGGCGCAGCACTGCTGGCCGGCGCTCGCTTTAAGCGCTGGTTTTGGCGTGGGCTGCAAGTCGGCGTAACCTTCGGGATTATAGCGGTCACATGGCTTCAATACCAGAGCATATACGTGATCGGTGCGCTTTGTCCGTTCTGTATGGCCGTATGGACGGTAATGATTCCGATATTTCTTTACACGACACTATACAATTTACAGAATAGTATGTTCCAAATATGGAGGGTCCCTGATCGAGCGATTACATGGGTACGGCGAAATCATCTTGGAATTTTAATAATGTGGTACTTGGTTATTGTAGCCGCCATCCTCGAACGATTCTGGGATTATTGGTCAACGCTGCTGTAAAAAAGGTACACTGGTATCATATGAGCTCCGCACACAACCACGACGACAATGATGGTAGCATTCGATTCGGCATCATCCTAAATAGTCTTTACACGATAGTAGAATTTGGATTCGGTATATTAACGGGCAGTCTAGCGCTTATAGCCGATGCTACTCATAATTTGACAGATACGGTAACTCTTTCGATATCGTACGTCGCCAATCGGATAGCACGTCGATCGCCAGATGAATCCAAAACCTTTGGTTATGGGCGAGCAACTATTTTAGCTGCACTCTTAAACGCTACTATCATGCTACTGGTGGCCGGCATAATAATTTACGAGGCAATTAGTCGTCTATTTCATCCTACGCCAGTAGAGGGCGGTGTCGTTGCGCTAGTCGCCCTAGTTGGAGTTGGAGTGAACGGTTCGATTGCATATGTACTATCAAAGCGCCGACAAGACTTAAATATGAAAAGCGCGTTCGTAGACATGGCCTTTGACGCACTTTCTTCGTTAGCAGCAGTGATCGCTGGTCTTATTATGTGGCTTACTGGTGTTGCGTATATCGATAGCATTGTCGCCCTTCTGATTGCATCATTGCTGATATACAACGTTATTAAGATTTTTCGTGAGGCAATACAAATACTGCTCGAGGGGACCCCAAGCAACTTGCAGATCAATGATGTCGCTCTCGCTATCCGTAAGGTCAACCAAGTAGAAAAGGTTGACGATTTGCACATCTGGAGTATTAGATCAGGCTACTTTGCGTTAAGCTGTCACGTCGTCCTGGCATCACCTAATCAGCCGAAGGACAATGAAGCTGTCCTTGCGGAAATAAAGAACATACTGCGCACTGAATTTAGCATCGCCCATACTACAATAGAAGTTGAGCTATCGCCGTGTACGGATGATGAATACACAGGGGCACACTAACCCTAAACATTTAAAGAGGGCGCGAGACCGTATTGTAGCAACATTCTACATAATAGGGTATAAAATGCTTAGTACCCAATACGTAGGTTTAAAAAGTTTCGCGTATGATTCACAAGTACTTTTGAATCTGACCGTCTCATCATTTCACAACTATCACTCTGAGATAAAATATTTAGACTTCCTTCCCATAAAACATGATCGTCGATAATGGCTATTTTTCGATGGTGCCTGACGGTATACAGCACTGTTATGCCGATGCTCTGCATATCCTGCACGGATTCGTATGCCTGATTGATATAACTACCGTCGTGTTCACTTGGGGGCCGAGTATTCACTGTAATCTGAACACCCCTTCGGCGTATTTGCTTCAAAATAGGCAAAATCATATTCATTCGCTTCCTTGTTATAAACGGACTCTCAATATAGATGCTGTGGCTCGCATGCCCAAGATCTCTTACGAACGATCCGTAGAATGTTTCATTATTAAACAGTCGTGAGGTGCATAGCTCGGTTGTATCGAGGCTTTTGGAGAATAGTCGCTTAAACATCGCTATTCTCCACGTCCTCATTATCGTCTTCTATTTCTACAACGCCTAAGTTATCTAGTCCAATCAAAGTTCTATAATCGTTCCTTATGCCCAGCCAAATTGCATTTCTTAAAATCACCCCGTAAAATAGGGTGATTTTAACTATATTTTCAGTCTGGCATATAGAACAACCAAACTTCTTCAATGTTTTAGAGAGGCAGTCTACGAAGCACGTATGGTAAACTTTTGTCGGATAGTGGCTTGGTATATAATAAATTTATGGTTAAATATCATGCACAAAATAAGACACTTCTCGTAGTACTTTCGATTGTTCTATTTGTTATTTCACTCGTAGTTAATGGTCTGAGTAGCACTACGCTGATTGGCGGCAATACCACCGCTGAAGTGTCAAATGATAATCCCACGCTATTTACGCCAGCTGGGGTGACATTTGCGGTTTGGGCGATAATCTATATGTTACTCATCGGCTACGTGGTGCACCTGATAGTTGCAGCGCGGCAAAAAAATCCGAAGACTACCGACGACCTTGCACTCCGTGTTGCTCCGTACTTTGCCGCCATAACTATTTGTAATATCGCATGGCTGTTTGCGTGGCAGTACCGTGTCTTTTGGCTGTCGATTTTGATTATCGGCGCTCTCCTCTGGCTACTAGCAAAAGTGAATTTGCTCATTAAAGGTGAGGTGAGCCATATCCGCGATTGGCTGACGATCACATTGCCGTTTGCTGTGTACTTCGGCTGGGTGACGGTGGCGACGATTGCAAACATCAGCGTCTGGCTCGTCAATATGCACTGGGACGGGTGGGGTATCGCGCCGGATATTTGGACGATTATCATCCTTTTTGTCGCAACTGTTATTGGTATCGTGACGGCATGGGGGCTGAGATGCTGGCCGTATATGGCAGTATTTGTCTGGGCGTATTTTGGTATTTGGCTCAATCATACCAGCGAGACTGGATATAACGGCACATACTCATCTATTATTTCTGTAATCACCGTCTGTATTGGGCTATTCGCTGTCGTAGCGGGATGGCTGTTATATAAATACCCCCTCGGGAAAGAGAGGAAATAACATGGAACTCATCATCAAACTACTAGCAGCCGGCGGGGTCATGGGAGTGCTCGATTTTATCTGGCTTGGATATGTTGCGAAAAAATTGTACTACGCCGAAATGGGCAAGATTTTGCTTGAAAAGCCAAATATGACAGCAGCACTGTTGTTTTACATTATCTATATCGTTGGTGTTGTCGTCTTCGTCATCAATCCAGCGCTCGAAAAAGGCTCTTGGCAGCACGCGCTTGGCTATGGCGCACTGTTTGGGTTTGTCGCCTATGCGACCTATGACCTGACAAGCCTCGCCGTAGCCAAAGGTTTTAGCGCAAAAATTGTTGTGATTGATCTTTTGTGGGGTACAGCGCTGACAGCTGTTGTTGCCCTAGCAGCTTACGGCGCAGTGAAATTATGGACCTAGCTTGGCTCGTACTGATTGGATTTTGCGGCGCAGTTACCGTACAGCTCGCTGCGCTAGCAGTTGCCTGGCGGCTCAAACGAGTTGACTTTGTCGATAGCGTTTGGGGCATAAGCTTTATCGGTATCATTACTGCGCTTTGGATGAACGGTCACACAGGTAATGCAGCAAGTCTCGTCGGTGACATACTCGTCACTATCTGGGCGCTAAGGCTATCGAGCCATATATCCCGGCGGTTTATTCGGAGCAAGGAGCAAGATAGGCGCTACACTGAGCTGATGTCAAACTGGCCGAGTCGTTTCAAGTGGCTGCAAGTATTTGTGCGGATATTTATCGTCCAAGCCGCGCTAGCTACCATCGTTGGGCTACCAATTATCGTGCTACACTCAGCGGAACCAACGACATTTTGGCCAGTTGCAATCGGCGCTTTAGTATGGCTGATTGGTTTTAATTTTGAAGTCATCGCCGACTGGCAACTCCGTAAGTTTATTCGGTCGTCACGAACTGGCGAGCTAATGCAGAGCGGTCTGTGGCGTTATTCTCGTCACCCAAACTATTTTGGCGAAATCACCATGTGGTGGGGACTCGCTGTCATAGGCTTAGCCGTACCACACGGTTGGATTGGAATAATAGGTGCGGTCACAATAAACCTATTGATTTGTTTTGTATCAGGCATTCCGCCTGCCGAAAAAAATGCTGCTAGCAAAAAAGGTTGGCAAAAATATAAACAAAAGACGAGCCCACTCATACCATGGACACCAAAACAGTAGTTGTCAATGACAAAATGCAGCATGGGTATGCCTACAAGCTGACCGAGCCTATGGGGCAAAACTTTGCCGCTGATTTTGCGCCCGAGCTGACGCCGGCTGAGATGCTGGAGCTCGGCGTGTTTGGCGGAGTGTACATGCGTGATTGTCGCGAAGAATTTCCGGCCGACTGGTTCTCTCGAGCCAAAATGGCGCCCAGTAAACGCGACGCCACACTCAACTACTTTGGTATCAATGCCAGTCAATCGCTAGCCGAGTGGGAGTGCAAAGGTTGGATCTACCACGAAGACCCGCGCGGCTGGTTTCAGTGGTATTGCCGCTACTACATTGGACGGCGCTGCCCGGATGATGCACGCCAGATTAAACGCTGGAAAGCAATGCGACGACACGTTGGGCAGGTTAGAGCACACTGCCACCCCGGCGACCAACTCTGCAGGCAGAAACAACGCCAAGCTTTATTGCACTGGGCGTACGATAGCCGTGTGATGTAGAGTTATTTGACCTGAGCGAGGATAAGGCAGATTGTCACGACAAATCTAGTGACATAGTTCTACTATAATCACCGTTAGGCAGCCAAGGTGGACGAATATAGCAATAACAAAACATGCCATAAATCGTTCGCCACACTATATCTCTACTGGTCAAACACGCTTCGTGTCTGCTTGCGACATCTTGGACTGCACCAAACGATTGGACTACGATATGTCCTATACTCCATGATTGCTTATAATTTTGTATATTCCAGGGATGAAGAGAGTATTTAATGTATTAGGAACTGGACAAATCATTTAAATACTTACTCAACCCATGTTTTCATCGTCTGCTTTTTCTACAGTATTAGCAGATTCGAGATCAATCAAAGTTCTATAATCGTCCCTCATCCCCAGCCATATAATATGCTCCAGGCCGTCAGATCTGGAGCTTATTTCGTTTCTTAGGATAGGCTGGAGGTCGAACTTTGGGATGCAAAAGCTAGAAAGAGAAGACTACCTTGAAATTAGTTTATACTAGCAGTTGATGACACTGAGACTTTTCCGTTGGTTATGGCGCTTGGCTACGCTAGTTTTGATCTTGGGCGCAGCATACTTAACGACATTCGTGGCTTTTCCTTTTTTGGATAGGTATGCGTACAAATTTTTTGCCGTACTCGGTGCTTACGCTGTTCTTGCGTATGTGCTTTTGCCGCTTGCCAGTCGTTTTTGGCGTGTCGTCTTTAAACCCAATCACATCCCGCTCTACGTGGTTACGCCTGATGGCTGGCCGGCAGACCCTGTCAACATCGCCATTATCGCTAAAAATAAACGACAGCTAAAGAAGGCTATGGAGCGGGCAGGCTGGCTTACAGCAGATAATCGATCGGTAAAAACCGGCGTTAGGCTTCTTGTTTCAATCGTTTTAAACAGACCCTATCCCCGCGCTCCATTTACTGCTCTTTACCTCTTTGGTCGCCCATTTGACATTGGTTTCCAAAAGCCGCGGACAGGTTCAACTAGTGCGCGGGCCCGTCATCATGTCAGGTTTTGGAAGCTCAGCCATCAGAAGCTTGATCCCTACCACCGCGAACATCTGACTTTTTGGCATACTACACTTGCAAGGCTTCGAGGCGAACAGGGGGGTATCTGGATTGGCGCGGCTCTTGATGACACTGGCCCTATCGGTGTGCGGTGGCGCGATCTTAAACTGACGCACAGGAACGATCCCAACACTAACCGCGAACGCGATCTAATTGTGGAAGATTTAGTTAAAACAAGAGCAGTGCAAACTGACGAAATAATAAGGGCTGGTAAACCCTTCCGCTTTCATGGGCAAACTCTGGGAAACCGTTTTATTTGTGACGGCAACATCCGCGTCATTTCCCTCCGTTAACTAACGTTTGCTGTGCTATGAGAAATGGAAAGTGTCCACCTTTTTACTCTGCACAATCTCATGAGTATGAACTCAGTAAACTCTCATGTTGGTTGAGTAATATAGGGGCATGTCACTAGCGAAGTCATGGTGGCAGGCATCAATACTCATCACAAATAAGGAGCAATATGAACAAACCTTTAGTAGCAGCGGCCGTTACGGGCGCAGTTGGCGTAGCAACCGTCGCCGGACTCGGTGTAGCAAGCGCTGCCACCACAAATAGCACGACTGGCTCAACCGCCACCTCGTCTACAACCAAGACAGATCCAATGTCCGGCCTTATCGACGCGCTCGTCAGCAAGTTTAA
>CAYMUP010000021.1:0-8451 GCA_964393815.1 uncultured Candidatus Saccharibacteria bacterium | reverse complement strand
GACAGCTGGCTCAAAGACCAAGGCATTGACACGCAGTATGCCTACCTACTGATGGGCGGGCGTGGTCACGGCGGACCTGGTGGACACGGTGGCTTCGGTGGCCCACGCGGCGGCCAAGGTGGTCAAGCGGGCAGTGGCAACACCACAACCTCAACGACCAACTCAACCACCACAAACTAATTTCTACTTTACACCTCCTAGTCGAGCCGTCAGTATCTCTGACGGCTCGTTAAAAAATTGTTATTAATAATTGGGTGTCAAAAAAATTCTAAATATTATACTTTAGAATATGAAGCAAACTCTTCTATGTGCAAGTTTCAATGTTTTAGCTGACGCATATATATCTTATGGTAATTATTCACACGTCGAGCCAGAGCTATTAGAGCCAGGCGCACGCATAGACTATTTGGTCAAATTACTGTCAGGGTTAGATGCCGATATCATTGGTCTACAAGAGGTAGAAAAGCCCCTACTCAACGCGCTACATGGCGCCAAATATTGGCAGATGCTCTGGTCTCCTAAGGGTAACGATAAACCTGATGGTTGTTTGGCACTGATAAGCCCAGATATAAACGTAACAGATTTTGAAACCACGTAGTATAACGATGGTTCAGGACACGTCCTACAGACATTCAGTGCAGCTGACATAATCTTTGCCAACACGCACCTTAAATGGTCACACCCCTCAGATCCAAACCATTTTGGTGTGCGCCAAACAACTCAATTAATTGATAAAGTCGATGAGTCGGATAGAGTTGTGCTGTTTGCAGACTGCAATGATAAACCAGGAGGCCCTGTTCGGCAAAAGCTACATGAAGCTGGATATATAAATATTTGCGGTGATATTCCTACAGCACAAGTTGAACAACAAGAAGTTTCTATAGACTTATTGACAGTCCGGGGCGTCAAAGGCCGATGTGCAGTAGGAAATCATAATACAAAAAATATTCCTAATCTTTCATGTCCTTCGGATCATATCCCTATCACTACAGAAATTTACTTATAATCGTATAATATAGATTTCTCAGCTATAATTCAGGTTGGCAGGAGATGATAGTGATATGAAAATACTCCTTATCGAAGATGAACATAAGCTCGCGAGAGCGCTGGAGACTGGCTTTAAACAAGAACGCATGGTGGTGGAAGTGTACTACGACGGCGAAACAGGCCTCGCTGCCGCGCTAGCCGATGAGTATGACGTTATCGTACTTGACCGTATGCTCCCCGGCGGCAAAGACGGAGCAGACATCTGCAAAGAGCTCCGTGCCGAGGGCAACCATACACCCGTTCTACTGCTCACTGCTCGCGGGCAAGTACACGAGAAAGTTGAAGGGCTCGACGCTGGAGCAGACGACTACCTGGTAAAGCCATTTTCCTTTGAAGAGCTACTTGCACGTGTCCGCGCACTCGTAAGGCGACCTCACGAAACTATCAGCCCTGTCTTAGAGATAGCTGACCTTCGTGTGGACCCCGCATCGTTCCATGTCAGTCGCTCAGGCAAAACCATAGAGCTCTCACAGACCGAGTACTCATTACTCGAATATTTGTTACGTAACAAAGGCCGGGTGCTTAGTAAAGACAACATCATCAACCACGTTTGGGATTTTGACGCAGACATCTTACCAAACACAGTCGAAGCCTACATCGGCTACCTGCGGACCAAGATCGATAAACCTTTCCGCACCCCGCTTATTCACACCGTTCGGGGCTTTGGCTATAAACTCGAGGCTAGCTAGAGTCGATGCACCTTTTCCGCTCAGCAACTCTAAGGTTAACTGCATGGTACATGGTAGGTATTGCGCTCCTCTGCCTGTTTTTTAGTTTGATTGTATTTCAGATTGCGGACCGCGAGTTAAACCGCCCGTTTGGTCCTGGGCACGGTTCAAACCAGTTCGTCTTAGACGCCGAAGGCGACTTCGAAGCATTTCGGGTCGAAAGAGCAGCTCAGGGCCGCAAAAACCTTATCCAGGGACTAGCGTTGTTTAATCTCGCGGCGCTTGCAACGGGTGGTCTGGCGAGCTACTTGTTAGCTCGGCGCACCTTGCAGCCGATTGCTGAAGCACTTGAAGCTCAGAGCCGCTTTAGCAGCGATGCTGCGCATGAACTCCGCACACCTCTTGCCATTATGCAGTCCGAAATAGAGGTAGCACTTCGGGGCAAAAAACCAAGCGAAAAGATACTGCTAGGTACTCTCTCGAGCAATCTAGATGAAGTGCATCGTCTGCGAGCGCTCACCGATCGGCTTTTACTGCTCTCGTCCCATAAAAACTTAGAGCTTGCACCAACATCGCTTGAAGACGTCGCTATCGATGCTGTTAGTAACGTCCTACCTCTAGCGCAGGCAAAACAAATCGTCATAGAAAACACCGTTGCTGACCTGCCGGCGCATGCCAACCATGAAAGTCTCACGGATGCCGTCACTGTACTGCTCGACAACGCTATCAAATACAGTCCAGCCAAATCAACCATTTGGCTTTTTGCGAGTGCTCGGCCAAAAGCTAAATATGTAACCCTGTCCGTGCGCGACGAAGGTCCTGGCGTTGCTCCAAGCGACCAGCCTCGCATCTTTGATCGTTTCTACCGAGCAGATACTTCTCGTAGTCGACAACATATTGAGGGGCATGGTCTTGGACTCTCCATAGCGAGACGCATCGTTGAAGCCCATAACGGCATTATAAGCTTAGAAGAGTCGTCCAAAAAGGGCTCAACTTTCACTATTCGTCTACCAAAGCGCCAGAGCTAAATCAGCTTCTTGCGCCGCACGCACCATAAGAAAGGGATGCCGACCAAAAGCGGTAACCAAAATGTCGCAAAGCGAAAGGCTAGTACCGCCGCAAGCGCCGACTCACCATCAATTTGCAGCGCAAGCAGTCCAGCAAGTAGACCTGCCTCAACCCCGCCGAGACCACCCGGCGTAGGAACCGCTGCCCCCGCAGCGACCCCAACAGTGTAAATTACGAGCAGCGTTGCCAGTCCGATGTACAGTCCCATGGTGCGAGTCGCCAGCCAAAAAACGAGCACATTAAACATAGTTACTAAGCTTAAGCTAGCCGCAGCAAACAGGAGTTGTCCAGGTTTTTTGCGGTACATGGACAAGCTTTTTTTAATTTGAGCTACGAGGCGAATAAGCTGTTTTCTAATCCAAGAAACGAAGAGCAATAAGCAGAGCAAAAAAACAATCCCAAGTAAAATCCACCCCATATGAAATGACCATCCCAGGTGAAATCCAGCGAGCGCAGTCGGTCCCAGTGCAAGCAAAATACCGAGCAAACAAAAGTGCACCACGCTGCCCATTAGGTTGTTGACGCTCGCAATCACTGCAGCCTCGGCCGAAGTATGTCTACGGCGATGGAGGTATAACCCATGTATCCCCATGCCCCCGAGACCCGATGGCACCAAACGATTAACGCACGCGGCAGCAAACTCAACAATGACAAGCTCTCGGTAAGGCAGCTCCCGAAAAGCAAGAAGTTTATATGCTAATGCTGCGGAGAGCATACCGGCAATGACAAAAGGTATTGCCGCCAAAAAGTCACCATGCTTTACGGTGAATAGTAGCTCTAAGCTCCGACTAAGCTCCTCACGTTGGCGCCACACCACAAAGATTACTACAGCCATGAAAAGCACAGAAAATACTTTGCGTATTAGGGAGTGCGATAAAATGTGTTTAGCGCCTATTTTCATAGGTCTTAGAGCCACCTGTCGATTATTAGTAGTCCAGAGAGCGCCGGCAAAATTGAAAGCGACCCAAAAAAAACACGTCTTGCCCAGGCCGTCTCAGCCCCTGGAGGTGCGTTTAGTGACATCTTTGAAAACCAGTACCCCGCTAGCCCTGAAAGCACTAAACCTACCGCAATATGTACGCCGCCCAGAACAGCAAAAAGTATGGCTAGTATCACAAAAATCGCTCCGTACACTCGCATTTCTCGCACCGTTCGAGGTATGCCTTTTACAAGAGGAAACACCGGTACTCCTGCCTCAGCGTATTCTTCGCGTCGGAAAATTGCTATGGCGTAAAAATGCGGCATTTGCCAAGCAACAAGCAACAAAAAGAGCAGTCCGGCGGCAAGATCAATTTGTCCCGTTGCCGCCGTGTAGCCAGCAAGTGGGGGCGTCGCACCAGGAAGGGTGCCAAGCATCGTTGCATAATGCGTAAGTCGCTTTGCAACGCTATACGCCGCCACATAAAGCAGCGCACCAAATAGACCAATGATTGCTGTCAGCATGTTCGTCCACGTAACCAACAAGGTGAATCCAAGCACGTACAAAATTGCTGCGTAAGGAAGTGCGACTGCGAGCGGCAAAACACCGGTCGCAGATGGTCGCGTAGCAGTTCGTTTCATTTTGCGGTCTATGTCTTGGTCGTAATAATTGTTTAATACGCAAGACGCCGCAACGACCAGCGCCATCCCGCCCGCAAAAGCCAGTAGCGCACGCCAATCAAACCGTACCTGCTGTGCCCCAAAACAAAAAGCACCAACCCCGATCATCAAATTTCCGAGCACAATGCCCGGTTTTGCAACGATTAAAAAATCCCTTAGTTTCAGTATTTTAAGTCTTTGCGTAGCCATGTGATTAAAGTGGTTGTTTTAGTGGTGAATATTTTCCTCAATTTGCATCTGCTCGGTCGAGTGCTGCATGTCTGGCATCATGTTGTAGTGCAGATTTTGCATAACCCATATCGAACCAAAAACAATGGTGAGTAACACTAGAAATGTAAAAATCGTCGAGTACAAAGTCCAGCGAGCTTTGCGGGTTGCTGACATATGCAGGAAATAGACTGCCTGCACGGCTACTTGGGCGCTTGCAAGCAGGGTCAGACCAGCAAGCAACCACCCCCTCGTAAACAGCTGACGATCACTCTCTAGATATGACCACACGAGTAAAAACGCTGCTGCAGTAAGGGTTAGTGACAGTGCAAATCCGGCAACATATGAGTTTATGTCGTTTTTACCAGTTTTAGGCATTGGCTCGAAGTACTTCTTCATTTATAGGACCCCCACAAGATACACGACCGTAAAAATCCCCACCCAAACGACATCGAGAAAATGCCAAAATAAGCTGAACTGCACCAGCCTTTGCATGCCGCGCGCGTCAATGCGATGTTTTATATGGAAAAGTACCAGGCAGGTAAGCCAAATGAGACCCGCTGCAATGTGGAGGCCGTGCGCACCGACGAGTCCAAAGTAAGACGACAAAAATGCGCTTCTCGTCCACGAGTTGCCTTCGTGGGCTAGCTCGGCAAATTCGTAGAGTTCCATACCAAGAAAAACAGCGCCCAAAAGACCGGTCAGCACTAACATCGCAAGTAAGCCGCGTCGGTTGCCCCGTCGCGCCTGCAAAAGCCCCATGCCCACCGTAAAACTGCTGACGAGAAGTAACATAGTTTCTACAAACACATAGGGCAGGTTAAAGATTTCGCGGCCCTCTGGACCACCAGCGGTCGCCCCTCTAAGCACACTAAAAGTTGCAAAAAGCGTCGCAAAAACAAGACAATCAGTCATCAGATAGAGCCAAAAGCCAAATGTTGCTTTTGAATGTTTCAAGTCGGCTGTGGCGCTATTCATACGATTGCTCCTTTATGCTGGAGGGTGTCCAGTTCTTTGGCTTCTGCAGCCGTAACAAGCCTTTCCGTTTCCTCACCCATACGACGGTAAAGGGCAATTACTAGTAGCAAAACTGAGATTGGTAACAGCCACCACAAATGCCAGATCGCGCCGAATCCAAAGAGCGTCGCAGCCAGGCATATCCACACCCCGAAACCGCTATTTGCAGGTACGCGGAAATCTTCGTACGCACCGCTAAATATTTTTTGACCGGATTTCTTGGCTTCCCACCAAGCATCTCTAGTCGAAACAACCGGTAGTCGGGCAAAATTATATTCTATGGCCGGAGAAGGCACAGACCACTCAAGCGTACGACCGTCCCAAGGGTCGCCTGTTTTGTCTCGCAGCTGTTTGCGTTTCAAAATACTGTAGCCAAGCTGCGCGAGCTGCAGAACTACACCGAGGCCAATAATGGCCGTGCCTACGGCCGAGACAACAAATAGCCACTGCCAGCCGTAGCTTGGGTCATAGTGGTCAAGCCGCCTCGTAGCGCCCATAAAGCCTAAAATATAAATTGGTACGAAGGCAACTAAGAAGCCGAATGCCCAAGTAATCGCCGCCGCTTTGCCAAGCCGATCGTGCAGCTTGAAACCAAAAATCTTTGGGAACCAATACGTAAGACCAGCAAAATACCCAAACACCACACCGCTTATGATAGTGTTGTGAAAGTGTGCGACCAAAAACAAGCTGTTATGTACCTGGAAATCAATGGCCGGCACTGCGAGCATAACGCCAGTCGCCCCACCGATAAGGAAGGTGCTTGCGAATGCCATAAACCACCACATTGGCGCGCTAAAACGGATCCGGCCTTTGTACATGGTGAATATCCAGTTAAATACTTTGACACCCGTTGGTATGGCGATAATCATCGTCATAATGCCGAAAAACGCATTGACGCTTCCGCCCGCGCCCATGGTAAAGAAATGATGCGCCCAAACGAGATATGAAAAGAGTGTTATCGCCATGAGCGCCCACACCATGCTGGTGTAGCCAAACAGTCGCTTACGAGCGAATGTCGCAACCACCTCGGAGTACATACCGAAAGCTGGAAGCACCAAAATGTATACTTCCGGGTGACCCCAGGCCCAAATAAGGTTGATATACATCATGGCGTTACCGCCAAAATCGGCGGTGAAATAGTGCATGCCGAGCATACGGTCGAGCGAAAGCATGAGAAGTGTGCCGGTCAGGATAGGGAAGGCCATGACCGTAAGGATCATCGCCCCAAAAACACTCCACGCGAAAATCGGCATTTTCATGAGCGTCATGCCTTTGCACCGCATGCGGAGTATGGTGACGATAAAGTTTATACCCGAAAGCAAGCTACCGACACCCGCAATCTGTATACTCCATAGCCAATAGTCGACGCCAGGGCCCGGGCTAAACGCCAGTTCGCTGAGCGGCGGGTAAGCTAGCCAACCAACTGCGCCAAACTCACCGTAGACAAGTGATAGATTGACTAGAATCACACCGGCTAGGTACAGGTAAAAACTGATGGAGTTCAGGAGCGGAAAGGCAACATCGCGGCTACCAAGCATCAGTGGCAGTACTAAGTTGATGATGCCAAACATCAGCCCCATTGCTACAAAAAAGATCATGATGGTGCCGTGCGCAGTAAAGACCTGTTGGAAATGCTCGGCAGATAAAAAACCTTCAGAGTTGCCGCTCGCGAGCATTTGCTGCAGCCGCATCATCACTGCATCGCCAAAGCCGCGCAGCAGCATGACTGTCGCAACCACGATATACATAACCCCGATTCGCTTGGCATCGAGACTGGTCAGCCAGTTTTGCCACAGCCACCGCCACTTTTTAAAGTAAGTTAACAGCGCAACTACGAGCAACAAGCCTCCGACTGTGCCGGCTTGGCCGCCAAACTGCACCCAACCATGCCAGAAATAGTCCCAGCTCATACGGTCACCGAGTAGTGCTGCAAATGTCCTCACTGCATGTGCTCCATTTCATGATTATTATTTCCCATTTGATCACGTCCAGAATTTTTCATTTTCACCTGGGATGGGCTACTACCCTCTGTTGATTTCACTTCATTTGGTCTATCAACTTTTCCCGAGTAACCTTGAACGATCGTATCATAAAGCCCGTTTTCGAGACCGCTGTAGTACATAACATCATTATCTACAGATCTTTTACGTAGGTGCGCGTAAGTCTCTTGGTTCAGCGAATTGCTTCTAAGACGCGCTTCAACGAGCCATGCTGCATAGCGCTCAACGCTTAGAGCTTTGGCGGTAAATTTCATATCGGCAAAGCCCGGACCGCTAATATTAGAACTGAGCCCTTTATAATCCCCGACATGATCCGCAGCAACGTGAAGTTTCGTCGACATGCCGCTCATGGCATATATTTGCCCAGCTAGCTCAGGCATCCAAAACGAGTTCATAGGCCCATCACTCGTTATAGTAAACTCTACCGGTCGATCAAGCGGGAAAGCTACTTCATTTACACTGGCTACATTCTGCTCAGGGTATATAAATAGCCATTTCCACTCCAAAGCAATGACCTGTATTTTGACGGGAGGGTACTGGCTCGCGAGAGGTTTGTATGGGTCGAGACTGTGCGAAGTCACCCAAGTTACGACAGCCAGGACAGCAATAATGGCGATTGGTATGCCCCACCAGAGCATCTCAAACTTTTTATTATTGTCCCAATCTGGTTTGTACTGCTTGCGGTGCCCATCTCGGTAGCGCCAAGCAAACAAAAAGAGCATGAAATAAACTGGCACAAGCACAAGCAGGCTGAGTGCAACGGCAAAAAACAGCAAGTCACGTTCGCGGTTTGCCACTTCGCCACTTGTTTTGATGAGAGGGAAGTGCCCGCCCCATGCCGCCCA
>CAYMUP010000020.1:8891-16814 GCA_964393815.1 uncultured Candidatus Saccharibacteria bacterium | reverse complement strand
TAGGTTCGGCCGTCGGTGATTTTGAAGCCGGCGGCGTGAGCGTGGCCGCCTCCGCCCATAGCTTCGGCGAGTTTGCCACAGACGGGCGTGCCATTGTTGCTGCGGAGTGCTGCGGTCACACGTCCATCGTCGTATGACTTCATGACAATCGCTAGTTCAACGCCGCGGACTTGGAGCATATCAAACTGGATGAGTGGTGCGGGGTTATAGAGTGGGCTATATTCGTTTATTTCTGCCTGAGGGATGTGCACAAAAGCGATTTTGCCGTCAGCGTGGAACTCTGTCTTGTGTATGAGATCACCTTTGTAGGTGTAGATTTTTTCGTGCATTTTGCCGTATTCTCTGCGCTGTTCCTCGAGTTTAGCGCGGTCGGCACCCAGCTCGGTCAGTCCCGCCATGGTACGGTAGGTTTTCGCAGTCGTAAGGTCATTGGTAAGCCCCTGTGTGTCGCCCAGAATTGAGGTCATCAGGCACTCGGCTGCTGGGGCAGAAATATGCAAACCAAGTGAAACTGCCAGATCAAAAATGATATCCCCGGTGGAAGCGGCCGTGCTATCAATGATTTTTAGGTCAGTAAAATCGAGTGGTTTTTCGACCACCAAGTGGTGGTCTAGCACAATGCACGGCTTGCTCTTGAGCCAGCCCAGTTGGCCTGCTTGCTCTAACTTTCCAAAGAGCGTGTAGGTGCTGGCATCGACAATTAGGCTGAGGTCGAACTTACTCGGTAGCGTGTCGAGCACCCTGTCCCATCCGGGCAAATAACGCAGGTACTCCGGTATATTTACACCGCAGTAGAGATAGACTGACTTGCCGGCGTCGCCGAGTAGGTGCTCAAGAGCAAGCGCTGATCCTAGTGAATCGGCGTCTGGATTGTCTGCCTGAAGTATTACAATCTTCTGTGCAACTTCAATCGCCTCTGAAATTTTTTCTTCCATATCTACCTATTGTACTTCTAAGGTGTTAATTTAGAAAGTTATAGAGAAAATTGTTAAAAAGCTCACAAAATCTTGACGCTAAAACCACAAGGAGTATTATGAAATTAAGATATTAAACCAAAAGAGGGAGTAAAAATGACAGTAACTGTAGAATCAATCACCGCTAGTGGAAACTGGTTGTTTTTTCGCCCCCGGTTGGGTGCTCTCGCGGTCGAAGAAGTATGTAAACGTATATCAGGTCAGTTCGGAAGTGCCATGATCGTCAGAGAAGTTGCCGATTGGCCAGCAGATGGCGTTAACGCTGAGACAACAGGCATTGGTCTAGAAGGGAGCTATCCGGGCGCATCTGGTGAGCGTTTGGAACAGTTCGCAAGAGTTCTTCCAATTATTCTTGCCCAAGAAGCAGCATAGTTTATTACAGTTGTTGGCGCCCTTCTAGGGCACGACTGAGCGTGATTTGATCAGCATACTCTAGATCCACACCCATAGGTAGGCCTCGGGCCAGGCGAGTTATTTTAACGTCGGTGCCGTCTAATTGCTGCTGAAGATACAGCGCGGTCGATTCACCTTCGACGCTGGCATTTGTAGCAAGAATGATTTCCTTCACCCCGTCTTCGGCGATACGCTCGATGAGCTCACGGATATGGAGTTCTTCTGGCCCAACGCCGTCAATCGGTGAAACTAGCCCGCCGAGCACGTGGTAGGTGCCTTTAAAAGCACCGGTTTTCTCGAGGGCAATAATGTCAAATGGTTCGGCGACAACTGCAACAAGCGTTTTATCACGCTGAGGATCGTTGTATAAGGGCGATTCATCCTCATTGCTGCTAATGAGGGCAAATGTTTTGGGGCAATATTTTATTCCGGCATGGAGCCCTGCAGCTGCATCACTAATATTTTGGGTTGCGGCCGCATCTCTTCGTGCCAAAAAGTACGCATACCTTTCGGCCGTGCGTGTACCAACCCCCGGCAACGTGCCGAGGGCGTCTATGAGGTCTTGGAGGGCCTTGGGTAACAACTGAGACATACGTAATAGACAGGTTTTCGCTAGCCGCGTCCTAGAGGCCTAAGCCACCAAGTGCACCGAGCATTGGTTGCATTTTTTCTGCGGCAACTTTTTGACTCTCGGCAATAGCGTCGCGTACAGCGTCTTCGAGCCAACGCTCGAGTTCTTCCACATCGTTCAGGTCAACGAGCTCAGGGTCAATCATGATCTTTTTAATCTTTTGCTCACCGGTGATTTGCACACGGACCGCGCCGTCACCCTGCTCTACAGTGATGATCATTTTCTGTAGCTCTTTTTGGATTTTTTTGGCCTGCATCAGCATTTTGGCCTGGTCAAATCGACTCATCGTACTAACCTCTCTTTAACTAACCTTACTATTGTAACCCGAATCCTGAGGAAAAATCACTCTATTTTAACGAAACGCCCCAATTTTAAACTTCATGAAACGACAAGCGATTATCAGGTGAAGCGTTTAGGGTTGGCGTTGGTTATAGACTTTGCGCGTTACGCTGTTGTGAGGCCATGCAACAAAGTAAGACCGCAAATGGAAAAGTACGCAGGAGGCCAAAACCGCACATAGCAGGGTTACTCCAAGACGTCTTGCTATAGGATTACGCGGGAACACTGTCAACCATTCGTCTAGGAAGTAGTACATTCCCCAGGCAATCACAAGATAGATAATAGGTATGAGCGCTACCAAAAACACCTGTGAACCCAAAATAACTAGTATAGAACTTACCACTAACGATCCTAGCATGAAGTAACTTGTCGCATGTCGTGGTGGTTTGGCCAGCGCGTACAACCCAAGAGCAAAAAGCAGTAACTCGCCGGCTGAGACGAGGGCACTGCCGTGAGTAACGTATTCGGGTGAAAATCCACTATGATAAAAAAGTGTTGAAGCAAAAGTCGTGGCATTCGACACTATTTGTTCAGATGATGGCATTTGGTGTGGCAAACCAGCAAAGTCTAGAAGCAAGCGAGGTGTTCGGTACATTGCCCAGACAAGCGGCGTAGCTACTACAATTGATGCTAGGCCTGTAGCAACTTTTTGGAGGGGCGAAAGTCGGCTCAGTATACGAAATAGCTTTTTTCTTCTCATTGCGGCGGTTAATAGCAATTGCCAGATCATGCCGGGTACATACAGGAGAGCAGATCCAATTGCGGCAGAAAGGTAAAAAAGCTTTCTGCGACTGGCATTTGGTGCATTTGTAATCAATATCGGTAGTGCCATAAGGAGCAGAACTCCAAATTGCAAGACAGCCGCCGTACCAAGTCGTGCTGCATGCAGATACCCGTTTGATGCGACAAAAAGTATGGTTGCAAGG
The DNA here is from genome assembly GCA_964393815.1 of uncultured Candidatus Saccharibacteria bacterium. Lineage (GTDB taxonomy): Bacteria > Patescibacteriota > Saccharimonadia > Saccharimonadales > UBA4665 > JAGXIT01. Next base: position 13,551 of record CAYMUP010000020.1, on the reverse strand, counting down.
ATGGCAATTCGTCTACTAATCCAGTTCGTAAGGATGTAGTAAAAAAGCCAAGCGGCCACAAAAGCAAACATGATTGCGACAACACGGTTTAAAAGTACACTATGATGTCCGATGGTCGCGCCCAGCCAGACAAAAAAAGTATAGGGTAATTCAAGTGGGTTATCGTAAAGGGTGTGCCACGACTGTGCGTGGTGGTGGGCCATAATCTCGCCGGGACTGTACAGTGACCCAGTAGACTTGAGGAGACGAAATACAAGCAAAAATACCATGCCACTGCTTGCAATCAGCCATAGAACAAGCGTCCGAGTAGATACTTTTGGTAAATGTAGTTTTTCTCTCATAGTCTAGTTGTACTTCTTTAAGTATACACGTGGCTCATGCCTTTTCCAACGGAACTTTTACTCTTCAAATGGAGTGGAAGTGTAGACAGTATCGAGCGAGCGAATGCGCTGTTTGTCGCGGTCAAAGTAGAGTTCGACTCCGCCTGTGGGGCCATTTCGGTGTTTCTTTATCAGTACATCCATGATGTTTTTGCGCTCACTATCAGGGTTATAGTAATCCTCGCGGTACAGAAAGGCGACAACGTCGGCATCTTGCTCGATAGAGCCCGATTCACGAAGGTCGGCGAGCTGCGGAATCTGCGGATTGCGGTTCTCGACGGAACGGCTGAGCTGACTGAGTGCAATTAGAGGCACATTAAGCTCACGGGCGACGCCTTTTAGCCCGCGTGAGATCTCAGAGATCTCTTGCACGCGGTTGGCCTCGCCACCAAATCGGCTTCCTCCGCTCATGAGCTGCAAGTAGTCGACGATGATAAGTCCAAGTTTTTGTGTGTGTGCCTCGCGCCGAGCTTTCGTGCGCAGATCGCTGACGGTAATGCCAGGCGTGTCGTCGATGAAGATCTTTGCTTCAGAGAGTGTTCCCATGGCTTCGGCGAGTCTTTCAAAGTCGTTATCGGTAAGTTTGCCGGTACGTAGTGCCCAAGCGTCAACGCCAGACTCCATAGAAAGCAGGCGGTCAACGAGTTGCTCTTTACTCATCTCAAGACTAAAAATGAGAACCGACTCTTTGGCTTGGGTGGCGATTTTGTGTGCCAGATTCAACACAAACGCTGTCTTACCCATAGAGGGGCGAGCGGCCAAAATAAAGAGATCAGAGGGCTGCAAGCCGGCCAGCATGTTGTCGAGGTCTTTGTAGCCAGTAGGCACACCACGTAGCTTATTACTGTCTTTATGTAGATCATCGAGGCGCTCAAAACTTTCTGCCAAAATAGATTCTATACTGACAATACTCTGCTTGACGTGCTGTTTGCTTACTTCAAAAAGCCGAGTCTCAGCTTCCTCAATCAGTTCGCGGAGACCTTTTGATTCATCTTGGCCCAAGGTCGTCATATCGCTACTGGCGGCAATGAGCCTCCTGCGAAGCGCTTTTTCGGCCACAATGTCAGCATATTGCTCAACATGGGCGGCCGTAGGTACAAAATTGGTGAGCTCTGTCAGATATGCCGGCCCGCCAACCATTTCGAGAAACCCAGTTCCCTTTAGTTGGTCTGCCAGTGTAAGTACGTCTATCGCAGCGCGCTTTTCATAGAGTGCAACCAACGCTTCATAAATACGAGCGTGTTTTTGGTCGTAGAAATCGTCTACTGAGATACGATCGGCGATTTTTACAATTGCGTCAGTGTCGATCAAAATTGCACCGAGCAAAGAAGCTTCTGCTTCGGTATTGTTTGGTGGGGTAGTGCTCGTGTTTGTCATTATGGTAGTTGTTTACTTAAAAAGTCGGTGTTCAAATATCATATCAGTTCAGCGCCGCCGAAGATATTGCTTATGGTGCTAAGTGGTGAACTTTCGGTGGGGTTGGCATTATCTTCTACTCTCAGCTCATCTTTTTCTTTGAGATGAAGTTTTATAGCCGTTTCTTGCCCGCGGCGCTTTGAAAGTGCGTCGCTCAAGATTTTGTGGTTTCGAGCTTCGCTGAGGCGTTTGAGATGAAAGGCAAATTTCATTTCGAGCGACATAGTGTCGGCCTCGAGACGCGGTTTTGCCATACGCGCAATACCGTACAGCGTATTGTACTTTTGTTTGATATCCTGCAATACCTCTTGCCAGAGCTCTTCTGCACTAAAATCCCTTGTTGGAGAGGCTGAATCGGCTGAGGTATCTGGTTTTTCTGAAATTGGCTCGGGTTGCTCTACTGCGGTTTCAGTTGGCTGTGGTTTTAGGGAGTTTGAAGCAGCTTTTTCACCTGGGATATCATTTCCAACAGAGGCGGTCTTTACTTCATTTTGTTTTTTGGCGCTAGCAGGTTTAGTCTCTGCTGCAGGTTGGATACGGGGTTGAAGGGCGGATTCTGCGGGCACAAAGCTAGCTTCAAGCAAGCAAAGTTCAAGCATATGCCGCGGGTTGTGAGCGCCCGGTACGGCCAACAGCTGGCGTAAAAGTGCGAAAGTGGCGGGACTGGCAGATTTATCGATGACGCGTGAGCGAAGAAGTTTGCTGAGCTGCACGGCTATCATGGCGGCTTCGAACCCTTGGGCGTACAGTCCAGTCAAAAGGCTTAAGATCTCTGCGGCGTCTTGCTTGCTCACCGCTGTCTCAAGGCTCGCAATGCTTTCTGCAGGAGGTCTGCCAAGGAGCTGCTCTATCTCTGCTAGTCCCACTTGGTTTGCGCTCGTGCTAGCCTGGTCAAGCAAACTGATGCTGTCACGGAAGCTACCCTCTCCGTGCTCAGCAATGAGTTGCAGCGCGTCATCCGAAATGGCTATTTTCTCTTGCTTGGCGATTGATTGTAGGTGCGCCACAACTTTGTCTAGGGCCACCGGCTGAAAGCTGTAGCGCTGCGTGCGGCTGATGATAGTCTCTGGCAGTTTGTGCGCTTCGGTGGTGGCCAAGATGAAAACGACGTGGGCTGGGGGCTCCTCGAGCGTTTTTAAAAGCGCATTGAAGGCTTCTTTGGTCAGCATATGCACCTCATCGATGATATAGACCTTATATTTTGCGCTTGCTGGCGCCGTCGCCACTCGCTCGCGCAGATCGCGAATTTCGTCGATTCGTCGGTTGCTGGCGGCGTCTATTTCGATAATGTCGAGGTGTGGTTCATCGGTATACTCTAGACCGTTGATTTCGTGAGCTAAGATACGGGCGATAGATGTCTTTCCCGTACCCCTCGGACCAGTTAGTAGGTATGCATGGCTCACACGGTCGCTTTTAAGCGCACTTCGCAGTGTGTCTACGATGTGCTCTTGCCCGACGATCTCCTCGAGCGACCGCGAACGGTACTTCCGATATAGTGCCTTCCCCATTTCAGCTTTAATTATATCTGATCTCGGCTCTATACCAGATTGTAGTTATTACAATTTCTATGATCTGCATCGATCCTTCATTTACGCCGCAAACCGTGACGTAGCCTTAAAGATACTGCCGTACTAACATAGGCACGTCGGTTAACATGTTCTCGTAAGGGGCGAATGATACGGTCGGATGCTCTTCCGTAATTCCAATAATGAGTCGAGAAACTTTTGCATCACGATGCGCTGTTAAAAGGACTGGCTTATTATATCTTTCGACTGCAGCGCCAATTTCGTAGCCCAGGCCGAGACTCGGGAGATCGACGATGGCAAGGAAAGCCCCGCACGTTGCAACATTATTTCGTATATCATAATTATAAACGTCGGCGGCTGTTCCGGCGGTTAGACCTAAAAACTGCATTACCTCCCAATCCTTAGAAAGTGTCTCTTTGACATGCTCGACATCATTTCTAAAACTTTCGGGTGCATGGGTAAGTGAACAACCCACATATAATTTTCTTTTTTCAATTTTAAACATTGTACCAACCTCCTTCTATTACTAAGTTCTGTTGCAACAGTATTGAGTACTGCATGCTTTGAATCCAGGGTAATATGCTACCCTAAAATACTAATGAGTGATATAATAATGTTATTATGTCAAGTTTACACAAGGTCCAGTACCTAATTTTGGAAAAGCTTCGGCATGCAGAAGCTTTGAGGTTTTCAGAGCTGATGCGAGAGTCTGGCCACGAAAGTGACACTTTTAAGTTCCACGTGCATAAACTTCAGAGATTTGGCTTTATCCAAAAAACGGGAGACGGCAAGTATACACTCACCCCAGAAGGAAAAGAATTTGCGAATGACCTATGCAGTGACAATCTCGCCAGAAAAAGATCTATCAAATTGTCGATAATACTGCTGGTAAGGCATCCTAATGATGACGATAAGTATATGTGCCAGGAAAGAATGAGGCAGCCTTACCGAGGATTGTGGAGTGTGATTGGTGGTCCCGCTGTGTGGGGTGAAAATCTTATTAAAACTGGGCAAGCTGAATTGCATAAACAAACTGACCTACTCGCCGATCTGGCAGTTGCTGGTTTTTACAGACAAAATGACTTTTTAGATGATCGGCCAAATCCTATCGAAGATAAACTTTTTGTAATACTTACCGGAAGAGCAAAAAATGAAACCCATACCGCAAAATGGCAAGACGGTGAAAATCGCTGGATGACAACAAAAGAGCTGTTTAAACTACCTCATTTCAAGTCTCTCGAAGGTATCTTTCAACAAACAGCCTGCAAGAGTCCGTATGAATGGGGGCAGACGATCTATTCAACAAAGGACTACTAAAGACTCGCCTCTAGGAATTAT
>CAYMUP010000020.1:0-8791 GCA_964393815.1 uncultured Candidatus Saccharibacteria bacterium | reverse complement strand
TTTCACGGCGTACCAAAAGAGGTCGTCTACCTGCTCTGGGCTCAAAAACTGAGCTTCATCTATCAAAACACAGTCAGTCTCAGGGTATTTCTGTAGCAGCTTTGATGGCAGTTCCTGTGGGTTCAGCAGTATATCTACTTCCCGCGTAAGGCCGAGTCGAGAAACTACCTGTGAGTCACCTTTTGTGTCAATTTGCGGTTTCATAAGCGCAACAGTCATGCCACGCTCTTCATAGTTATGCGCCACTTGCATAAGATTAGTTGTCTTACCACTATTCATCACACTGTATCGAAAATATAACTTAGCCATAGTAGCTTCTAGTATACGATGACGAGTCTAGGGCTTGCTAGTACTTGACAAAAACTATAACATAGAATGAAATATGAAGAGATGCGGCGATTACGTACCAGTTGAGGCTTATGGGAGTGTCCTGCGAACAGACGAAGCTGTTCAGTTAGTTTTTAATAATTTGGGCGTTGGAGTTGACCCGGAGGTGCTAGGGGACGTCTTGGCTATTACCGGGTCGAAGCGTTTAGAGTTAAGAAATGATTCTCTTGGGCCCCAAAGAATAGTGTCGACAAGTTTTAGGGACAGGCAGAGCAAAAAAAATGAAACAACGGTCTTTTTGCCTGGCCAGCCAGAAAGAGTTGCGCTCGTTCGAGACACGTGGGATAGACATTTACCAAGATTGCGCATGAGCTATAACTTTCCGCTTATTGAGCTTGACGCGGGGGCTGAGACGGAAGAAATATGGGATATACGTTGTCATGCCGCTACTGCTCGCGCAGTACTTGTATGCAAGTTCCGTGAACATATAGTTTCCTCATCAAATATCCTGCTTGTTAAGGCATGTGCAGATGCTATTGCCGAAAGGCATTAGCATGTCTTGTGTCAGAGGCGCTTCGATACCGCGGTCGGAAGTCTAGTCGCTGCGGCTGACCTCATAGCAATCACTCCCCATGAAACAATTATGCAAGTTTTAAGTGGTACCATTGCTGCGAGTGCGCTCGTTGGAGCCGGTATTTTTGGCTGTGATGCCCTTTCTGGAGTGAAACCAACTGCGCCCGAAGCCGTGCAGCTTTTTGGAAAGGTATCAAGCCTCTAGCTCCAGTGACGAGAATCAGTAGCACGCCATTTAGCACGAAATGCCGCATCTAGGTCGATATTATTACTATTGGCAAGGTCAAGGAGATAGTTTAAGGCGTCTATGAGTTCGCCTGCAAGGTCATCGGGTGTTGCGGGCCTTGCGTAGCCAAAAGTCCCGGCGTGTTTTCTGACCTCTTTGGCGATTTCACCAACTTCTTCAGTCAAAAACATCACCTTTTCGACGTCACTGCGCTTGTCCCAGCCCCGCTCTTTGCATTTAGCTGCGACAAAGCTCTGTAGATCTGTTAAGTTTGGTTTGTCGGGTAGTATCGTTTTTTGCATATGTTTAATTACCTCTATAAACGTAAGGTTAAAAAGAGTTTATATATAAGTAACCGAGTTTAGAGTGCGGCTTCGAGAGCTGCCCACTCGGCTGGACCGTCGTCTTCGGGCACGTTGACACTCACCTGGTCGCCTGGCTTGGCTTTGAAGTACGTAACACTTGCGAGCAAGACACGGAAATCTTTGTCACCAACAGAGACAAAGTAATGGCCGCCTTCGAGCTTGAGTGTGCCGACAACTTGTTTACGCGGGATTGGGCCGATTTGCTTGTAGAGAAAGGCGCCGTCATCGGCGATGGTTAGTTTCAAAATGTCACCTTGCACCAGTTTTGATTTGCTAGCGTAGTTTGCAGGCACGGGATAGGTTTTGCCGTCAGAGCCGACCATGTTTTGGCCGTCAAAAACGCCTTCGATAACTTTGCCCAACACTTCTTCGGTCGATTTGACCTGGACGTGTTCGTCGTCGCCAACCAGACTGATGAGTAGCTCATTGGCAGCAGCTAGGTTTGTCTCGGCCTCTTGAATAAGGGCGCGTAATCGTTTGATTTGCTTGTCTTGTATGTCTGCCATTGTATTTCTTTCTATTTCCCTGTTCTCACCACCAGTTTTAATATACCTTACCCTAACCGTAGCATAGCCGGTCTGGCAAGTCAAAGCTTTTTACCATCTGGCACCGAATGTTGTGGATAACGTAGGTGTTATTTCTGACCAAAAGAAAAGAAGCCCCCCCCAGGGGAGCTTCTTCGGCACGCTAGACAGGTGAACTTAGACGAGTTCGACTGTTGCGCCGGCTTCTTCGAGAGCCTTTTTTGCTGCTTCAGCGTCGTCTTTGCTAGCTTTCTCAAGCACAACTTTTGGAGCGCCGTCGACAAGGGCTTTTGCCTCACCAAGACCAAGACCAGTCAGCTCTTTGACCGCCTTGATGACAGCAACTTTCTGTGCGCCAGCGTCTTTGAGGTTAACATCGTACTCAGACTTTTCGTCTGGGGCACCTGCGCCAGCGTCACCAGCAGCAGGACCAGCAACAGCAACAGCTGCAGCAGCAGGCTCAATGCCATACTCTTCTTTGAGGACGTTCTTGAGTTCGTTGACTTCGAGAACAGTTAGTTTAGTAAGTTCTTCGGCGAGTTTTTTTACGTCTGCCATGGTTTAATCTCCTAGATTTACCTTTGTCGTGTCACGTGTAACATTGGTGTACCCATTGACATGTAACATTTCAAAAAGTTACACGGAACAGGCTAATCCTATGTGACAGGTGACAGGATAATTGTTAATGATTTTCTTTAAGCGGTGGCTTTGGCCTCAACGCCGTCAAGTAGGGCGTGTAGGTTGCCAGAAAGCGCGTTGGTAACGTCATGAACTGGGCTAAGCAGCATAGCAACAGCCTCAGCGATGAGCTGATGCTTGCCAGGCAGCTGAGCGAGTGCTTTGACGTCGTCGGCACCTAGAAAGGTACCTTTGTCGTCAAATGCGCCAACAAACTCAATCGTTGGGTTGGCTTTCGCAAACGCGTGCAGCGCTTGAGCTGGTGCGACTTCGTCGTCGGCATTAAACGCATAGAGCAACATGCCTTCAAGCGCGCCGGTGTCAGCGCTCTTCAACGCATCATGCTTTTGCATGGCCTGGCGAACCAAGCGGTTTTTAACGACTTTTACCTTAGTACCATTTGCTTTAGCGTCGCGGCGGAGCTGTTGCAGCGCTTTGACAGTCGTGCCTTGGTACTTGGCGACTACGGTCATCTTTGAGTCAGCGAGCAAGTCGGCGACTTCTGAGACAACATCGTTTTTTTGTGATTTTGATAGTGCCATTCTGTCTCCTCCTGGAGTGAATGAAAATAATGAATGAAGCATGACTTCGTAGCTGCTATCGACCCTGTAGCTTTCGGTCATCCTTGTTACATAAAGAAAGAGCTCTTGGCGTACCAAAAGCTCTTTTTAAGCAGTCGAAATGATAAATAAACTATCTTTCGTCGCCTCGGTGACAAATTAAGGACTGTAATCGAGAAAAACTTTAGGGGAAAAAGATGATGTCTTACCCTAGCTGCTCTCTCGAACTACAAACCAGTCACGGTCTTTGGTAACAGATGAAACTATACTCTGTTGGCGCGTAAAAATCAAGTGCTGTCGAGGCAAAAAACAATACTACGAACTAACGCTATATAAATCAGGTTGTCTGCGTGCACTTATGGCGCCTAGCCAAGATATCACACAGTCGGCATACGGTTGCTTTGGGTTGTGCGAGAGTAACACTTCTGCGGCGCTTGCCTGTTCACGCCTAACTCGTGTTTGTTGGAGTACAGTGGCAATGAGCAAGTCTGCTTGGGCGTGTGGCCCCTGCATCGCTAATTCATGTAAATCTGGGCGACTAAGCCTGCAAGCATCAACTAATATCGGGTTTCCATTGTTCTCTCTTTGCCTGAGTCCTTCAATGATTGCCACCTTGTCTTCTTGTGTATTGATCGCGTCAATTACCTCTGGCGAACCGACGTATGCCGCCCGTAGAGGATCGAAGGGCGATAAAACGTCTGGAGTCTCGTAGTTAGACGCAACTCCAAAGTGAGGTGTTCCTAAACAGTTCATAGATTAGTCCGTGTGGGCTGTTTGTTGTTTGCTAGTTGCTTCGTCATCATAATGCGTAAAAACCTCGGGTGTTGCTGCTTGAGCGAGAGCTGAAAGATATGCAAGTCTCTGCTCTTGTGTTTCTCCGCTATCTGCATAGGGGGTTCCATATAATTGTTCGCAAGTTGTCATTTTGTATAATCTCCTAGGGTAAATTAAAAAAGGCTTCTTTGGTTGAAGCCTCTTCGGGTTTTCGGACTGTGCGGTGGATCTTATTGATCCGAGGCTTCAACCATGGTGAAGCACAGCCCGTTGAGGCCTAGGACAGTAATCACTTGCTTCATCATATTTTGAACCATGCGTTTCATGCTACGCGTTTGCGTCTGCAATGTCAACTTCGATGAAGTCTATAAGATTCTAGAATAGTAGAAAACTAAAACGAAGTGAAAGTCACCGAAGTAAAAAAATCAAATGCGGTGAAATTACTTATTTTTTAGAGTCGAATTGCTGAAGCTTAAACTGGGTGTAGCGCTCGGCCGCCAAGCGAGTAAGTTCAGCATCTTCGTCTTTGTTGACGAACTTCATAGCTTCGCCGAGTAGCGGATGTACCTCGCAAATTTTTTCATACATTTGCCCTGCCAGCTTGCGGTAACCGGGATGACCTTGCGGTGCGGTGCGCAGCTCAATAAAATGCATGGCCTCGCGCGCGTTCATGGTAACTCGCCAGCGCATTTTATGACCAAGTAGTGTCGCGTATTGGGCTACGAGGCCGAGTCCTTCTGATTGTAGCTTGCTGTGCAAGGCCAAGCTGATATCAAAGCACTTATCATAAATGTCGGCCATGCCAGCTTCCTCAACAAGTTTCGGAGTGTCGTAGCCGTAGCGAGGAGTAAGTTCTTGCCATTCTAGATCGTCAACCATACGGTGACGTTGAAGATCGCGGAAGATGCCGTAGTCGCAAACGAGGTCAAATGTGTAGTGGATATTTTCCAGCGCTCGACCAGGCCGCTGGCGGCGATTGAGACGCTTGCCCATATAGGCGGTAAAGACCTCGGCACGCTTGTCATAGGCCCACGTTGCCACCTCACGTTTGATATCAGTTAGCGATGATGAGCTGTGTTCGTAGAGCATATCGGCAACAACTTCGAGCTCGTTTTTGGGTGTGTAGTTTACCAACGTTACGGGAGTAGCCTCCGAAGCGTATAGTGCTGGAAGATATTTGTCAGAGAGTAGCTTGACCTGCTGTTTCGTCTCAGCCATATAGGCAGTGGTTGCGCCGCCACGTTCAGGCTTATCGGCGCGTTCTAAGATGACAGGCACGACTTTACGGGCTTCATGCAAGATGGCATTCCCGACATCATGTGACTCTTTGAGCCCATCTGCCATAAGGTGCATAACCAAGCTTTCGAGTGCCTGACCAGAGGCAAAGATGCCGACCGTCGAGCGAACGGCTACCGGCAGCAGCGGACGGATGGCGTCGCAGGCTTGTGCCTTAGTAGCTCCCTTCCAGGCAACGTCGCGCTCAGCCTTGGGTACGGTAGAGTTTGCTCGGACGTATTCGGTCAGTTTGGCGACAAGCTCTGAGTACACATCAAATATTGTGTCGAGCGCGTGGACGTACTCGGCGCGGAGTGAACCTGTGAGTTCATCTGGCACAAAGTACTTATATCTGCCCTGTTCGTCTTTTTCGTCAAAGTAAATGTAGCGGGTCGATTGCTCAAGATACGCAGCCAGTCTTCCCCACTCGAGTTTTTTGGTAAGCAGATTGCTCGCGTTTTCGACGACTACATGTTGCCCCATCAGCTGTTGCACCGAGTCGTCCCCATAAGCAGTAATGACGCGTTGGAGGAGCTGGCCATCTTTGTCGACTTTGCCGATAAACTCGTCGAGCAGGGTTATGCGTAGGTCGTCTGCACGGCGACTGAGCCTTGCCATTGCGGCAGCGGTGGTTAGCGGTGAAATCTCGCCTGTAAAGGCGTAGACGTTGCCTCGCGTGTTGGTGACAAGTGGGGCTAGCTTTTCGTGTCCGGCATCAGTAATGGCAGTTTTACCCGCTTCATTTTTGGTGAGCCACGGGCGCTGTGTATCCTCGCTAACTTCGTGGGCGGATAAGGTCGAAGTGTCTTTTACGGTGCTGGCGCGAGGCTTTTCGGCAAGTACTTCTGCAACAGACACTGGCTTAGACTCAACCTTACCTCTTTGTTTGACGGTGCGTTCTACGTGTTGCCATACCTCTTGGAACACCGCATCTTTATCGCCCGTAGCGTAAACCACCGGGAATCCACGTTGTTTAGCTTCCCATAGGTAGCCGGCCCGAACACGCTCCAGAAACGCTTGGTCCAGATTGTCAAAACGGTCACCGCTATATCTTGTCTGGGTGCGTTTCTTGAGCACATCCACGGGAGCGTCGAGTACAAGCATGAGGTCTGGCCGCATGTCGCCAACAGCAAATTCTATAATATCGTTTATTTTTTGGTAGTCTTGTACGTCGCCTCGGCCATAATATTGTATGGCAAGCGTCGTCAAGTAGCTGCGATCCACGAGTACGTAGACTCCATTTTCCAAGGCTTGTCGGATGATTTCGAGCGACTGACTACGAGCGGCATTGTAAAGTAGCACCTCGGTGCGAGTGCTCATAGGGTATCGAGGGTCTTGGGTTAGGTTGCGAATGGTACGCGCGGTGAGGTCATTTTGACTCTCTGGCTCGCGCATGATTTTTACTGCTAACCCAGCGCGCGTTAGCTCTGCGCCGAGACGCTGTACGATAGTAGTTTTACCGACACCCTGTGCTCCTTCGACAACAATATATTTACCGCGCATGGATTCCTCCAGAGTAGTTCGGGGTGCTCAAATAACTTTTATTAGCTTGCAACACTGCCTTATTCATAACTCAGTCCTTCGATTTTGCGGGGCATTTCACGTGTGTCTTTGTAGGCTTGTGGGAGCATGAGGCTTGGCGACCAGGTTTTGATGAGCAAGTCTAGGTTGTCACCTTGCTGATATTTGCCACTGTAGCCGCCGTCGCGGCCATGGCCGTAGTTGCCATCGACCTCACCTGTTTCATGGAAAACGATTTGAGCGATTCTTTCTCCTACCGGCAAAACGACCGTTTCGCGCTGGTTGAGATTGTAGATTTCGAGCGTGAGTCGGTTTATGTAACCTGGGTCGATCCAACCGGCGTCAAAACAAACGGCGACACCATTGCGACCCCAACTGCTACGGCTCTTTACTTCGCAGGCGCCAGGCGGTTTGATGCCAAAAAACTCATGGGTGTGAGCCAAAATACGCTCCCCAGGCTTGAGAGCGATGACCGGGTGGTCAAGTGGGATGCCGACGATGGGTTTAAAGCCGTTGAGCGCGGCCCATTCGCCGTGTGGCATAGCCTTAAACGGACCGTCAAAGTACCGCTCGACGTCTTCGCGGTCAAAAGGGTTGTAGATGGTACGCTCGTTGGCCGGTTCGATGCGGTAATAGTAGTAGCCGAGCGTTACGTCGAGACTGGCGTGGCTGACGTGCTTGTCGTCAAAGGGGTGGCAGACAATATGTCCTTCGTCGATGGCCTGGCGGATTTGTGTGTTGCTGTACACGCTCATAAAAGCGGTGTTACCCTCCTCATAAATTTTCATCGCCCCCACCAGCTTTGTTACCACTATTGTACGGCTTCAGAAACGAGTACGGCAATACATCTCGCACAAAATTACAACTTGAGACTGATTTCTCTGTGTGATTTATCGCAAAGCCGCGCGCTAACAGACGAGACACAGATTTTTGCCATCAGTGATGTAACTGAACTAATGCCCCTATAGAGCGTAAATTGTAAGAATTCTAACAAAGTGCAAGGAGTTTGCCGTGTAAGAAAATTAGGGGAGATGTAGTGAATGATACTCCTGCGCAGCTAGCGTGCGAGGCTTGGCCTTAAGAATTTGAGCCGGCTGATTGCACAGTCATTGGCGATCTAACTGTGTTTTGCCTCAAACTGGCGGCTACGAGCAGAAGTTTTTTGCAAACTTGCCCGCTGTTGAAAGGTGATTTCCGAATATGACAGAGCTTAGTTAACCTAAACCCTAAATAACTACCATAGTAAGCGCCGCCAGGAACGAACGAGCGGTAGCGAAGCCTTTTTATCTGAATTTATTTGGGATAAAGAAAGGGGGGGGTTGCCCGCCCTCTCAAGAACCCGCCATTCTTATGTCGGGTTCGCGTTAGTTAAAACAAAACCAGCATTTAATCTGATGATGTACCCCGTGCCACCTGCTCGTGGTGTGAAGAATATGCATGTGATGTGACTGTGGCGCTCCCCTTTTTTTTGAAGAAATGATGTCATTTGTTTAGTTTTGGCGCGTGGCGTACCTTGGGTTTTCAGGTCGTGGGTGATTCATTGTGAATAGTTAAACAGTAGCCGCATAGGTAAAAACCTCGGCTAGGTATGCTTAGCCGAGGTTTTGTTGAATGAGATCAGCCTATTACGGTTTATCTATGTCGATGCCCATTTTTACTAAAGCTAGGGCCGCAAAACCTGCCATCATCGCTGCAGTACGTCCCAAGCCAGACTCGGGCACACCGCCGTTGTGCATAAGGGTTGCTAAAGTGCTGATGCCCAATATCTCACCGCCGCATACTAGGCCAAAGGCAAGCTTCTCTTTTGCGTTAAAAGCCTGATCTTTTGAGGGTAGTTCGGAGCCCATAGGTTACTCTGCGGGGTTTACTTTAATGCTTGGGCCCATGGTGGTGGCAACGTGGATGCTGCGAACGTAGATGCCTTTGATGCTCTGCGGTTTGTTGCTTCTTATGCTGTCCATGACGGCG
>CAYMUP010000019.1:0-16937 GCA_964393815.1 uncultured Candidatus Saccharibacteria bacterium | reverse complement strand
TCTTTTCCTGTCCCGTCTTTTGGCATACTAAACACCGTTCAACAACAGCAGTTCACTGAAGTTATCGCAATGGTTTCTGAGCTCTACTCAGACGAATGGCCGCAGGGCTACCTACAGAATAAGCTCTCTGGCCACGACCAAAATGCTCTTGTTGCTTTAGAAGGGGGAACTATCACCGGGTGCGCGAGCTATAGCCTTAATCCAGAGACGTCAAAGGGGTGGATTGAAGCAGTCGTCGTAGACGAGCAACACCGCAAGAGCAGGCATTGGCAAAACCATGATCTGGCAAATACTAAAAGAAGCTCGAAATAAAGGTATTCGGCACGTTGGTCTCGAAGACGCCTCGAATATTGACGGTTACTACGCCAGTCTAGGTTTTAGAGAAGCAACCCACCTCATCACGACAAAGACACCTCGATTTACGTTTTTAGCATTAATCCCAAATAGACATAAATACTTATGATGCCAGTTGTTGGCGGAAACGTTTTAGGCGCTTTGCTTCGATTTTTTCAGCTTTCAGTAACCACTTGTCTTCGTAATCTGGCACTTCTATCTCTGCCAGATCAGCGACACGAGTTGGTTTGGTAAGAATATGTAATCGTTTCATGGTGTAACCCCTTTCTACGATTTAGCTTGCGAAGCGCATCCACATTTTGTTTTGGCGCATTACTCTTACCATACCAAAATGCTTGTGACTTGCTGTGAGAAAGCTTACTGACAACTTTTCCGCTGAGGAAAGTACAGAGGCGCGAGTGGAAAGCATTGTCGTTATTACATAGTTGTGGTATGATGCCCTTACTAGAAGGCTGCGAAAAAGGGATAGCCGGCTAACACCGGCGATTCAGGTTCTAGGTTTTAATAAGTTAGTGTTGATGAAGAGGCGCAGCTAATCCCGGACTTTCGGTATTACCTCCAGCGACAACCGTGAGAAAGGGTTACCAACCAATAATGGCAACCAAACTTTTTGTCGGCTCACTGCCATGGGCAGTTGACGACGCACAGCTCCAACAGCTTTTTGCTGATTTTGGGCAGGTTCTATCAGCAAAAGTAATCGTCGACCGCGACACCAACCGCTCTAAGGGCTATGGTTTTGTCGAGTTCGAGAACGACGACGAAGCCAAAGCAGCTATCGATAAGCTCAATGGCTCAGACGTCCAAGGCCGCGCTATCGTTGTCAACGAAGCACGCCCACGCGAAGAGCGTCCTCGCCGCGAATACGGTGACGACAACCGCCGCAGCTACTAATCAGCTGTAAACCACAACAAAACCCACTTCAACAGAGGTGGGTTTTTTGTAAGTAACACTCTGTGATTATGCTAGGTCATAATGACCTAAACCATAAGTTTTGCTAATCTTTGGGATAGCGGAGGTATTTGACGTCTTCGTACATGCGTTCCTGTGTGCCAGTCATGCGTACGAGCATGTCGGCAACGAGTCCCAGTGCCCAAAAGAATATTCCGAGCGACACCAAATAAACACTGCCTATGCCGAGGAATTTATAGGGTGTAATCATGCCGGTGTGCCACCAGTGCCAGCCAGTAAATATGCCGGCGGCCAATCCGAGCACAAAGGGCACAACTCCAAGGGCAAAAAAGAACCGCCACGGCGCAAAGTCACGGTAGGCCCGCAAGATGTTAAACATGCTAATAGCGCTGTAGGTAAACACACTTTTTACTACACGGGATTTGCGCCCCTTGAAATACAGTACCTGTACAGGCATGGTTTCGATACGTAACCGTTTCGCCGCAATAATCTGGAACGATTCCTGGGTGTAGGTGTGTGCGCTATTGATATTGAGCGCCGCAAGTGCGCGGTAGTTATACGCTCGAAAACCACACGTCACATCACTAAAGTTGTGCTTAGAAAGCTGGCTTACCACCCAGGCACCAAGTTTATTGCCATAATATTTGCTGGCTGGCATATTTTTGGGACGCCTGGTTTCTCCTGTCTCTGGGTCAACAAACCGGTTTGCCGCCACAAAATCTGCTTGGTCTTCCACAACGGGTTTGATTAGTTTTGGTATGTCCTCTGGCTGAAACTGCAAGTCTCCGTCGATGTTCACCAAAATGTCCGCCCCACGGCTCAGCGCAATATCGATTGCCTCACGGAAACGAAACGCAAGCCCCTTGTTGGCACCGTCAGAGTACACAAGAGCTCCGGCTTTTTTAGCGAGATCATCCGTGTCGTCAGTGCTGCCATCATCAACAATGGCAATCTCCACTTCTTTGATCCCGGGGTATTTTTTGGGAACGCGGCGAATCAGTTCTTCGACCGTTTCCGCTTCGTTTTTACAGATAGAAATAACGAGTAGTTTCATGTGTCTCCAGTCTTATACCCATCATCATACCACGAAGTCTGGGTTCGTCACTTAATGACGAATGGCCATATAACAGCGCGGAGCACTTGATTTGGCTCAATCATATAGGGCATTAGCCAACCGTCTGTTGATCCGATCAGGAATGGGATGATGCCACCACCCCAGAGCAGCCCCATAAAAACAAGAGCCACCGCACCATAACGAACGCCTGTCGGCACCCTTGCCATAAGAGGGCGAAGCGCTGTATATGCGAGCAGGCCGATGAGCGGTAGAACAGGGAAGAGATAGCGGCCGTGTACTGCCACGCCAACGCCCGTTTCAAGGTACTGGCTGTAATTTTTTGCAAAAAGCACTAGGGTATAGGTCACCACAGACACCAACAGGAGCTGATACGTCACGCCTCGGCGCCAGAGCCAGCGCGCCCGCACGAGCACGATCACTGTCGAAAGGCCAGCGATGATCCAGGCAAGGCTATAGGTAGGTTGCAGCGGTTTTCGTACCTGAAAATGCTGCTCGAGCGGTGCCACACTAAAGTACATTTCCCATACCATCTGGGTGTACCAGCGCTTGACATAGTCCACATGGTCGTAGGGGCTATCGATAAATTCGTACAAACGACGCTCTTTAAACCCTTCGTCTCGGCCAATTGGGTCAAACGCTTTGCACCGCTCCAGCGAGATTACCTTATCACAGCGAGGAACGGGGGTGTGGTACTGCAGCATGTTGTTACCGTAGCGTGTTCCGGCAAAGTAAAGTCCAGTTAGTAGCGTCAAAATAACAAGCGCACCAAATCCCGACCGAAGCAGATCAATTTGTCGCCTCGTTTCAGAAATGAGGTGAAATTCACCTCTTTTAATCTGCCGAATGAGGTGAAAAAGCACAAAAACCCCTATGGCCACACCAAGAGGCAAAAAGGCATATTTGACCGCACTCGTCAGTAGTAGCAGCCCGAGAAGCAAGAGGTGCATGCGCAGCGAAAAATGCCCCTCGTGCAGCGCGCTTACCACGCGGAGCGCGACGAGAAGGCTGAGCGCTGCCCCAAGAAAAAGAAGGGTGTCGTAGTTTAACTGACTCGCGAGCTGCGAGGTGACGGGTATAGCCATGAAAACCGCCATAATCAGATTGGCTGCAAAGCACGAAGCGCCCGCTCGGCGCAGCACCCGCCAAAACACGTATAGTCCCAGACTAAAAAACGCCACCCCAATTAACCGCATGGCCACAATCTGTGCCGTTTTATCGGCGCCAAATGCCTCGAGCAATCTGTAAGGGAAACTCATCAGATAGTGATAGAGGTACGACGGCTCAGTAGCGATTGCTCCATACTCGGCAGGTCCCGGTGGCTGCGAGAGAGAAGTCGGCAACCAATGCTGTGCATACAGCTGTATAACATCGTAGTGAAAGTACTCGTCAAACGCTCCCGAAAACCCCCCCGAGAGCGCCATCCAAACAGCCTGAACAATAAATCCCCCAAGACACACCGCAAAAAACTTTGGTGAGGCGATTATTTTCCGAACAAGGGCGCTTATCTTCAGTGATTGATGTTTCATATTGTTTCAGTCTCAGTATACAGCAGGGGAGCTCATGGGAGATGCATGGTATAGTAAAAGTAATGAACCGCTCACGTTTGAAGCGAATTGCTGTTGTCGTCATTCTGGCGCTGACCATAGTCCTCTTTATCAGGTTTTTTAAGCAGCACCCACAGTACGTCGAAGAGCTAAGGCAAACGAGTCCCTGGGTACTCGTGCAGCTTTTGATTGTCAACTTTATGCTGCTTGGAGTTATCACTGTACTAAATCAGATTATCGGCCAGATCGCCGGCAAAAAAATTGGTACAAAAGAGAATTTTTTACTCTCCATTTACTCTACGCTTGCAAATTTCTTTGGGCCATTGCAGAGCGGACCCGGAGTGCGAGCCGCTTATCTCAAAACCAAACACAGCATCAGCCTCCGCGCTTACACTATCGCGACGCTCATGTACTACGGTTTTTTTGCAACTTGGGCGGTGCTCTTTATGCTGATCGGCACGAGGCCGTGGTGGCAAACACTGCTAGCTGTAGCTGCTGCAGGCGGGTTCAGTTACTTCGTAATTCAGAGGGTTTCAACGCGTAAACCGAAAAAATCTGAGGGTACAGGCAGAATAGTAACAAGCAAGCGACTCTGGTCAGCACTTGCAGCGCTCACACTTGTGCAACTCTTGTTTTGGACACTCCGCTACTACATCGAGCTTCGTAGCGTTGGGGCGTACGTCTCGCTTGGGCAAGCTCTGTCCTACACCGGCTCCGCGAGCCTGGCACTTTTTGTGTCCATCACACCAGATGGCATAGGAATCCGCGAGGCATTTCTTATGGCCGCTCAACAGATCCACGGCGTATCAACTCCTGATATTGTCAGTGCAAACCTAATCGACCGAGCGTTTTATATTGTCTACCTTGGGCTGATATTTTTGATCGCGCTGGCCACCCATGCCAGCGACCGTTTTGGGCAAAGAAAAAAATAATTTTTTCACCTGGGATTATGTTTTAACTTCGTTGAGTTTCACTTCATTTGTACATTCGGTATTACCGGCTTGGCCGGCAGGATCAAACAAAATGGTACACTAGGTGTATATGCAACCTTTTGATGTGGCGCTTCTTGCTGCGCTCGGGATTTCAGCAGTCCGTGGATACCAGATTGGCTTTACTCGGCAGCTTTTTTCGACAGTTGGGTTCGCAACTGGGGGGCTGCTTGGTTCAAGAATCGGACCGTGGATCAGTGAACACCTGAGTGGTTCTGAAAGTCTACAGCCGATGGTCATACTTTTGGTCGTCTTAGCCCTGGGTGCTGCCGGAATGCTTGTGGGAGAAATGAGCGCAAATCATTTGAAACGACTTGGCAAGAGCAAAAACACTCACCAGTTCGATGCAATCAGTGGCGTCGTGATAGCTGTCGGCACCTTTATTTTCGGTATCTGGATTGCAGGTGTTTTACTGGCTCTGGCACCAACATCGGCACTACAAACGGCTGCAGCAAACTCGCAAATATTACACTCCATCGACCAAACCATGCCCTCCGCTACTCAGTTTTTAAGCGGCCTAAACACCCTTATTGGCGGTTCGGACACGCCAGAAGTTTTTATTGGTAGCGAACCGTCTCCAGATGCCCGCCAGCCCTTGCCATCGCTCTCTGACCTAACTGCCGCTTCACTAAAAGCCCGTGATACTGTAGTTAAAATAGAGGGTATCGGCTGTGGTAATATCATCGATGGGAGCGGATTCTTTATCTCTCCAACGCACGTCGTCACCAATGCGCATGTGGTTGCTGGTATAGGTAGCCCCAAAATCATTGTCGGTGATCGCCCAGTTTCTAGCTCTCTCGTCTGGTTTGACGCCGCAATGGACCTTGCCGTTCTGATGGTTTCTAGCCCCCACGCGCAGTATTTAACCTTGAGCGAGCAAACGCCAAGTAACCACACGCCGGTGCTAATCATTGGTTACCCAAGAGGCGGAGACCGCGCTAGTCAGCCCGGCAATGTCACTGACCTTGTAAAAGCCCTTGGCAAAGATATTTACGGAAATCGGGAATCGATCCGTGAGGTGTTAGCGATCCAATCTTCAATAGTACAGGGAAACTCGGGTGGACCAGTTCTAAACAAGGAAGGTGACGTTATCGGAGTTGTATTCGCCACCTCAACAACCTACAATAATATTGGATATGCGGTGTCGAGCAGTAGCGTGCACAGTTCATTGCTGGCCGCAACAAAGCTTCGGAAATCGCTGGCTACACCAGTCTGCATAGCAAAATAATAAGACTAGAAAGTTACACTGTATGAAATTACTTCGTTCCCGCAAAGACATAGAAGACATTGCCGAAACAGCTGAGGCACTATCTTGGATGGAACGGTTTGTTCCTTGGCTGCTTGTCATCTCGGGTGCAATCGGTGCTTTTTCCTCACTGATGTTGTCTATAGAAGAGTTTCACCACATCAAACATCCTGGCGCACAACTCGCATGCGACATAAACCCTATCATCGGCTGCGGAAGCGCAATGGACACGTGGCAGGGGCATGTACTGTTCGGCGTACCTAACCAGTTTTGGGGGCTCGCTATGTTCTCAGCCGTCTTAACCGTCGGCATCGCTTTACTGGCAGGCGCAAAGTTCAAACGCTGGTTTTGGCTTGGGCTACAGGGGGGTTTGCTCGCCGGGCTGCTATTTGCCCACTGGTTTATTTATGAGAGCGTGTTCGTACTCAAGCACCTATGCCCCTACTGCATGATCACTTGGGTCGTGACCATAACGGCATTTTGGTATATCTTGCTATACGGATTCAAAAGTGAGCATTTTCGACTCCGCGCGGGCCAGCAACGAGTAGCCGCCTTTTTGCAGCGACACCACTTCGACATTTTGGCGTTTTGGTTTATGGCCATCATTGTCCTCATTCTTTGGCGTTTTTGGTATTATTTCGGCGACAAGATTTAGCTATTCTCACCTGGAATGTATTCTTAACAGGGGCGTGCTTCACTTCATTCGGGATTTGGGCGTTGGAAGTTAGATACTGAACGTTAGTTGCTGCGGGGTTAGGTGGCACTCTGGAGACTGCCCGGTTCAACTGTTGTGACATAGCACAACAAAAGCCGAAAATGCGTACTACGCTAGTGTTTTCGCGTTGTGTCTTGTCACAACAGTTGCCGAGTAGTTGGAAGCGTGCCGAGACTTTTTGCCTTCTTTTTCTTCGGCAGAAAAAGAAGGTCGTACATCAGCCGGAACGGCTGGTGCAGGAAAAGGGGTTTGTTTTGTTTTTTTCTGGATTCCCAATCAAGCTCAGGGATGCCGGAGAGAAGAGAGGTGAGTCCAGAGTTGAAAGCGGGGTAGAAAATCAACCTAGAGATAGTTTTTCTCAACGTGGAGCTGATTGATACCATTGATAAGATTGGTAAATCCGAGTTGCTTAAGATAGTGCATGGCAGCGTTACTACGAGCTCCACTTCGGCAATACAAAATGAGCTCAGCATCTTTTGGTACAGATTCCAGAAGCTTTGCACCTGCCATCAAAGCGGCTGGCGGCAAGTTAACAGCACCCTCTACATGTCCCATTTTGTATTCAAACGGTTCTCGCACATCGATGATAATTTTGTCCACGGGTTCTCCTATCGCTTTAATACTTTGTATAATTATTACTGTAAATGATTTACATTAATAAGTAAACCGGTGTATACTAGAGCTACGAATGGCAATTACTGACATCACCCCACGCAAGTCAAAATACTGTAATGCCGTCTTACGGATCTTAAAAGAGCTTGGACACGCGACAAATGCCGAACTACACCAGGCTGTTCAAATAGAGTATCCACCTGTTAGTCTAACCACCATTCACCGGGTAACATCACGTTTAGCTGCCCGCGGCGAAATTGGTGTGGCTCCATCTGATGCCAAAGGTACTCTTCGCTACGACAAGAGCAACGCGCCTCACGATCATTTTATGTGTACAAAATGTAGCCGCTTGCAGGACATTGCTATAGCTGAAAAGATTAGGGGGCTTTTACGGGTGGAACTGCCCGAATGTTGCCCATCTGGCCAAATCACTGTGTGTGGGATATGTAAAATGTGTCGGTAACGAAAGGGGTTACTAATGAAGACGATCAGTATACTTATTTCTGCGCTTTTGGTGGTAGTGCTGGGCATAGTTTGGGCGAGCGGTCAAGAAAACAACCCCGGCCAGCCGGAAAATATATCAACGCCTGCAACGAGCAAACTAATGTTTGCGGAAATAAATAAAAAGACAGCAAAGGGCACGGCAATACTATATGATGTTCGAACGTTAGAAGAATATGACGCCGGACACTTTCCTGACGCCATCAACTATCCGGTGCAAGATTTAAGCGCCGGACAGCTTCCAGAACTAGCCAAAGACACACCAATATATGTGTACTGCCGTAGTGGTAATCGATCGGCTCAGGCAGCCACTATTCTTAAAGAAGCGGGGTTTACAGCCGTCACTGACCTCGGGGGTATAGAAA
Organism: uncultured Candidatus Saccharibacteria bacterium; assembly: GCA_964393815.1. Lineage (GTDB taxonomy): Bacteria > Patescibacteriota > Saccharimonadia > Saccharimonadales > UBA4665 > JAGXIT01. The sequence continues at coordinate 8,627 of CAYMUP010000019.1, read as the reverse complement.
CCGTGAAAGCAATGGGCGGCAAATTAGACAAAGAAGGCGGGAGTTTATGAAAGTCAAAAAAGTCACCATCTACAGCACAACAACGTGTCCCTACTGCGTCATGCTAAAAGGTTGGCTCGAAGGCAAAAAAATCGAATTTACTGAGTATCTCGTCGACTACAACCGCATAGCCGCAGACAATATGGTACGCCTCAGCGGGCAGATGAGTGTTCCGTTTAGTACTATTGAGTACGCAGATGGATCGACTGAAAAAATTGTCGGCTTTGACCGAGGGCGTTTTGAAAGTGCGCTCAAAGATTACAAGCCCGAGCAGCCTACCGCAGAAGAAACGAAACCACCTCGCCGTCTCAAAAAATAGTGATTCTACTATCCTTCTGTTACAATAGCGACAGATAAAACCATAAGCGTTATGAAAGCAAAAACAGCCCCCGAGCTACCGCCCGAGCTACAGAAAACGTCGTATGCCCCGCATGTCGACACTGACAAGCTGCTTACCAAAAGCATGGAGTTGCCCGCGGCCATGCTTGACCAAACTGTCGAGAGAAGCGGAGCGCTCATCAGAGCCTTACCTCAAAGCTCCGGAATGATTAGAGCACGAAACTATTGGCACGCCCTTGGTCCAGGACTGACAACTGGCGCAAGCGATGACGACCCAAGCGGCATCGCCACCTACAGCCAGGCAGGAGCCGTGCATGGATTTGGTTTCTTGTGGCTCAGCATATGGACCTTCCCGCTTATGAGTGCAGTACAGGAAATGTGTGCAAGAATCGGTATGGTGACGGGCAGGGGACTGGCCGGTAATATTCGCCTGCATTACTCCAAACGAGTTCTGCGCTTTGCAACCTTACTGCTTTTTTCAGCCAATGCATTTAACATCGGCGCCGATCTTGGCGCAATGGCAAAAGCCGTGCAACTTCTTGCCCCTAGCACGCCATTTTGGTCAATTGTCATTGGTTTTGCCGTCCTTAGCCTTTTGCTCCAAGTTTTTACACCCTACGAAAAATATGCCCGCTATCTCAAATGGCTCGCTTTAGTTCTGTTAAGCTACATTGTCTCTGCGCTTCTTGCGCACATAGACTGGGGAGCCGCACTTCATCAAACGCTCGCCCCACACATTGAATTTAGTAAAGAAACCCTACTTCTTATATGTGCCATCCTCGGCACTACTATTTCGCCTTACCTGTTCTTTTGGCAGACCTCGCAAGAAGTCGAAGAAGACATCGCGCGGGGCAATACCACCCTTCGGCTTCGACGTAGCGCCACAAATCCCGCTCAGATCAAATCGATGCGTATTGATGTCTGGACAGGTATGTTTTTAAGCAATGTTGTTATGTTTTTTATAATTGCCGCTTGCGGCGGTGTGTTGTTCCCAAATGGCATCACCAATATCGAGAGCGCTGCCCAAGCCGCTGAGGCGCTTCGCCCCTTTGCCGGTGAGGCCACCTACTACCTCTTTGCGCTAGGCATTATCGGCACCGGTATGCTCGCCATTCCTGTGCTTGCGGGTAGTAGCAGCTATGCACTGGCCGAAAGCATGCACTGGAAGGGAAGCTTACACAGCCCACTCAAACAAGCTCACGCATTTTACGGCGTCATCATCATCTCTATGCTTGTGGGGCTTGCCCTCAACTTTGTCGGTTTAGACCCCATGAAGGCACTTATTTACTCCGCGGTCGCAAATGGTATAGTGGCACCTTTTGTGCTGTTTTTCATCGTCAAGCTATCGAGTAACCGAGCGGTCATGGGCCATTGGGTGAATCGCCGTTTTACAACAGTAATTGGGTGGGCCACAACTCTCCTTATGACCGTTTCGGGCATTGCCGCTATTTGGTCGCTGTTTTAGTTTCTGACTTCAATCAGCTCAGCTTCAACTGCTGCGGTAGATGCTACCTCCCAGATCCTGTCCAAAAACCCTTTCACCATGGTTGCAGGACAGCCAATTTGCGGCTCAAGGTGATTTGTCTGGCTCCAGGCTATGGCTCCAAGCCACTCCTTTTCTTCCGCCTTGAGTTCTTTTGATCTTAAACGTAAACCATCATTCTCTGTATAAGCTGTGAGTCTTGAGTTGATAACATCACCCCCGTCGCCTTCGTGGCAATAGTATTCGAACAGACTTTGGTCAGCAAGCGTATGTATATGCAGCATTGCGATGCCAAAGAGGACTTTTGAACCCATTGCCAAACCATCCATTGTCACCGGGCGACTAGTCTCATGAGCGCTCTTTTTATAAGTCCTTAAAGTTGTCTCAGTTATCTTTGCAGCTGTGTGTGCTCCATCAGTCAAACGCGTACTTGCAGGGTCAGGGCTTATTTCTAGATAGGGTTGACGTGCTCTGAGGAGTAACTGCAATTGATCATTATTACGCTGCTCAGAGCCACTGCTACCGCACACACTTTTTTGAATCGCGACTTCAAGGTGTTTGCCAAGCTCTTGAAAAGATGAGAGGGGACGGCTGAGTGGTACCGCTGGCACCTTCAGGGAGTCTAGTTGCTCTAAAGTTAAACAACGTGCCAAAAGACCATACAACTCACTTTTAGGAGAGGGGTCAGATATAACTTCGCCATTATAGATACCTATAGCATCTCTGCGTGAACATGGGTCAATTGCCATAATTATACTATTATATCATATACTAGATAATGTAACAACTTACTCGTGGCGTAGAGCTTGGATTGGGTCTTTACGAGCAGCCTTCAGAGCAGGGATGCTCCCGAAGAAGACCCCACTCGCCACTGCAACAATTGGCGCAAGTACAATAGCCTGCCAAACCAACACAGGATGTATGCTTGTATAAAGCCTTAGCAGCCCGAGACCCGCAAGAGCGCAGATAACACCATAAATTGCCCCCAGACAACTCAGTACAAACGCCTCGGCAACAAACTGCTTCATAATCTGAGTATTTGTCGCTCCTATGGCTTTACGAATACCAATTTCATGAATCCTTTCAGTCACTGTAACGAACATCATATTCATAATCCCAATACCACCGACTACAAATGCTATCATTGCGGCAATAAACGTCAATAGAGTCAGCAGGCGAACTGTCTGGTCAGAACCGCTACCTGCTTGGCCGGCGCGAGTGACTACGAAATCTCGTGACCCCCCGTGTGCCTCAGAAAGCGTTGTAGTGATTGCCGATTGAAACTTCTTCATATCTGTGCCCGCGTGCGCCCTGACAAGCATTTCGTAGATGGCGGGCTCGCTGCCAGTTATGTTTTTGACTGTACTAAGAGGTACGAAAACTGCATTGTTAAAATTTGCCTCAATAGATAGTGGCGGAGCATTGAAGTTTTTAAAAATACCAGATACAAGAAAATCTTTGCCCCGGAGCTTAAGGGATCTACCAAGTGGGAGAGTATCGTCGTAAAGCTTATCGGCGACCCCCAACCCCAAAACCACTTGTTCAGCGCCTTCAGTATTGTCAAAAAATCCGCCAGATTTCAGCTGCGGTTTAATGAATGCTGCGAACTCAGGGGTTGTAGCAATGATAAGGGGCGTTTCAATTTTGTGGTCACCGTAGATGCTTCCGTTGATTGAGCTGAGCGGCACTATCCCGATCACTCCAGGTACTCGCTGTAGTGCGGCTACGTCTGCAGAGTTGAGAAGACCAGACGATCCAATAGGAACACTGTCTCCTCCAAGCGGTCCTCGGTGTTCAGCCATTGGACGCACCACGAGAACATTATCACCATATTTAATGGTCTGTTGTGTTATTTGCCGCTTTACCCCTTCGCCGACACCGATAATCAAAATCACCGACATAACACCTAGAATAATTCCGAGCATTGTTAGAAAACTACGAAACCTGGTCGATCTGACACTTTCGAGGGCAAGCTTGAGATTACCGTTGCGAACTAAGCTCATTTTTTGACTACCTTTTTACGCTTTGTAGAGGATTTACGCCTATGTGCGGTTTGTTTCTTACGAGCAGGCGGTGTTTCATCTGCAAGTTTGTGAACTTTCATAAGCGCCGAAACACCGGCGGCCGCATCTTCCTCAGCGTCCACGGTTGCCTCAGGGTACACGACTGAATAGGCATAGCGACCGACTTGACCAAGGGCTTTACGTTCATCTTGTTTTATCATGCCATCTTGCATATAGACTACACGGGTCGCATATCGAGTTAGTTCAGGATTGTGCGTCACGAAAATCACCGTATTACCTTGTTTATGGATTTCGCTGAGTAGCTCCATGACCATGCGAGAACTTTCCGTGTCGAGATTACCCGTTGGTTCGTCGGCAATGATAATCTCTGGTTCATTCACGAGTGCCCGCGCAATCGCAACGCACTGCGTTTGACCACCGGATAGCTGGTTAGGATAGTAGTAGCATCGATCCTGCAAGCTAACTCGCTCTAACATTGCCCGGGCGGCTTTATTGCGCTTGCTGGTACTTCGGCTTTTATAGACAAGCGGTAACGCGACATTTTCAAGCGCAGTAAGACGACCAAGTAAGTTGAAAGACTGAAAAATAAAACCAATTTTGTCACGCCTCAAACGTGCGCGCTGATCAGATGTAAGTCGAGAGGCCTTTCTTTCATTAAGAAGATAATCGCCATGTGTCGGATGATCCAGGAGCCCAATCATGTTCATGAGGGTACTTTTGCCGCAACCACTTGGGCCCATCACTGCAACACACTCGCCTTTATCGATGCTCAAACTGACCTCATCAAGCGCAATATTTGTTGCGTCACCGAAGCCATACAGTTTGCTAACGTCTTGCAAAACGATAAGAGACATACTCGTATCTAGTGTACGCTGTTACGATATGAGGTGACAACCGCTCATGCTTAGTTTTTTACGTACTTTTCACAACAGACCTTGATGTACTGATTATTAGTCAGCCCTAGTACTTGTTTTACAGAGTTATCTGCCTAAGCTATACTGAACTGACGTTGGAGGGGTCGCCTAGTGGTCTATGGCGCCGCCTTGGAAAGGCGGTTTACTGGCAACGGTATCGAGGGTTCGAATCCCTCTCCCTCCGCCATAGTAGACTTTCTTTCGGGAAGGTCTACTTTGTTTTTGGAGAAGTATTTTTCTATCTCTGTTACTTGCTCGATAATCGGGCTAAATTGCGGAGTTCCAAAAGTCTGGTCTGGGTAGACGACAATTTTTGCAGTAAATAGCGCAGTTTGGAACTTTTGCCGATTCTCCAGAGATAACTCACGCCACGACTTCGGTAGGTCGATCAGGAAACGCGTGGCATTATCTACGATACGCTCTTTGTTTTCTTCCTTGATCTGTAACTCTCGGCGCTCGGCTTCAAGCTGAGCACGCTGAATGACGTACTCGTTTTCTTTTTCCGTGTACGCATCGTCGCTAATCTTTTTCTCGATAAGCAAATCAACCAGACGGCTCTTGCTCGCTTTGATGTCCTGTAGCTGCTTCTCGACGGTATTGAGAGCCCCCTGAGCAGTCTTAAAGTCATCATTCCATCTGCGGAGTACAATCTCTCGAAAAACATCAGGCACCCAGCTTTGAGGCTCGGCGGATGATAGCTGAGCCTCAAATAGCGAGTGTGCCTTTTCTTGCGGAATCGAAACCCGTGCACCTTCTCTCTTGATAGTGCATCGATGACAATGATACGCCTTATACTTTTTAGTCTTGCCCGTGTTTTCGCCACCAGTGAGAGGCTTATGACACAGGCTACAGACTAAAAAACGGCGTAGTGGGTAGAGTGGATTTTTCACTCGGTAGTTATCGCTACTGCTGTCTGTGCGTTGACGTCCCGACAGTACATCTTGTACCTGCTGAAAGGTAGCAAAATCAATAATAGGCTCGTGCAATCCCTTGATGATTTTGCCGTCCGTAGCGGCATTTCTGACATTGCCTGTGTATACGATGGCACGCAACATCTTGATAGCCCCGTTTCGAGATACAGGCGTGTCTTTATTCGTACGAATCCCGACTTTATGTGCGAGAAAAGCAGCTTCTTCTTGGGTATATCGCCCCGTTGCAAACTCTTTGAAGAAACGACGAATTGGCTTGCGAAGTTGCTCGACCACTACGAGGGTTGGCTGTTTCGCTTCGGTTTTAGTGTTTAGATACCCAGTAGGAGCTTGGCTTACCCAGCCACCCTCCATTGATGCTGCACGCAGTCCATTTCTCGCACGTTCTCCACGAACATCGTTATCGAATTGTGCGAAACTAGCGAGAATATTCTCCATCAGGGCATCAGTATTCGTACCTCCGCCGATTGGCTCAGAGGCTGATAGTAGTTGAATATCGAGCTTCTTCAACACTGCACGGAGCGCAGTATGGTCTTCAACACGACGCGAGAAACGGTCTAGCTTATAAACCACAACGACACCGATTTCTTTGCGGTGTTGTGTGCAGTATTGCAACATACGTTGCAGCTCGTGGCGTTCGGCTGTCTTTGCACTTTCGCCACGCTCCTCGAAAATGCGTTCGTCGTCAACGTCGTAACCGTGCTTGTAGCAAAACTCTTTGCAAATACGACGCTGCTCGCCGAGGCTCATATTTTCGACCTGTCGTTTACTCGACACGCGAATGTATATGACCGCTTTCATTTTTATTGGTTTTTCTCGTGCTTTTTTCATAGCTTACCTCTTATTATGACCGATTACACCACCTAAGCAATAAGGGGTCGTAGAGTTTGGAACTCACGCCTCGTTGAGTGTGTTTTTGGTCTGATTGATATAGATATTTGCCAAGGCTTCGAGTCGATCGATGGCATCGAGAATAGCAGAGTCGTCCATATCTTCGGAGGCGAGTCCTGTGATTTTTCGGAACTCTTCAATGCTGATAATCGGTTCGTCGCTCATAGCATCGCTAGCATATCGACAACAAAACGGTGTGTTTAAAAAGCGACAAAAATAGGTAAGCTATTTTTGAGATTTATTCTAGGTCTTTGAAGTTCTTGCGGTAGGTTGCGTTAATTTGCGATACCATCGCTTTGAGTTCGGTTCGGCTGATAATTACTGGTTCTGGCTTGCGTGCAATTGTATTTGGCGTCACATCGAGCAGGGTAAATAATCCCCCGTATCTATTCTTGAGTAATATCTGCTTGAGATTCTTGCGCTCATTAAAAATCGAGGCGCTGCTGAAGGATATTCCTGGCTGTTGGCTCATTAGCTTCTCGAAAATCTTATACACGGCAGAATCGTATGATATTTTGCCAACTTGCCGCTTCTCGCCGTCCGCAATTTTCAGATAGAGCGCCTCATCGTCAAACAAGATCGACACAGGTACATTTGTCCTGTCGTCAGTGGTAGCTTCGGAGAAATCGGTTGCACTCACGTCCACGATAAGCCGTTCGCTCTTCATACTGTCGAGCAGGTCATCGGGTAGCCCGCCCATTGCTTCAAATTGTGCGGTTGCGTCATTGTGCACCAGCTTCTCGGTCAGTTTTATCTTACCCTGCTTATCGAGCAGGCGAAGAATCTTTTTCTGATCCTCGGCATTTGCGTACGCGACGAGGCGTCCTACGTACTTTAGCTCATACGTAAAAACTGCACTGTCGTTTAACTCACTCTGTCGTTTGAGTTCCGCCAATACAGCACCAATAGCATTTTTTATGCTGGAATCGCCTCCGTTCATATCTCTAATTATAGGCTAAATACGTCGTGTTTTTGGTTCGTGTAATTAGGATTATGCGAATAATAAGGGCTACACTCGAGCTCAAAAAGACCTCCACCTCTGTCAATGTACGTGTAAAAACTGGCGAAAGCTGTTTTTTGCCATACAAGCAGAGACACCCTCATCTGTTAATCAGAAAAATAGCCCATTACTAACCCGACCCTAACCATCAAAATGTCGGGCAAATTAAGCTTGTGTGATCGGCAAAGTACAGGTAAGAGGTCGGGTGTGTACGGGCAGTGGTCGGTATGTGTCAGGGTTTGATACTCCTGCATACTGTTACCTCTGTAAGGTTTCGCTAATGTCGCCAAATTACGGCAAGAGTCCTCGAAATACACGAATTTACACGGTCAGCATTTCAGACAGTCCGCTAAAGGCTGCGTTAAGCTTCATTGTCCGTTCTTCAGTCTTTAGCTCGTCATTGTACACTTGCAACATTTCAACGCTTCTATGGCGGGTCAGTTGAGCCACCTCCAGCAGGTTCGGGAGCTTCTTGACGAGTGTTGTTGTGAACGAGTGGCGGAAAGCGTGCACGTTGCGGTCAATATCCAGCTCCTCGAAGATGCCCTTAATAATCACTGCCAGTCCTCGTGTCGTCAGACCACCGTCTTGGCTTTGCCGACGCTCACTTGTGAACAGGAAGCTATTAGTAGACCCGCTGGGATTTCTCTCAATGTATTCCTTGAGCGTGCGTCGCACATCCTCTTGCATTATCAGGGGTTCTTTATCGTCTCGCCCCTTGCCAAGCACGTGCAGATAGTTTTGCTTGAAGTCCACGTCATAATAGTGCAGATTACAGACCTCAGCCTGACGCAGACCCTGAAATAGCAGTAGGTATATCAAGGCTCGCTCACGTACCTTGTCGGGGTTGCGGTTAATCCAGTGCACGATTCGGATTTGTTCTTCTTCGGTCAGACCCTGTTTTTTGTGTACTTTGCTCTGCTGGAAGCACTTCGCCGTACCGCTGATGTCTCGGTCAATGATGCCACCTGCCTACAAGAGATACGTCAGACGCTTGGCGGCAGTCAG
>CAYMUP010000018.1:0-17945 GCA_964393815.1 uncultured Candidatus Saccharibacteria bacterium | reverse complement strand
AGCTCGTTCGTTACGTCAAAATCTGTGTTAGTCTCGTTGTTGCCGAGCATAAGTTTTTGCGCTGTTTCGATGTATACGGTCGGGTCGATGGTCAGCGGGTAACTTGCTTTTTCTAAACCACGGGCATGAATGGTGATCTCATCACCGCTCATACTAAACCAGGCTTTAACCTGACTTACCTTCTTGCCATATTCAAGTACGACAGGTTTCGGCAGATTGAAAAGCAAGTTTGTTTTACGGCTGTTGCTGCGCGCTTTTTCGAGCAAACGTGCATCTTTTTCAGTGGCAGTCGACACATCTCCCAGCAAAGCCGAGTTAACACCATACACAGCAATGTCACCATTTTTTTCTAAACGAGCCTCTGTCCCAGAAGCCAGTGACAGTTCGTACGAGTATTGAGCTTCGTTACCAGGTGAAGCATTTAAAACAATGTCCTCTTTTACCGCGCCTGCACCAAATGTATAAACTTTTTGTGCATCTTGTCCGACCACAGGATATATGAGTTGATTCTGTTGTTGCTCTGCAGGCCGAACAGAAAATGTCGGCGTCATTTTTAGCCATACATTATTTACCGGATCTGTGACCTTTAAACCATGGCTGGAGAGGTCGCGTGCCACACTAGCGGTGAACTTGGGGCCTGGAGCCGTACCAGCCGCATTAGTGCCAGGTTGATAGTCTTTATTGTACTCATATACTCCCGTTTTCGCATCGTATTTTAAAGACGCTGCTCGAACGGCACTCGATGTCGGCACCAAAGTTCGCGCGGCATCTGATAACGCATAGCTGATTTGTTGGCCCCTCATGTTTAACGTTTCTATAAAAACCGTACTCAGCATCAATGCCGCCATTCCACCCCATGCTAGACGCGTCAGCCCTGGATGCTGTCGGCGTTTCGGCCTCAGTTTGTAGAGCGGTTTAGCGATGCGCTTCGGTAGTCGTAGCAGTATCAGCCTCTCGTAGCGGTTTATAATCCGCCAGAACTCCTTCCAGATATATAGCTCGGCTAAGTGCCCGTCTGACCATCGAAACCGCGGCACGGTAAACCTAAGCGTAACACCATGGTGCACCCCATCTCCCCTTACGTGAGTTACATTATTTCTGTCTTTCACTGTGTGAATCTGGCGCCCGTGCACGCCTTACCTCTTGTGCTTAACTACCTACCATAGTACCACAACAACAGATGTAAACTCTAGCGTAATCTTAAGGTCTAGATCGTGAATATAAAAGGGTCGCTCATGATTTGTTTGTGAATACGAGTGATCGGGGTGCGCGGTTTGTAGGTTCTACGCTCAGTAGCACCAGCAACAGGCGTCTTGTTGGAGTTCGGCTGGTTGGGCTGTGGTTGGTTCTTCATGTCTATGGCCTACTTGTTACTGTATTGGAATGTTAAGTTTTCTACGTAAGCGCTAGCGTTACTCTGTGCATTTACTGTTATACGAATGATAAGCGTATCACCAGCAACAAAGGCATTCGGTTGACCAACACCGCAAGTACTAGATGTGATGTCTGTTGTTGGTGCAATCTGCGTCCAGGTATTTGCTGAGCCAAGCGCCGCAGTATCTGCACTACACTGGGCAACCCCACCGCCCTGTGACTTTCTAAACAGTGCGTACTTTACACCAGCATTCGTGGTGCTGTCTGTTAGGCCATTTAAGCTCATCGTACCGTTCTTGAACGACTTAAAGGTAGATGGCAGGCGGTAGGTCACATAGATGCTATACGACTGAGCGGTCGCCTGAGGTGATGTCCATTTATAGAAGTTGCGCGCTTCGTTGCTAGAGCAGAGCGTGCCAACAGTAAGCGCCGCCGAGTTTGCGCAGAAATCTGCAGTCATAGTACCTACGCCAGTACCATTCAACACCGCCCCCGTATATTCTGGTGTCATTGAAATGATGTCGTCCGGCGCACTACCACAGGCACCCCAACCACTTGACTGGTAGCACTGAATTGCACCAATCGATGTGTCGTAGTACATTGAGCCAAAATACGCGGCATTAGTCGTGCTCATCGGGGGACCGGCAAACTGATCGAGCGTAAAGAGTGTCGGCTGACCACCAGTAGCACCACCACCTATTTGGACATTTGCTGGCGTAGTAGTAGCCGCGTTTGAGATCACACTGAGGTTGTCGAGATAGAAGCTGATGTTTGACTGGTTAGCGATGAGAATTGCATTGGTAGCAGTACCACCACTTGGTACGATGATAAAGCACGACACTTTTGTCCAACTGGTAGAAACAGTGAAGTTTGGCGAGATAGTATAGCCTGTGCCCGGCAAAGACGTGTTACATGCTGCGGTCTGCGCAGTACCGTTCGCGCTATACCAAATGTTGAAAGTGCTAGGCCCACCCGAGCTTAGTTTTGCAGCAAACGAAACTACATAATTGCCGGCAGGCAAAGTAGAGGCAAGTGTGTTCTTAGCGCCTTGATTTGTGCCGGATGTTGTTACGCTTACACCAGCAAGTCCAGTTGCAAATGTACCTGCAGCCGTAGTTTTTGTAGCGACACCAGCGTTGTAATTTGACCAAGCAGTTAATGTTGTATTTTCTGCTCCACCGTTGACTGCATATTCAATTGTATTATTGTTGACACTGAAAAGGTTGGTCGCAATGGAGCTTTGGACTTCAAACAGCGCACCCGTAATCGGGGTGCCGTTGTTTCGTATGGTCAAACCATCTGCTGCCCCGCCCGGCGCGTTCAGAACCAATTCGGCAGCACCGGCGCTGGATAGCGTGTTGTTGTAAGCAGCCTGAAGGTCAGTTGCGCTAGAGGCGCCGGCAGCGGTCCAGCCATTGCCATTCCAGATTAGTGTAGCCGTACTGTTGGCTTTGAGCGCAATGTTTATGCTCGTGCCGTTCAGCAGAATGTTGAAGTCGTTTGTACCAGCGTTTGATATATAGTACACACGACCGACAGTAGAGATCGCCGGTGCAGGAACGGTAAAGGTCAGACCGGTATTTGAGGCGATGAGCGGCAAGGTGCTATAGTTGTTGATCCACGCCTGATTGAGGGTCTGTGAACTACCTAGAGTTTGGGCGGTCTGGGCGGCAAACGAGGTCGGGTTCAAGCTCACCAGCCCCATAGTACCGGTCGCCCCGGCATCACCACCGGAGATAAGCAGCGTGCCACCATTGCCCGTACCATTACCAGCACTCCCTTTTATAGTAAAGTCATTCCCAGCTGTATTCGCAGTCAGCTGTGCTGCACCCTGTAACGTTGTCGCACTGCCGCTAGTGCCGGCCGTAATAGTGCTCGAGGCTAGTACTGTACCCACTGTCCCCTTGCCGATAGTAATACTTGTGGCATTTGTTGCACCAAGACTCAACGCAATGCCAGTTGCGGCGTCGAACTGTGGCGCCAAGAAACTGGCATCACTCCGACCACTCCCCTGTATCCAGAACGTAGCCGTAGTTTGTGCAGCCGCACTCTGGTTTTGAATAACATTTTCCGCGCTTGCAGCACAATTTGTCCACGCACCGTTTTCAAAGCAGCGGAATTTATTGGTGCTCGTGTTGTAGTACATGGCGCCGTTGAAGCCGGTTGGGTCGGTAGCATTGTTGTAGCTGTCTAGCCCAAAGAGGTTTATGGTCGCGTCAGTGGTTGCTGAGCCTACCTGAAGTTTGCCTGAAACATATGTGTCCTTAAGGAGCTGTATGCTACCGGCAGGTTGTATGAGATAATCCGCCGTAGCACTAGTGCCATTCTGCTGCCCTGCCCATATAGTGTCGGTGCCGTTATCGATCAGTGGTGCTACATAGGTGCCAGTAATGACGTTGTTGGAAAGATAATTGTTAGTGGATGAAGCATTAGCAATATTTATGGCGTAACCAGTTGTGCCGTTCGTATCTGCGATGTTGTTGCCAGTTATGGTGTTGTTGCTCGCGGTATTCACATAGATACTCGGGTTACTCGCACCGGTGCCGATACCACTATCTCTAAAAGCATTATTGGTGATTGCATTTTCGCTGCTACTACCGTGGATGATCATACCGCCGCTAGTGGTTGCCCCTGCTAGTTCACCGTTAAATGCAATTGTGTTGCCATTAACAACGATGTTCTTGCTACCTATGACAACTACACCCCAAGCGTCGTTAGCAATAGATAGGTTGTTGCTAACGTTGGAGCGGTGCGAGCTATGGATGCGGAAACCATTGCCAGCGTTGTCCTGTGAGGTCGAGCCGAGAATTGTACTGAGGTAAGAACTGAAGAGGTATATACCATCGCCTCGGAAGTTCATTGCCCAGACTCCGTTGACAGTAGCACCCTGGCGACTGTTGTTAACGGCACCGACACCATTAAAGTAAACGCCATGCTGAGTACCACTCGTATTGACAGTTCTATTACCGTCAAGACGAAGGTCACGTACGGTGACACCTTCGCCGTTTACCGGGTCGGTATTTGTGACCATGTTTTTGTTTTGTCCGTCGATGTTAGCGAACTTGATCAAGGTACCGCGGCCGATACCGGCGAGCGTGGTGTCGTTAGGGATTGAGATAGCGTCAGTTGTGGTGAAAGTTCCCGCAAGAAGGACGACTCTACCGGTCTTACGACCAGTGCCAGCTGGATCTGCGTTCGTAAGTGCAGTATTAATAACAGTCTGGTCACTAGTACCGGTGGCAACGTAGTCAGCAGACGCCTTGTCAGCGTCTGAGCTGTTTGAGGCAGCAACAACGATGGCTTCACTGCGATCAGCCTGCCACTTGCCATTAGAGTAGGTGAGTAGTTGCTTGGTGGTGGTGTCGTAGTAGACCATACCTTCCGTGGGAGAAGCCGGACGTGAGGCAGTATTGCCGCCAGTCAAGGTTATGCTCTTGCCCGCAGCGAGGGTCGTGTTTTGGTTGAGGTTGATGCTCGTGGCGTTAGTGGTACCAAGATTGAGTGCGGTGGCGATGGCTGTGTCGAGGAGTGGGGTGAGGATACTGGTGTCGGCGCGACCGGTGCCGCTGATCCAGTAGTTGGACGTGGATTGAACGGCGGCGTTTTGGTTCTGAATAAAGCTTCCGGCAAGCACTGTTGGCGCATTGTAGTCGGTCAAAATGTTGTAGGTGCCGGCTGCTCCCTGGTCCTGGAGCACAAAAGTCTGATTGCCGCTTGTGGGAGCGGCAATCGAGAGAGTAGCTATGTTAGCTCCTGAGCTTTTTGTAATCTGCTCCGCATTCTTGGCCGCCATGGCATAGGGAACAGCAGTCAGTTTGAGTCTTGGGTTCATTTCTCCGTCCCAGGTGATCGGACCGCTAGCGGTGGTACCACCGACATTCATAGTGAGATAGAGCTGCTGGTCCCATGGGATAGTGCTTGGGAAGCTAGTGACAGAACCAAGGTAGACGCTGACGTAACCGTTAGCTACCCGGACACGGCAGTCATTGGCACCAAGCGGACCAGAACATTGGCCGGAACCGGAGTTGTAGCTGCGGGTTTCTGTCCAGAGGCTGGTACCGCCGGTATCGGCATTGTAGAGCTTGAACTCGATGTCGTAGTAGCCGTCTGGGGCAATGGCACCAGTGCTGCTTTCCAGGCGGGCCTGGAAGTTCAGGTTGTCGCTGGGTAACGCGCTTACGTGCGCGGTATTCGCGCGCGTAAGGAAAAACAGGGGTAGGATTGCCAAAACCAGCCCCAAAACAAACCGCATTTTCCGAAGCCTAAAGCCTAATGCCCAAAGCCCAAATAAACCAAAACGCCCCGAGTCAATTCGACCGAGGCTATGCACGCGTAGCGCGAGCAAGAGACGTTTTAGTTTTTTCACTTTGGGTTGTTTAAGGTGTTTAATTTTGGTTTCTAAGCTTTTTGCGATAGACCAATTTTTTGTTTCGGAAGTTGCCTTTTTTTGTTTTGGCTTTCCTACCGAGAAATTATGCGGCGCTTCACAGGGTCAATCAAGAGAAAAATGTGTTCGTTATTTGCTATCCAAATACCGACTAAACTATCTAGAAATTGAAGTATTTGTTACATCATTTATTTCTCACCCCTGTTGCTTCATGTTCTTTCTAGGTACAAGTTCGCCTACAGAGCATCTAGAAATCGTTGCAATAAAATCTACATTTATACTATCCCCCCAAAGTTATCCACAACTACAAAAAATAACCGCCCATTTGAGCGGTTATTTTTAGCTTCGTTTCGTCTACAAACTTACGTGATACTGTCGATCTTTACGATCGTTTGGTCCTGGCGGTGGCCATGGCGCTTGTGTACGCGCTTTTTGGCCTTGTACCGTATGGCAGTTACTTTCTCGGCACGTGCTTCGGCGTCGACTACGGTCGCTTTGACCGCAACGCCTTTCACAAGTGGAGCGCCTACGGAAGTCTTGTCGCCGTCTACAACGAGCAGTGCATCGAAGCTGACTTTTTTGTCATCGCCTTTCAGTCGCTCGATGGATAATGTGTCACCTTCGGCTACGACATATTGTTTGCCGCCGGTAGCAATAATTGCTTTTTTCATCTTGCTTCCCTACTTCTTAGTTTGAAATACCATCACATGGTACCACGCTCACCCCTGTTTGTAAAGTCTTAGCCTACCCTCAAGCAGCGCTCTACAAACGAGCGGTATGTTTCTATGCCAGTCTCATCTGACTCTGGGTGCCACTGCATGCCGTAGCAGCCATCGCCCTGCATAGCTTCAAGCACTCCGTCAGAGGCATAGGCCACAGGATGAAACCCCTCTGGGATCTGTGAGACTGCCTGGTGATGGCGAGAGGCAATCCACGGCCGATCGCCCTCTTTAAAACCGAGAAAATCTGCGACAAACTGCACCTTGTGTTTAACGCTGCGGTTGTACTTTGGGTCATAGTGCGTAATGGCGCTTGGCACCTCAGTTGCAATATCTTGATGCAGACTACCGCCGTACGCTACAGCAAGCAGCTGCATGCCGTAGCAGATGCCAAGCACCGGGACATGGTGTTTGCGGCACGCGCGAATAATCTCGATTTCCCAATCTGTCCTAGTTAGAGGCTCTTCTAGCTGCAAGAGCGGTTTGCCACCGTAGTAAGACGGGTGGATGTCCTCTCCGCCAGACAGCACCACTCCGTCACACAGTGACAGTACTTCGTCTACCGTCATGTCGACATTGAGTATCAGCGGCGTCGCCCCAACCGAGGCAAGCACTTTTGTGTAAACGCGGCGCAGCAAATAGCCTTCGCGCATTTTTGGCACCTTTACCCCCTCGTCGTAGGCCGGCACGATGCCAATAACTGGTTTTTTGCCCCCTACCCTATTTTGCAAAGCTGTACCTCTAAATCTAAATCTTCGATTGTTGTTTTTGATGTAAAACTGTCTGCTACTAGCTCATCGCTATCTGTTAGAGTTTCATTCCAAATCGTTGTTTTGTATGCATCATAGGCTTGTAGTAGCCTGTCGTCACCCGCTAGTGTTAGGGCGATTCGGTCGTCTACTTGCAGGTCAGCCGCCTTGCGTGCGCTTTGCACCACTCGCACGATTTCACGCATCAGACCCTCTTGTATAAGTTCTGACGTTAAGGTTTTGTCGAGTACAACTTCGTCAGATTTAACCTGGGATGCATTTTTTACTTCTTTGACATTCACTTCGTCTGCAATCATTGCTTCGTAGTATGCCTCTAGTTTCTCGCCGCCATACTGCAGTAGAGCCAACGGCTGACGCACTTTTACTTGGTTTTCATCATCTGATTTTTTCATACGAGCTGCTAGCCCCTGCTCGATAACCTGTCGAGCTCGACTCATATCGCTGAGCGTTTTCTCGTCTACCCTGCCGGCCGGCAGCCAATCCTGCAGGTGTACACTGCCACTGCCGATGAGTTTGTCGTGTAGCTCTTCGGCCATAAAAGGCGTAAAAGGCGCCAAAACATAACTAAGTCGCGTCAAGACGTAGTGTAGCGTCCGGTACGCGTCTGCTTTGTCGCCGTCGTCTTCGCTCTTCCAAAACCGTCGTCGGCTGCGGCGCACATACCAGTTACTGGCGTCATCTAGAAATGGCAGGATCGGCTTCAGGGCGCCTTGGAGGTCATACGCTTCAGTGCGCTCCTCGACCTCTGCCACCAGCTGATGCAGCCGCGACACTACCCAGATATCGAGCGGATTTTTAAGCGTGGCGAGCGGATCCGTTAGCTTACCATCAAACTGCCAATCATCGACCTCCGCGTACATGGTAAAAAAATCGTACATGTTCCAGATCATACCGAGTTTACGAGCAACATCACCCACATCTTTATCGGCTAGCGCAAAATTTTCTCCATTTGTCAGCGGGCTGCCCAGCATCAAAAAACGAAAACTATCAGCCGAAAATTTGTCCATCAGTTCAACAGGATCGGTATAATTTTTGAGTTTTTTACTCATTTTTTTACCATCAGCTGCGTTGATAAATCCAGTACAAATCAGGTTTTTCCAGGGAGCTTTGTCAAACAGACCGACATTTACCGCCATCAGGCTATAAAACCAACCTCTCGTCTGGTCGATAGCCTCGATGATGAAATCGGCCGGGAAACTGGCCTCAAACTGTTGTTTGTTTTCAAACGGGTAGTGGAACTGGGCAAACGGCATGCTCCCGCTTTCGAACCAACAGTCGAGCACCTTGCCAATATGCCGCAAGGTGACGCCGTCCATCTCAAATGTCACATTCATCACCTGGGGCAAATGGTAATCATCGAGCGTTTTACCGGTAAATTCGGCAAATTCAGCGTAGCTCCCAAAAATTTTTACAACTTCTGTGCCATCTGTTCGCTCACCTTTCCAGACAGGGATAGGCGTTGCCCAGTACCGGTCACGACTGAGGTTCCAGTCCGGTGCTTGCTCTATGATGTTGTTGAAACGACCTGTTCTCAATACATCAGGCACCCACCGTGTCGCCTCATTTGCTGCAAGCATTTCTTGTTTTTGTCCCTGTATGTCCATAAACCAGCTAGGGTGAGCTCGGTACATGAGTTTTGTGCCGCAGCGGTGGCAATGCGGGTATTCGTGCTGCACGTAATCGACTTTGAGTGCCTTGTGCTCTTCTACGAGTGTCTTGGCGATCTTTTTGTTGGTTTCCCAGATGTTTTCACCCTGCCATCGCCCTTCGGTATAGTTACCATCTGCATCGACAATAGAAAACACTGCAATACCATTTGTCTTACATAGTTCGTAGTCTTCCTCACCATACGCCGGTGCTTCATGCACGATTCCCGTACCGTCAGCTGTCGTAACAAACTCTGCGTGTAATACTTTGTGAGCGTTAGGCCCGCGATTTTCAAACAAAGGCTCATACCGCAGCCCAACCAGCTCTGACCCCTGTATTTTTTTAACAACATCATATACGAGTGGCTGTTTTTTAGCGTCTTGCATCACCCGACTCACCGCCTCACTCGCTACATAAAACCGCTTTCCTTCGTGTTCGAGAAGTGAGTACTCTTCGTTCTCATGAACAGCTACTGCCACATTTGCAGGCAATGTCCACGGCGTGGTTGTCCATGCAAGCAAATATTCATCGCTATCTTGTAGTTTAAAATACACGTAGACGCTCGGGTCGGTGTCTACCTGGTAGCTATTCTCCATAGCAACTTCTGACTTGCTGATGGGTGTCGCGTCCTTGGTGCAATACACGAGGATTTTTTCACCCTCATAAATCTTGCCATTTTCATACAGCTCTTTAAACGCCCACCACACCGACTCCATGTATTCTTTGTCCATGGTCTTGTAGGCGCCCTGAAACTCCACCCAACGACCAAGCCGCTCGATCGTATCTTCCCACTCTGTGCCTGTCTTAACCATGGCAGCCCGACACGCTTTGACGTACTCCTCCACAGAGATCTTTGTGCCAATCTCTTTTTTGCTCGAAATACCGAGTTGCTTTTCGACATACACCTCGGCCGGCAGTCCGTGGCAATCCCAACCCCACCGACGCTCTACTCGTTGCCCTTTCATAGTATGAAAACGCCCCATCGCGTCTTTGACCGTCGAAACAAGCAAGTGACCATGGTGTGGCGTGCCGGTTAAGAATGGCGGCCCATCGTAAAACACCCAGCGGTTTGCCTCTGGCCGTTGTTCAACAGACTTTTCAAAAGTTTTCTCGCGCTCCCACCGCTTTGCAATGTCTTTTTCGTATTCTAGCGCTCGCCGTCTTGTACCACTTTTAAATTTCATATCCTATCTCCTTTAGCTTGTTTACTACGGCATCCGCCATTTGCTTGTGTCCTTCGGCCGAAAAATGCACTCCATCGGATGCTAAAGATACCTCTCCCGCATCGATAACATCCATATCTTTTGAGACGGTCATTAACCTGGCTAATTCGCTACGCACGTGTTCTCTGTTCAGGAAATACGCATTATCGGGCTCTGCATTAAACGGTGGCGGTACCACAAAGACTACTTTTGGCATTTTATACTCTTTGAGATGAAGTTCGCCTGCATCTTGTTGATAAAACGACAGATCCTCGTAAATTTGCTCGGCAGTCCTACTATAACGAACTTGGCAGTCATTGGTACCTAGCGCGACAACGAGCACATCTATTGGCTCGTGTGATCTAAATGCTGCCTTGAAGTACACCTGGCCATTTCTGTACTTTGTATCCCCTTCTTGAATGTCGCCAGCCGTCCGCCCTCCCAGGCCTTCCTCTATAATCTTCGCTTCATCCCCGAGTTGCCTAGCAATTTGACCTGTCCAGCGCTGATTATATGCAAGTCTCGGTTCACCGTTAAATGGCCAACCTGTCTGGCCCCAAGTGTTTGAATCACCATAGACTAAAATTGTTTTCATTATTGCTCCAAATTAGCCTCAATAAAACCCTGTTGGGACAACCTGCCAAGAAAGTCAGCAAACTCATTTGGGTGGGCACGCATGGCGTCAAGTACAAAAAACTCAGCTGCAACCTCACCCGACAACGGCTCGCCCGGGATTTCATATATTTTTCCTTCAAACGAATCCATGTACCTTCTCCCAAATAAAAATCACCTCTGTTAGACACCGGACCCCAGGTGAAAATGGGGGGTACCATCCGGTTTCTAAAAGAAGTGACCTCTTTTAGCGCTTGGTTTACTCGCTTTATCGCAGCGTACGCGGCAGGTTCTACTAGAGTTAACCTCTTTTCTTCCCGCAGACATTCGTGGCTGATAACCACTGTACGGGTGAACTCAACTTTGTTAAGTCTCCCGACGTCTCTAGTTGTCTATTTTACTCCGTTACACGCTATTTCTCAAGTCTCTAGCTAAATGTGTACCCTACGAGTTCGCTCATGAGCGGCAAGTCACCTGCCCAATGTTTGACATACGCTCCCTCGTTGTCAGTGACGATGATGGCTGGGAACGCCATGATGTCGTACACGCTAGCCAGCGACAGGCCTTCTGGGCTATCCATGTTTATGATGCGTATGTCACGCGGATCAAGGTCGTGCTGTTTGGTGAGGTCACGTAGGAATGACTCAGTTCCCCGCGCTTGTTCCGAATCCGGCCGATAAAGCACAATCACTTTCATACTCCCAGTTTATCACGTCGCATATGAGTAGCTCATTTTTATCTACTATTTCCGATAATTTCACCGCATTTGCAGTTTTAACTTCTGTGTAATTCACTTCATTTTATAAAATCAAAAATATTCTCGGATTTACTCCGAGAATATTTTTACCGTTTCCAGGGGAGAATCCCGAGCGAAGCGAGGCTAAGGAGGGGATGTTCCCCTCCTTACTGTGCCCTTAGCTGCAGCCTGTAGTAGATCCGCAAGACGAGCACACATAGCAGCTACCTGACCGCTGGGTCTGGTTACCGCAGTTGTAACAGAGTGGTGCGGTTGAGTCAGCTGACTTTTTAGCTGGTTTCGCTTCGCTCACCGTCTCTTTTGGCGCACTCATCTGGACGGGTCGTGTTTCAACTTCATCAGAGCCTTTGCTTTCGACGGGTTCAGTCTCGCCGCCGAGCAGGCTTGTTTGCTCATCTGGCATGTCGTCAAAACTAGCCAGCCCAAGCTCGAGGCGATCATCAAAACTGAGGTAGTCAAGCGCAAGTCGACGAATGATGTAGTCGGTGACAGAGCTAGCAGTGCGAATCTCTGGATCGTCAGTGATGCCAAATGGCGCAAAGCTCGTACCACGCAAGGTCTTAACATAACTCTTCAGAGGTACACCGTACTGCAAGCCATGGCTCATGCTAATCGCAAATGAATCCATCAGGCCGGCCAATGTTGAGCCCTGTTTGCTAACAGTGATGAAGAGCTCACCTGGGGTACCATCGGCATACTCACCGACGGTAAAGAATCCCTCGAGGTCTGCCACTTCAAAGCGGTAGGTACGACTGGTGCGCTTACGTGGCATCTTGCGGCGTACAGCACCCTTGAGTACAATCCGACCATCATCGGTCGTCGTTGATTCCGCTGGAGTACTGGCTGGTTCCTTTTTGTCATCGCCATCTTTTTTGGCCATTGAGAGTGGCTGCGCAACTTTACAGTTGTCTCGGTAGATAGCCACGGCCTTGAGCCCCATCTTCCATGAGTCAATATGTAGCTGCTCGATATCTTCAACCGTCGCAGACTCTGGCATGTTGACTGTCTTACTGATGGCACCAGATAAGAAAGGCTGGACTGCGGCCATCATCTTGACGTGACCAAGATAGTGGATAGCATTGTCGCCCATAGAACAAGCGAAAACTGGTTCGTGTTCTTTCGCGAGGTGCGGCGCGCCAAGAATGGTCTTTTCTGTGTCGATGTAAGCCACAATGTCGTTCACCTGGTCTTTCGTGTAGCCAAGGGCCTTGAGAGCACGTGGAACCGTCTGGTTGACGATGCTCATCGTACCGCCACCGACTAGTTTTTTAACCTTTACAAGACCCAGGTCTGGCTCAATACCGGTTGTGTCACAATCCATCATGAGTCCAATGGTACCAGTCGGCGCCAGTACGCTAGCCTGTGAGTTACGTACACCATACAACTCACCGAGCTCTACCGCTTCATCCCAAGCGGTTGCAGCTGCGCTGAGCAGATCTTCCGAAACCTTACCGGCGTCGATTTTGTCGACTTCCTCACGGTGCATCTTGAGTACGTGCAGCATATTTTCACGGTCTTTGTGGTAGCCAGCAAATGGACCAACCTTTTGCGCCATCCGAGCGCTCGTTGCATAGGCGTGACCTGTTAGAAGAGCGGTAATAGCCGCAGCCTGTGCCCTGCCCTCGTCACTGTCATATGGTAGCCCTTGTGCCATGAGCAGTGCGCCAAGGTTGGCGTAGCCGATACCGAGTTCGCGGTAGGCTTTCGCATTTTTGGTAATCCGCTCAGTTGGATATTCGCTGTAGCCGACTAAGATTTCTTGCGCGGTAAAGATGAGTTCAACGGTGTGTTTAAAGCTTTCGACGTCAAAGCTAAAGTCGTCGTTGAGATAGTGTAGCAAGTTGATGCTCGCCAGGTTACAAGCCGAGTTGTCGAGGTGCATGTACTCACTGCAGGGGTTAGAGCCGTTGATACGCCCAGCATTTGGAGTGGTGTGCCACTTGTTGATGACCGTGTCAAACTGCATGCCAGGGTCAGCACATTCCCAGGCCGCCTCAGCAAACTGACGCATAATGTCTCGAGCCTTTACCGTACGCACTGTCTTGCCGGTCGTCACAGCCTTGAGGTCCCAGTCTTTATTGTCGACAACAGCCTGCATAAACTCGTCAGTCACCCGAACAGAGTTGTTGGCGTTTTGGTATTGGACACTAAAGATATCTTTACCATCTAGGCTCATGTCGAACCCAGCTTCCTGCAAGGCGCGCGCTTTGCGCTCTTCGATAGCCTTACACCAGATGAATTCCTCTACGTCAGGATGGTCGGCGTTCAAGATTACCATTTTGGCCGCACGACGAGTCTTGCCACCACTTTTTATAGCACCTGCGCTAGCGTCGGCACCACGCATAAAGCTCAGTGGGCCAGAGGCTGTGCCCGCACTCTTGCCAAGCTTTTCAACGCTGGAGCGAATAGAGCTAACGTTGACGCCGCTACCCGAACCGCCCTTAAAGATCATGCCCTCGTCGGTGTACCACTGCAAAATCGAACCCATAGTGTCATCTACGCCGAGGATGAAACAGGCACTTGCCTGTTGCGCTCGCTCTGGGGCACCGATGTTGAACCAAACGGGGCTGTTGAACGCCGCCCGCTGGGTTGCGAGCACGTATTTGAGCTCTTCGCGGTAGGTTTCGGCGTCGGTATCGCTCTCAAAATAGCCCTCTTGCTGGCCTTGGCGTACAACCGTGTCAACCACGCGGTCGATGAGGTCGCGGAGCGAGGTTTCACGCTCATCAGTTCCTGGTGTACCAGTAAAGTACTTTTGGGCCACAATGTTTAGGGCGTTCATCGACCATGACTCAGGAATCTCAACCTCTTTTTGAGAGAAAACCACCTCGCCAGTAAATGGGTTTTTGAGCTCAGAATCGCGTTTTACCCACTTGATTTGATCGTATGCATAACTTTTTGGCTTCGTAAAATACCGCGCCACACCACTACTTGCTGTTTTTCCCATTGTTTTCCCTCTCCGTTTCTATTACTACTAAAGTTTTTACTTTTGTTGATATTGCTTTTAACTCGTTTCGCCAACCCCTGTTGTTTTGCGCTCTCGTATCTGAGACAACTCCCGTTCAAAGCTTGCGATGTCCCGAAATCTTCGGTAAACGCTCGCGAAGCGCACGTACGCGACCTCGTCTATAACCGCCAGGCGGTCCATCACCATTTCGCCGATCTTACCCGAACGGACCTCTGTCTCTGCGCACGCGTACAGATCTTGCTCTATTTCATGCACCAACTGTTCAAGCTGCAGGCTTGTTACGGGTGTCTTTTCGCAGGCGCGGTACAGGCCGCCAAGGAGTTTTTGCCGGCTAAAAAGCTGCCTCGTCCCATCGTTTTTGACCACAATCAACTGAGGCCGCTCAATACGTTCATACGTCGTGTAGCGATACCCGCAGTGAATGCACTCGCGGCGACGGCGAACAGCTTGGCCCTCGGCAACATCACGGCTTTCGATCACTTTCGTATCATCGCCGTTACATTGGCCACATTTCATGTTTTACCCCCATTCATTTATAAAGAGCGACTTAGTACCACCCCTGGTCCTCCACCGAACAGGTGCTACATATAGTGTTCTATGCCTCTATCATACCGCTAGCGGTAGCGGCTACACAAGCCCTAACGCGCTGTATTATTTAGTACAAATCTGGCTAATTTTATCTGTTATTTGTCAGCTAAGTCGTCTTCGTCGTGTTTTTGACGGCGTTTTGCAAGGCGGCGTAAGAAAGATGGTTTTTCGAGCTCATCTTCGTCCAAGCTAGAAACAATTGGTTGGTGCGGCGATGTTTCTTGCGCGCCCGGCTTTGTGTCGTCTTTGTCATCATTCATAGACCAGATGTTTGGAACAGGTACTTCGCTGGTAAAATCAGTTTCCGTCTCAGGCGCTTCATCCTTAACGTCCATAGATATCCCTGAGAAGTCTTGCTCGCTGTTGTAGTCAACTTTAGCAGGTTCAGGCTTCATAGAGTCATCTGGCTCGTCAGTAACGCTCTGCTGGATAGTTGCAGGAGCGGCTACAGCCGGCTGCGTACGACTTGAGAAGTAAGCTGCGTCGAAACCAGTCGCCACCACTGTAATGATAATCTCGCCCTCAAGCTCAGGGCTAATTGTTGCCCCAAAGATGATGTTTGCATCGGGATCAGCGGCAGCCGTAATAGCCTCGGCAGCAGTGTTAATTTCGTGCATCGAGAGATCATTGCCACCGATAACATTAAAGAGTATGCCGCGAGCACCATCGATAGAAACTTCGAGTAGCGGCGAGTCAATGGCCTGTTGAGCGGCTTGTACAGCGCGGTTCTCACCGCTTGCGCGACCAATACCCATCAAGGCAGAGCCGGCGTTACTCATGACCGCCTTCACGTCAGCAAAGTCAAGGTTAATGAGTCCATGTACAGTTATGAGGTCAGAAATGCCTTGGACACCCTGTCGAAGGACATCGTCAGCTACCTTAAAAGCCTCAAGCAGCGGTGTTTGACGGTCAATAGTCTGTAGTAAACGATCGTTGGGAATAATAATAAGCGTGTCGACAGCCGAACGGAGTCTTTCAATAGCAGTCTCGGCGTTGCGGCGGCGCTTTTCACCTTCGAAAGCAAACGGCTTTGTCGCAAAGCCAACCACCAGTATGCCCATGTCTTTGGCAATGCTCGCAACCACGTGTCCCGCACCACTCCCAGTGCCCCCTCCGGCGCCAATAGTGACAAACACCATATCTGCGCCTTCTACGGCTTTTTTGATTTCTTCGGTAGACTCCTGTGCAGCACGTTCACCAACTGCCGGGTCTGCCCCAGCGCCAAGACCCCGCGTAGTATCCCTACCGATGTGGATTTTGATCTGAGCCTTGGAGTTGTGAAGAGCCTGTGCGTCGGTGTTAACCGCCACAAACTCTACGCCGTCCACACCAGCCTCGATCATACGATTGATGGCCGCACCACCAGCGCCGCCGACGCCAATCACTTTAATCCGTGCAAATGTCTCGATAGCTGGGTCAACTGCTTGTGCCATGGTCTACTTGGTCCCTCACCTTCCTTGATATATCTACAGTATAATCGACTACTACTCTCAGTTCAACCTCGGCTGCACACAAAAAAGTTTCAGCGCCACTCACCCGAACACATTGTCGTACCCACCTGAAAATCACCTGAACAAACCCTGTTTTCAGTACGACTTAGGCAAAATTACAGACTATTAGTTCCCCGCCTCTAATCCTTAAATTTGCGGAACAGTTTGGAGAAAGATTTAAGATTACCGCTAAAGAGTTCTGTCGACGGAATTTGTTCGGTCACAAATGGTGCCAAAATAATATCAAGTAGCATGAGGCCGGTAGCTGTCGCAAATGACGGGTCGTCTACGGTGTCGACCAAGCCTTCCAGCCCGTGCACTTTGCCGAGTCGTGCTGGCAAACCCAGCTTCTCTTTGGCAAATTCTGCAAGGCCAGGGAGCGACGCGGTTCCGCCCACGATTACCACCCCGCCCGGGAGCTTGCGTGACCGATGTATGCGCTGCAACTCTTTATCGACATACTCGAGCAGCTCTTCGACCCGAGCCTCAACAATCATGTTGGTTTCGAGTTGCTCAAACGTATGGCCAGTGCCGTCTACGATAATACGGAATGTTTTGTCGCTAGTATCACCTAACTTTGCGTGCTTGAGTTTGACCTGCTCAGCGACATCTAGATCTGTTTTAAGGCCTATCGCCAGGTCATTGGTGATGTGCGTGCCACCCATGGGTATAACCGCAACGTGCTGGATTTCTCCGTCTTCAATCACCGCCAGGTTGGTCGTGCCGGCACCGATGTCGAGCACCACTGCGCCCGCTTCTTTTTGCTTGCGCTCCAGCGTCGCCTCTGCTGCTGCCAGCGCGGACACGGTGCGGTTAGAGAGGTGTAGCTGGGCCTTTTCGAGAGCCAGATCAAGATTACGTACATTTGGAGTCGCTGCCGTCACAATATGGCAGTCTACCTCGAGGCGCACGCCGTGCATACCGACAGGGTCTTTTAGATTGTCTTGGCCGTCAAGGCGGTAGTTTTTAGCAAAAACCTGGATAATTTCACGGTTAGCAGGCAATTTGACGATGGCGGCGGCTTCTTCCACTCGCTCACGGTCCTCGACCGTAATCTCACGATTAGCTGTGCTAATGGCGATGACACCCCGCGAGTTCATGCCCATTACATGAGAGCCGTTCACGTTGATGGTGGCACGATCTATCCGCACACCAGCAATTCGCTCTGCCTCGGTAACTGCCTGCACAATTGCCTCAGCCGTATCGTCGACGTGCATTATAACGCCCTTGCGCATGCCCTGGTTGGGCGCGCTACCGTGCCCCATAACCGAAATTACCCCTGTTTGATCATCTCTAGTGCCAAGCACACAGCGCACTGTCGACGTACCGATATCTAGTCCAACAAAAAGTGGAGAATTGTTTGTATCACGCATATTACCCTTCAGTATACCGCTAGCGGTTGCCTGTGTGCAACTTTTGTTATAATCCTGT
>CAYMUP010000017.1:0-18146 GCA_964393815.1 uncultured Candidatus Saccharibacteria bacterium | reverse complement strand
AAAACCGCTGGCAGGCGCTGCGCGCCGCCACCGAAAAAGCCGCCCGACAGGGCGACCGTTTCCGAAATTGTGCCGATTTGGTGACCCCTAGGGGAATCGAACCCCTGTTGCCGGGATGAAAACCCGATTTCCTAACCGTTAGAAGAAGGGGCCAGGTTTGCTTTACTCTTTTTTACAAACTGAGATAGCTGCGTTATTGTAGCATAACAGGGGTAATATGTGAAGAGTTAATCTGAGGTATGCTACAGTAGAGTTATATGGCAACCTCACAGCAAACCGCAGATGACATTGTCGCCGCACTCGATGCACTCGCGCCCGATGTGCGAGTGCGCAAGATGTTTGGCGAATACGGAGTGTACTACCAAGACGTGCTCGTAGGTTTCATCTGCGATGACACCATGTTTCTCAAAGACACCGAGGCAGGTCGTAAACTACTCGCTCGACCAATTCTAGGCAAGCCCTACCCTGGCGCTAAAGACTACCTTTTGCTTGGGCCTGACATCGTGAGTGACGAAACATTTTTCGCAAAATTGGTGGCTGATACCAAATCAATATTGCCACCCAAGAAAAAACGTTAACTTCACCTTGGATGGTGTTTTTACTTCGGCCGATTTTACTTCATTTTATAAACACCCCCAACTCTTTTATAGAATTGGGGGTGTTTTCATAAGTCTACGAGCGGTCAGTCACGATCTCTCTAACTATCAGGTTCAGTGTAGCACAACTAGCCGTATTTTACTAGTGTGAAATCACTGGGGTCGCTAGAACTGACGGCGCCTAAAGCGGTTTACACGAGACTTGGTCTGTGACTCAAGCGGAGTGCCAGCGAGTGGTTGCTCAGCGTCAAGTGGGTCTCCAAGCGGCAGTGGCGCAGTACCAGAGTCGGCTGCCATAAAGGCTGCTTTGTGCTTGCGGAAAAGCAAGTGACGGTAGAGGAGGAATCCACCAATGAGCGCTGCTGCGGTTACGGCAATTATATTCCCTGCACCAGTATTGGGTAGCTCAGTAGCAACTGGCACGCACCGCTCGTCGTCAGCAGGGATATTTGCATCATACTCACATGGGTTACAACGTACGTCCCCCTCCGGTATGCCAGGCTTACACTCTGGGGTAGGTGGCATATTTGGCTTGAGAACGGCGGTACATGACTCTTTAGCGTAAACTGTTTTGCCGTCGACCGTAAATTTCAGAAGAGCGCTAGCGCTGTAGGTGCCGGCCTGAGCATAGGTGTGGCGGGTCGTTACGGTTGTACCGTTTGCAGCGACATCTTTATCAGTCTTCCCGTCGCCGTAGGTAAAGTCACCGCTGACGAGCTTCGCACCGTTGCCGAATTTGGCAGTCGCAATAAGCGTGTATGTCAGGCCTTCTGGTTCTGGCCCCTTCAGGCTAACGCAGCTATAGAATGGCACAATGACGGAGACTTCTGTCTGACACATGTGGTTGGTGGTGCCAGCACCGTAAATCGAGAAGTTCAGCGTGGCGGTTACTTTATACGTCCCGGCTTTAGCGTAAGCATGTGTGGTCTTGACTGTGGTCGCGTCAGCTGGCTTGACGCTCATACTGGTTTTGCCATCTCCAAAGTTGAAGTTTGCACTTTCGAGCTTAGCACCAGTAGAGTATTTGGCAGTAGCGGTAAAGGTGTAACTGTTGTCTTGTTTGTTCAGTACGGCAGCAACGAGTGATACGCACTGCGCAACTGGCTTAGGTACAGTGACTGTTTTTGTACACTTAGCAGAAATGGTTACTCCTCCAGGCGTAGTTGCATAGACAGTTACACTGATAGTGTACGTACCTGGCTTTGTGTAGGTGTAGTTGATAGTGTTGCCACTTGTAACTTCCCGGGTTTTGCCATCGCCGTAGTCGTAGACATACTTAGTAATTCTGGCATCACCGATGGTTGTGGCTTTTGTGCTAAGGTCATAGCTATTTGGCCTGTCTTTGACCTGGTTGACACTCAGCATGTCACAGCGAACACCTACATCAGTCGGTTCACCTGTGATAGGATTGGCACAGCTAGACAAGACGGCGAATTCTGCTTTGCCGGCACTGTTAAACATTACGTGTCCACCTAGGCTATCTGAGGCAAACGAGCGACTCGTGGTATTGCCGTAAAACTTCGTTGACCCAACTGTCTTGACCTGCATACCTGGCCCCGAGTGGTAAGCTTCGTTGCGCCCCCAACTGTATGCACCTGTCATAACTGTCTTACCATCTACTACAACACGGCCGTCTTTATGGACAGTTGCGGGTTTCGCTGTGGTGGCAAAGCGATCATATTTGCCACTACTCAGCCCAAATGCATCAAATGCGGCTTTAATGCCGGTTCGTCCATACTGGTCTTTGTCTGTTTTGATCTGGGAAATGAGATTACTCGGTGAAGAGTACCCACAGTACATCACGTCGTTAGTGTCACATGCTGCGTACACAGGCGACGCAAACGCCACCGCGAGCAGCAGGGTCACCGCCCCCGCTACAAAGCTTAATTTTGCCTTTAGTGTTCGCCCGGACTGGGCAAGAGCTGTGCGCATAATGTTTTTCCTTTTTATATACGCGTATTGTTGCATACGAAACCATAAGTGGCAAGTTTTATCTATCGATTGCAGCATAAATAACAACAACCCCGCTACGATAAGCGGGGTTGTTGGAGTTTTTTGTTCCAAAGCGGTCAGTCAGCTCGCACTAGAAACATTCCAGTGTACGCTTACTCTGCTTGGCGACGGCCAAGGAACAACCGGTGAGCTACGGCGCTGGCGACAGCGACGAGAGTTACCAAGCTGATTACACTACCAGCACCAGTGTCAGGAAGAACCTGAGGAGTGGTAGGCGTTGTAGGCTGCTGTGGCTCAGGTACGGTAACCGTAGCTGTGTCACAAGCGTCATTTGCGTTAGGGTTGTTAGGGTTAACCTCTGGTGCGTTCACACAGGCGGTGTTAACCAGCGCGCCCTCTACGTAAGTGGCAACTTTTGCAGTCAAGACAACTTCTACGCTTTCGCCGATTTTGAGTTCAGGGATAGTGTAAGTCCACTTGTTGTCTGCAATAGTACCTTTGTCGGCGCTGAGGAGTGTAACTCCTGCAGGGGCATTGTCGGTGACAACAACGTTCTTCATGTCTACTTCGCCAGTGTTCTTCACAACTAGTTTGTAGGTGAAGGTTTCACCGATGGCAACCTGTACAGCTTCTTCGCCGTTCACCGTCTTTACGATGGTGATGTTAGGGTTCTTAACAACTACTGGAGGGACGTTGACATTTGCATCGTCACAGTCATCGCTCTGAGTTGAGTTACCAGGATTTACTTCTGGTGCGTTCACACATGCAGTGTTCACAATGTTGCCTTCGACCTGAGCAGTTACCTTAGCAGTGATTGCGAAAGTCATGCTCTCACCAACCTTAAGGCTAGGGATAGTGTAGCTCCACTTGTTAGCAACTATGGTGCCCTTGTCGGCGCTCAGGAACTGAACGTTGGCTGGCGCTGGGTCGCTTACAACGACGTTTGTAAGGTCTACGTTACCAGTGTTCTTGACAACGAGCTGGTAGACAAAGTTTTGGCCAACGGCAACTTGTTTGCTTTCTACGCCATCAACTTTCTTGTCGATGCTAACGCCAGGATTGTTTGGGGTAGGAACCGTGAAATGCTGACTACATGCAGGGCTAGAGACAGTCTTAACCTGACCGTCAACCTTGGCGACTACAAATGCTACAACATAGTAGTTGCCTGGTTTATTCTGCGTATATACATTGTTTTCACCACGGTAGATCTCTGCGCCGGTGTTCTTGTCACGGACGATGTAGTAAACCTTGACAAACTCTGCGTTCTTAACTGTGTAGTCTGTCTTGAAAGTGAAGACATTGTTTTTACCAGTGATGGTAAGTAGGTCACAGCTGACAACAGCTTCTGGTTTAGGTGTGTCGATTGTTGCGTCGTCACAGTCATCTGGGTTACCCGTGATGATAGGAGCGTCAACACATGCAGTGTTCTTGATGCTGCCTTCGACATATTTGGTCAGTTTAGCGGTAATATTGAAGGTCATAGTCTGGCCAACGCCAAGTTCAGGGATAGTGTAGCTCCACTTGTTAGCAACTATGGTGCCCTTGTCGGCGCTCAGGAACTGAACGTTGCCTGGCGCTGGGTCAGTGACTTTAACATCTTTGAGAGCTACGTCACCTTCGTTCTTAACAGCAAGTGTGTAGGTAAATGGTTCGCCGACTTTTACAGTAGCGTTCTCTTTACCGTTGACAACCTTGTTGATTGAAACAGCGCGGTGATGAGTGCTTACCCAAGCGTCGTCACAGTCATCAGGGGTACCAGTGACATCAGGGGTATCAACACATGCAGTGTTCTTGATTTCACCTTCAAATTCTTTAGGAGCCATTGCAGTGATGTAAATAGTTACAGACTGACCAACTTTGAGACTAGGAATAGTGTAGGTCCAAACATTGTTTGCAACTGAACCGAGAGTTGCACCGAGGAAGTTTATGCCCGCAGGAGCAGCGTCTTTAACAAGAGCGTTCTTGAGGTCTACGTTGCCAGTGTTCTTAACCACTAGCTTGTAGCGGAACTCGTTGCCAGCGCCAACAATGACGTGGTCTTTGAAGACATGTTCTGCACCTTCGGCAGTTTTGTCGATAGAAATACCTGGGTTCTTTTCTTCGTCAACTTGTACATCACGAACACAGTTACCGGCAGGTGCAACGATCTGGGTTTCGCCGAAAGGTACACTTACATAAAGCGTAACTTTAGCTTTGTAGGCACCTGGCTTGTACGCGTGGCGAACTTTTTCTGCAGGGTTTGTCTTCGTAACTGTAGCGGTTCCGTCACCAAAGTCGTACACGACCTTGACTACTTTGGCGCCGTTGGTAGTAGTAGTGCTAGTGCTAAAGTCGTATACACCACGAGAAACATATTCTTTGCTCAGGTGATCACAACTATATGTCGGGTTGTTAGGGTCAGTAGTAATGGGGTTACCACAGTCGTTGATGACCACAGTCTCAACCTGGCCCTTGCTAGTGAAGAGAACCATCACTGGAATAGAGTCGCTAAGGAACACATCTTGCGAACGACTTTCATGATAGGTTTTACCACCAATAACTTTTGGTACGCTATATGGCTTAGCCTGGCGACCAAGACTTCGAGAGTCAGTAGCTACGGTACGACCGTCTACGACCACACGACCATCTTTATATACGTAACCATTGCGAGCGGTAGAAGCGAAGCGGCTGTAGTCGCTCGTACTCAGACCATACGCGTTGTACACGGTTTGCAGGTCACCCTGCGTGTTGGCTTTTACTTTTGATATGAAATCTGTCCGTGACGTTGTGCCACAGTGCAAAATAGCGTTTGCCGAACAGTCACCAGCAAAAGTGGTGTGGACGCCAAACCCGAGAGCAACACCGAGGGTGACGGCAAAACTGGCCGCACCAAGCAGAGCTGCTTTCTTAAATTTATTAAAACGATTGATCATTTGTAACACCTCCTCGTGCATAATTACGATCGTCTTCAATATTACCATAAGATTGATTCTATGTCAAGAATGTTTTTATCGCTTATGCTTACAGAGGAATAACAGAGGCGAAAATGCTTAAAAAACACCTATTTAGTGGTGTAATAATTCTTACATTTTGACTTTATTTTGCCAAAATTTAGTACAAAATAGGTTTTTTGCCAGTTTGCGACCAGAATTTGCCTCAGGCTTGCAGTTCTACAGGGTGATTGCGGTTTTTGTCTGCCAGTACTTCTTTTGAGAAGCGAAAACCAAATGTACTCCCCCTGCCTTCTTCGCTTTCAAAGATAATTGAGCCACCTTGCGCTAAAATAACTTTTTTCGCCATAAACAGTCCCAGTCCTGTCCCATCAGGCCTCACACGTCGAGCGTTATCTGCACGGTAGAACTTCGTAAATAGATGCCTCTGAAGCTCTCTAGGCACCCCAATACCATTGTCTATGACACGGAACTCTATGGCGCTCGGCGTATCGAGCAACTGAACTTCTACTCTACCCCCCGCAGAAGTATAGTAGATTGCATTATCTATAAAATTCATGACTACTTGGTGGATCTTGGTGTTATCAAGCCTTACGACAGGGAATGACTTGGGAGCTTCATAGATAAGGTCAACTTCTCTCGCTGCCGCCGTATCGCGTATCTGTAGTAGTTCCTGCTCTACGACATCTCGCAGATCAACGGGACCATAATCAATCACAAACTTTCCAGTGCTTAACCTCGACAGATTGAGTAGATCAGATATTAGCCCGACCATTCGTTGGCTGCTCAAGTATGACTGAGTTAGGAGTTCGCGTTGTTGCTTGTTTAGCCTCCCTACATCACCATCTATGACCATGCTCAGGTATCCTTTTACGCTTGTGAGCGGCGTACGAAGCTGGTGAGAGGCCATAGAAATAAACTCATCTTTTGTCTCATCGAGCTTTTTGAGCTTATCATTAGTCGCCCTGAGTTCTCTTGTCGCACTCTCCACCTTCCCCTGCAGCGTCTCATTGAACTGCTGAATCTCCTCATAGTGAAGAGCGTTTTGTACGGCAATTGCTAATTCATTTGCAACCCCCTCCAATACACGGATGTCTTGTTCACCATAGGGGTTACCACTCTTTTTTACTCCTAAGACAATTAGACCAAATTGTCTGCCCTCACTCATCTTTGAGCCAATCCTAGCAACCGCGGAAACACTCGACGACGAGAAAGCCTCTTGTACTTTAGTGCCATCCTCGAAATCATCGCTGAGAAAAACGGTTTGGCTTCGAGGCTTCAGGGTTGTAACCGTATTCAATAAGTTTGCGTCGCCCAATTTGTTTCCGACAGAAAATATACGATGGTTTTTTAGACCAGCATCGTAAATGTGTATGGACACCTGTTCAATATACATACTGTTTTCCAGAATTTTCGAGACAGATGTCAGCATCTTGCTAAGATCTATGGTGGTAACTAGGGCATTGTTGAGCGTATTAAATAGATCTTGGGGCAAATAAGAATCTTGATAGAAAATATGGGTAGTTGCTTTATCAAATCTACTCCTAATCGACTGAAATGATAGGCCTATGACAGCGGTGGCGAACGCCACTATTATTTGCGCCCCTATCGCTATCTTCACATCCAAAACAACTGAAGTTAAGACGAAAACCACTAGGCCGTACCCTGTTGCTAAAATCGACAACGACACTATGTACGCTAATGAGCGAGCAACAACTAAACGTATATCAAAAAGACGTTGCCTAGTGATTGCAACAAAAATACATAGTACGAATATAAACAAACCGACATACCCTATACTGTTTAAGCCCGTGACTACACTCGACTCTTTAATCACCTGTGGGAAGAGAATATTCGTAAGAATGTTTGCTACAAAAGCAATAAATAAGCCGAGTATAATAACATGGATTGCGCCTTTATGCTTAGAAGTGACGTGTCGTCTTTTATAGAGCATACTACCGACTGATTCAAGAAAGTAACCAGCGACTACCACCAGATATAACACAGACAATGGCTTTAACCGCACATTCACCTTACCTTCAGTAACTAGAACATCGAATATTAACCCAGAGAATATTAGACCTATAAGCACAACATTGATAACTAAGAAAGACAATCTACTATACATGATGAGCTTGTTGGAAAACAACGCCCTCTTAGAGAACAGTACAGTTGAAAAATTTAAAAAACTCCATAGAAGCAACAGCGCAAGCGAGAAGTCAAGTTCAATAACCCATTTCAGGGTATTAATCGAAAAGTACCCACTTGCGCTACTGTCAATATAATTACAGATTGTCCATAGTGCAAGCAGGGACGCAAAAACAAAAAACCATACATTCTGAGCGCTCTTACGGTTCCTGATGAAAGCCAAGAGACCCGACAAAAAAATTGCAACAGCCGTTACCACAATTAATGAGGCGAGTACAGTTATCATAAGCACTATTGTAGTCTTAAATTAACTATGGTGCCACTTTGATAATAACTTCAGAACAAATCGAGCGCTCGCACATCTTCTGTAGGGTAAAAAAGATCCTGAATTCTATCTACGTCCGTACTGAAAGGACTTTTAAAAATCAACTCTTTTGCCCTTCGTTCTACAGGCTTGTAGACCTCTGGGAGTAAATTAAATAACCTAGTTGCCGGTGGATAGGTTTTAAAGAGTGCTGAGTTAGTGGATTTAATCATACCGCCATCAAGTCTACCTAACCTCGTGAGATACCAAGTAGCGGTAAGTAATGAGCATGGGTACTTACCGTTTTTTTTAATATATCTTTGATAATTTTTTTTAAGTTTACTCGGGGGTAAAGTATCAAGAAATACTTTTGCATTTTCAAGCATATCACCCTCAAATGCCCAAAAGTCAGGCAGCATGTCATTATCATTTAGGTGAGCTAAGATGTCTTCGACGGTAATATTGGTTTCAGTCGGGTTATAGTCATCGATAAGTACGATTTTGCGGTAATTAAAATCCCACCCAGTTTGAAGAGACTTCATAATCTCCAGGCTTTGTTGGTGCCACTGGTTTATTATCTCATCGGTGTAGATATGGAAAAACTCTATGCTATAGTGTCCTTCTTCTGTTTGACCACTTAGAGGTGTCTGTTTTTGCGTCGAAATCATAGTACCTTTTTGAGAAGCCTAGGGCTTCTCGCCACCTGTTGGAGCGTAAAGCCTAGCATCCAACGCAAGGGCGTTATTTTTTTTATAAGCTCGCTCTTCGGAGGGCAAGGCGCCTTGCAAACAACACCGAAGTTAAGAGACGCCTTGTCATCGAATGCTTCTGCTACTGGCACACCAAGTTCAAAGCCATCCTCTTCATACATTTGCAGCTGTCTATCTATTCTTCTTCCATCTTGAGTCCGTAATTCAGCGTATTTATTTGCTAAATCTTGTAGTTGAGTTTTGGTAAGATTATTTGATTCTACCCCGTTCTCCGCAAGCCAGCTCTTGAATTGAGGCATACGACTCTCAAAGTAGCCATACTCTGCACCACCTTCTTTTATTGCTTCTGCAAAAAGACGCGCGAGTAGCATATCTTTTGCACCGGCTACCACTGCCTCATGCATGATAGTCATATTCGCCACATATGCATACTTGCCTTTTGGTTCCACCTTGCCTTCTAGGGTTCCGTTTGCGGTTGATTCTTCCCAAGATACAAATTCTTCCGCTGACTTATTTGTTCTAAAAGCACTCACAAAACCGCGAATTTCTCCATTTTGCTCAGCAACAAACATCCAACTTGCATTTTTAATTCTCTTTCGGAACATCTCAGTTACTTCCTCTTTTTCTGGAAGTTTTTCTCCGTAAGCTTTATTAAACATAATTAGATCAATCTCTGCGAGCCTGTCTGCATCCTTTTCCGTCACTTTACGGATAGTAATTTTCTTCTCTTTCTCAACATTTTTTCCTTCGATGTTGGCTTTGCTACGCTTCATCGCCGCATATAGGGGCGCTCGTAGACCAAGAGTGGCAGTTATGTCCACCGCCGCAAGACCAATCGCACCTGGCCACATTTCTCGGGGCAAGGCAGTTACAGCGCCCGCTCCAACGGTTGCAGCGGTTCCGATAGCACCTAGGGTATTAATAGCAAGACCAGCTCTAAACAGTTTCGATTTAACCGCTTCTTTCCCAGCACCTTGCAAGGACTTTACTCGCTGAGACAAGCTCCCAAATTCTGCTTTTAATCTGAGTGGATTTAGGAGTTCGCGCAATCGTAAAGCTTTCCCAGTCGCAAGGACTGTCATAGCTGCCCCAGCAGCAAACAGTCCCTCCGAAACGAGTATTCCCCCAGCTGCAAAAGGAGCTTTCTCTTGCACATCCGCCGTCAGTTCACTCACAGGATATTTGATGAGCGTATATGCAGAGCTAACTGCGAGTACTCCTAGAGCGGTGCGCGAGGCAATCTTTCTTATCCTCTCTGAGCCTATTTCCTCTTTTGGTCTCTCTTCATTTCTGGATAACGTCATGTCAGCAAGGCCAACTGACTCGGACGTACCGGTCATATTTACAGCCTGGGCCGGCAAATCGTTAAAAACAATATTAGACCCATCGGGATTGAGAGCAGAAATATTAGCACCTACTGGCACTTCTAAGGAGTTATCTCTATTAGTATTATTCATCTTCTGATTTTGGTTAGTGCAGGTGGTAGTAGTTCTCTTAGACTTTTTTAAAAAATAAACACGACGTTAGGTTATTCCTCCTAAGCGCCGTGTTTTTGTGTCAACAATGTGCGTCCTGACCGAAGAATAGCACATTTAACAAATAAACTCAAGAGGTTAGCGCAAAATAATTAACTAGTTACGTGCTATACTCTACCTTGTCAATGAATCTTCGGACAACCGTTGTCATCGTAGAGGACGAAACCACGATTCGTAGCCTTTATAAGGCTAAGTTTGATATGGAAGGGTTTGATGTCCATACAGCAAATAATGGAGTCGAGGGGTTGGCTCTTATTAAAAAGAGCAAACCAAACATTGTACTCTTAGACCTGCTGATGCCGCATATGAATGGAGCGGATATGCTTGCAAAGTTGCGAGCGACAGATTGGGGGGGGAGTATACCGGTGATCATCTTGACCAATGTCAGCCGCGATGAAGCGCCCGCCCAACTTCGATTTTTGGGCGTTTCACGGTATATCGTAAAGGCCCACTATACCCCCCAACAAGTCGTGGATGTCGCTCGTGAAGTTTTAGCCTCACTCAAGCACGCTGACAGATAGTATTTGGCTACACTTGGCAGGATGCACACCTTTTGATTATACTTGTGTTTATGAGCACAAAAATCGCGATCATCGAAGACGATCTTGCCATCAGTACAATGTACCGGATAAAGTTTGAGGCCGAAGGCTACATTGTAGACACGGCAGCAAACGGCAAACTTGGCCTCGCGCTTGCTGAAGATATGAAGCCGGACATCATTTTGTTAGACCTTATGATGCCCGAGATGGATGGCACCGAAATGCTGACTGCGCTCCGTAAAACCACTTGGGGCAAACAAATCCCCGTCATTATTTTGACCAATATGGGCGAACAAGAAGCCCCCGAAATATTGAAATCCCTTGGGGTGAAGCGTTTTATCGTTAAGGCTGAAATGACCCCTAGGCAAGTTGCCGAAACAGTCAAGGCCAGCCTGTCTGCCGTCTAAATAGGCTATACTAGCTCGTATGAAAGTAGCGATTGTTGGGTTTGCGACCGAAGGTCAAGTTAGCGTAGCGTATTTTCAGGCTCGCGGGCACGAGGTGACAGTTTGCGACCAAGACGCTTCTATTTCGATTCCAAAGGGAGTAGAAAGCCAGCTGGGCGAAGACTACCTCGACAATCTTGATCGGTTTGACCTCATTGTCCGCACCGCCGGTCTCCCCCCACACGTTATTTTAAACAAAAATCCAGAAGTTGAGCCCAAAATAACGACAGCAGTTGATGTGTTTCTCAGCAACTGTCCTACAAAAAACGTCATCGGCATCACGGGCACAAAAGGCAAAGGCACTACGAGTACACTGACCACCAAAATGCTTGAGGCAGCCGGACGCAAAGTATGGCTCGGCGGTAACATAGGTGTTTCACCGCTAGACTTTATAGACCAAGTCTCACCCAACGATTGGGTTGTGTTAGAACTGAGCAGCTTCCAGCTCATGAGCGTAAAGCAGTCTCCGCACATTGCTGTTTGCCTCATGGTCGTTCCAGAGCACCTCAACTGGCACGCTGACATGGCCGAGTACCTCGAGGCGAAATCTAACCTTTTCCGTTATCAGCAAGCCCAGGACGTAGCGATATACTACGCCGAGAACGCCTTGAGCAAACAAATCGCCTCCACCAGCAGTGGCACACTACTCCCCTTTTACGCCCTGCCTGGCGCTGCTGTTGAAAACGACACTATCACCATAGATAACCAAACAATCTGCGAAACTAGCGAACTAGCCCTAATGGGCGCTCACAACTGGCAAAATTCCTGCGCAGCCATAACGGTTGTTTGGCGAGCTGGAGTCCGTGACACCATGGCTATCCGCTCCGTACTCACTACATTTACTGGTCTTGAGCATCGAATAGAGCACATCAGAGAGTTTGAAGGAGTGCACTACTATGACGACAGCTTCGGTACCACACCCGAGACGGCAATCGTTGCCCTGCAGGCGTTTCAGCAACCGAAAGTCATCATTCTAGGCGGTTCTGACAAAGGTGCTTCATACGACGAGCTCGCCAATGTTGTGGCTAGCAGCAATGTTCGCAGGGCACTCCTTATCGGTGATCAGGCTAGCCGCATACAGGCTTCTCTCAATGGAGTAGGTTTTACCAATATCGCAAGTGGCGGTAATACGATGTCAGAAATTGTAAAAAAAGCTCGAGAAATGGCAGAGCCAGGAGACGTCGTCCTCCTCTCTACGGGGTGCGCAAGCTTTGACATGTTCAAAGATTATAAAGATCGCGGCAACCAGTTCCAGCAAGCCGTACGTGCCCTAGAGTAATGGCTTTTTTACCTGGGATTCAATTTTAACTTCGGTGAGTTTCGTTTCATTTTCTGCTAAGATTTTTTTGGCCTGCTGCACGACAGCTGTCTCTGGCTGCAAAACCACCACTCCCCTACCTGCCAATTTTTTGATATCTTGCTCTATCCAGTGATAATGTGTGCACCCTAGCACAATTACGTCAGTGGTTTTCTCTAGGCAGGGCAAAATAGCAGCTTCTAGTCTTGCTTTGGTCATATGGTTACGCTCTATCAGCGCTGACCAGTCAGCGCAATCTGGTTCAAGCACGGTCATGTTCGAGGCGTAGAGACGCTTTAGCTCAGCATATCGTGCGCTACCGAGCGTAGTCGGTGTTGCACACACGGTAATTACGCCAGTTTTCGTCACGTTAGCCGCTGGTTTCACCATGGGCTCTACGGCCACAAATGGTAGCGGAAAGTCACGTCTCAGCCTGCCGATCAGCGTGGTGCTAACAGTGTTGCAGGCAATCACTATCAGCCCACAGCTTTCATCGACGAAGGTCTGAATGATGGGTACAACGTAGCTGTATATTTCATCGGGTGATTTAGTGGCATACGGAAAGTGCTCTGGAGTATCGTGTCGAAATATAATGTCACTGCCTGGAAATGCCTCTTCAAGCGCTCTCGCTACGCTTAAACCACCGATGCCCGAGTCAAAAACGCCGATCTTGGTCACTGGCTGGCCGACTCGCGGGCGGCACGAATAACATTTTCAAATAAAGCACAGATAGTTAGAGGACCAACACCGCCTTTTCGAGGTGTCAGGGTTAAATCTATCCGCTCGTAGACATCATCTGCCAGGTCTCCGACGGTCTTACCTTGCTCTCCGGCCACACCGGCGTCAACTACAACCGCACCTGGCTTTATCATCTCTGAGGTCACTAGTCCAGGCTGGCCAGTGGCAGTAATGACGACGTCGGCTTTCTGTAGCACTGCCCCAATATCTTTTGTCTGACGATCAACCACCGTTACGGGTAACTCGCTCGCCGTAAGCATTTTTTCAAGTGGTGCGCCTACAAGCTTCCCCCTACCAACCAGTACGATTTCTTTGCCCCGTAGCTCGACGTTATACCCGGCAAGCAACCACATGATGGCCATGGGCGTCGCGGGGTCATAGACGGCGTTTTTCCCCAGCGCGTCGACGTCTTTTGCCGGCAGCACGCGGTCACATACGAAGTCGGTTTGGGTAGGATCTGCGAGGGGCAATTGCACGATGATTCCATGCACTGAGCTATTGGTGTTGAGTTTATCGATAAGAGCCAGCACGTCTGCCTGGTCGACGCGGTGGATATCTACATCTACCAAGATATCTGCCCCGTAGCGCTGTTTCATGCGCATATACACCTCTATGGCCGGGTGGTCGCTCGTGGCGATGATAGCCAGTTTTGGCTGCACAGCCGCAGCCTGACGGAGTCCACGCACCGCTCTTGCCTGACGCTCTTTGATAAAACCAGCCATTTCTGAACCGCTAAGGAGTTTCATACCAGTGCCTATTGTATCACCACTCGGTGATCATTATCGTGTTGCGGCGCCGTACTCAAGCTGCTATAGTCAAAATTATCTAGTAATCACCTTTAATCAAAGGAGCACCCATGGCTTCCGAAGCACAAGCAAAACCAGTCGTAACAGAAACAGTTCCAAAAACATGGCCAGGGGCGTTTGGGGTCTATCCACACAGCAAACTCGCGGTCATGACCAACCTCGGAACGCTGATTTGGTTAATCGTATTGAGTGGGGTAGCTTCGCTCCTTCCTAACCTTTTTGCAAGTAAGAACGGCGAATGGAACCCCTTATACGCAGCTATGCAAGTTCTGTCTATCGTACTCTCTATATTGCTAACTGGCGCTATGACTTATCTGATGATACAAAACATCAAGAAGAAAAAGGTTGATGTCAACGAAGCACTCAGCGCTGGAGTTGCAAAGTTTGTACCGTTGTTTGTGCAGTGCGTTGTGCTTGCAGTGCTGCTGATGATCAGCTTATTACTCTTTGTTATTCCCTTCTTTTTTGTACTGCCCCGAGTTTTTTTGGCACCCTATTACCTCTTTGACCGTGATCTTTCACCAATAGATGCAATCAAGGCCAGTTGGGAAGAGACTGCGGGTCACGCTAGCAAAGTCTGGGGGATTATCGGCGTCAATATTTTGATAGCTCTGCTTGTTGCTACTATCATCGGTATTCCGCTTGCTATTTACTTTGGTGTGCTTTA
Source organism: uncultured Candidatus Saccharibacteria bacterium (assembly GCA_964393815.1). Classification (GTDB taxonomy): domain Bacteria; phylum Patescibacteriota; class Saccharimonadia; order Saccharimonadales; family UBA4665; genus JAGXIT01. Next base: position 3,477 of record CAYMUP010000017.1, on the reverse strand, counting down.
CAACGCAGCTGAAGCAGTTTTGTACTTTTGGCGTAAAAACCACGGCAATGTTACCGCTACTGGTCCTACAGCTCCCGCCGGCCCGATTTTAAAGAAAAAATAGCTTGCTTCACTAGTCTCATTGACTTTTGCCCTTAAATATCGATAATGTAAGGAGTTAATTCCCTTTTGCCGCTTTTACGGGATTAGGGAAAAGAGCAGGTCAGCTTGCTTTTTGCCTTCAGCAAAAAGGCGGCTTTGCCGACTGACCGATGAGAAAAACCGTAGGTTTTCCTCATTTCAGGGCTAGTAGCTCAGCTGGTTAGAGCGTCTGCCTCTTAAGCAGAATGTCGAGGGTTCGAGTCCCTCCTGGCCCTCCAAACAAAGAGTCCACCCGAAGCGGTGGGCTTTTTGTTTGGGACGCTTTAAATATTTTCATATTTTTGCAAACGAAAATTATTACAAAAGTTTTGTAACCCTGCTTACGTCTACTTATTGCCTAGGTGCGTATAGTGAACCGTACTATCAATGTAAGTCAAAGGAATAACCCCAATGGCAACAGAATATACAACTGTAGATCACCGTGCAGGTCCAAGCTGGCTCGCATGGCTGGCGGCAATCATCGCAACGCTCGCACTCATCATTGCAATCGTTGCTTTTAACCGCGCAGGTAAAGATCTAGATGACACCGTCAAAGACACGACGACAACCGTTACTGAAAACGCTGGTGAGGCTGCACAAGATGCCGCTGACACCACCGAAAACGCAGTAGACACTGGTCCCGACGGAGTTGATGACGGCGCTAATTAAAACAGGCATTGATTCACTAAAGAAAACCCTCGCATGAAGCGTGGGCTTTCTTTTTTGCCTTTCTCCACAAGAGATGCTATACTGCTTATGGTCGCATTATAAAATGAACACTTGTATAATAAAAATATTATGAAACAAATTTTGAGTTTTTTGGTTTTAAGTATAGGGCTTGTGCTCGGCTATGTGCCCGTCGCAACCGCTGCTCCAGTGCGCAGCCCAAAGACCATAGCTCCACTCGGAGTTGATATATCATACCCTCAATGTAAAGGCACGCTGCCAACAACCCAGTCTTTTACCGTAGTAGGAGTAAATGGCGGCAAAGCTTCGACAGCCAACCCTTGCCTCGCCAAACAGTTGCTCGCTGCCGCCAAAGCCACAGGGTCAGGCTTGCAACCAAAAGTCCAGCTCTACGTAAACACGGGTAGCCCTGGCGACTATATTGATCTTGTAGCGAGCTGGCCGAATGATAGTGTATACAAAGACATCGTTTCTACTCCGCCGGAGCAATACGGACCTTGTAAGGCAAACGAATCTGGTGTGGGCCATAACAGCATTGCGTGCGCCTGGCAGTACGGCTGGGAGCGCGCCTACGACGACATCCATACCCATCTCGCACCCGCTCTTGCTGATGCAAATGCAAAAGGCGCCAAACTGGGCACTGCAGTTACCGACTTTACCTGGTGGCTCGATGTCGAGACTATGAATAGCTGGCACGAAGACGCAGCCACCGACCCAGACGCTTACCGCAAAAACGTTGCCGCTCTAGAAGGCATGGTCGCCTACCTGCACTCGCAAGGCGAAACCAAAGTCGGTATGTACTCGACCAATTACCAGTGGAACAAGATTGTAGGCGACGCAGTGACCACCGAAAGCTCCTTGCACGGGCTCGATACTTGGTACGCCCTAGACCAGACCACAGTTGGGAATGCACGCAAAGCCTGCTACGACCGCACCATTGCCCGCCCTTTGACCGGCGCTGGCACCATCGCACTGACTCAGTTTATTGCCGGCAACCTAGATTACAACGTGGCATGTGCCGACGTGGATCCACCACTGCCAACTGTCTAGGCATTTCACCTGGGATCACATTTTAACTTCGGTGATCTTCACTTCATTTGGAAATTAGACGTTAGATATTGGACATTGGCCGTTAGTAGCTGCGGGGTTAGTCGCACTCTGGAAATAGCCCGGTTCAACTGTTGTGAGTCAGCACAATACCTGCAAAAATTCGTACTACGTTAGTGTTTTTGCATTGTGCTCGGTCACAACATCTGCAGAGCAATTGGAAGTGTGCCTGGCACTGGTGACCCATGAAACAGGTTTCATGGGGACCCTGGGTTTGACCCAACTTTTGGCCACGCAAAAGTTGGTCGCAAAAGCAGTCGGAACGGCTGCTGTGCGAAATAGGGTTTGTTTGCTTTTTTATTTTCTGAATCCTAAGTTAGGCATAAGGGCGGCAACGCACTGCCCTCAAGTGACCGAGACTCTACTTGATTTTTGATGCGCGTTTTTCGACCGCTTTTTTGGTCGATAAGTTATTCATGGCTTTACGGTAGTCAAGTTTGCGACGTTTTTTACGTGCATTGCGCACCGCGCGGGCAAGCTGGCGTTCCATGTCTGGGTCTGCATAGCGTGCGATGGGGTCGACGATGAGCGTCGGTTTTTTAGACTTTTCGTCGAGCGTCTTTAAAATATCGAGAGCGTTTTTTTCAAGTATCCACTCGCGACCTGGCGGTGTTTCGCCCAGCGCTACGACATGCCAGATTTCTTTGTCACGTTGAGAGACGTCCACAACCTTCAGCGGCGAAACGAGTAGAGATAAACCCCCTGGCAGCAGTTTGTTGACCGTATCAATAAGCTTGGTGGCTGAATCTGGGTCAGTTGCAAAAAGCTCAACAGCAGTGAGACGCACACCTTTTTGGGCAACCCGTACGCCATTCATAGTCTGATTTGCAACCCATATCACCTCGCCGTTTAGCGCCCGTATGCGCGTAGACCGCAGCGTAATGCGCTCGACCACACCCTGCACTGCGGGAAAATCGATAGTAACGAGATCACCCACGCCAAACCACCGCTCGGCCATCATGCCGGCGCCAAAGGCAAAGTCACGTAGAAGCGGCCCCAGCACACCACCAATCAGCACGACGGCAATCGCGCTGGCACCAATGAGCGCATTTGTCTGGCTACCCTCATGTGTTACCCGCCACCAAAAGTACACTGCAAACACAATCAACAACATGCGAACCACCGCTATCAACAGTATGATCCAAGTTTCTATGCGTCGCAGCCTGTTTACTGTGGCCAGGTCGGTGCTGGCGTCTGCAGTCCTCGCTACAACTTTACTAAGTTTACGAAGGATAAACGACAATACCCACCCAAAGATGATAGCCGCGAGCAACGAAGAGACCAAGACAACCAGCGACCTACCATTGAAGAGGGCTGAGCTGATCTGTTCTAAGACATTTTTTGTTTGATCTATGGTTACTTCTGTTTGGGCAAACATACGTCTTTATTGTATAGGACTTTTGCAAAGCTCGCCAGAGTACCTACTGTTTCACTAAAATGAAATTATTTGCTAAAATACCCCTGTTGCTAGCAAAAAGTTTCATGTGCGCCCGTAGCTCAGCGGATTAGAGCATCTGTCTTCGGAACAGAGGGTCGGCGGTTCGAATCCGTCCGGGCGTACCA
>CAYMUP010000016.1:2982-20160 GCA_964393815.1 uncultured Candidatus Saccharibacteria bacterium | reverse complement strand
TCAAGCAAGAAGCCCTCACACAGTTAACCCCGCTCGTTGATCACCTCGAGCAAACCCCAGAGGAGCGCTTCCGAACCACCATGATGATGATTCAGAGCGCTGACAACTCAAGCCTCATCAAAGACGCCTATGCCGCAGCCCAAGACATCAAAGACGACAAAGCTCGCGCCCAAGCCCTCCTCGATATCGTCAACGAAATCAACTACTTCACTCACAAAAAAGAGAAGTAAATCCTTTTCACGGTTGATTTATACCAACTAACCCCTTTACTATTTTTATATGTCACGAAAGTTTTATCGGCGCGGTAGCCATGTCTTGCTTGCTCTTATCATCTTGATAAACGGCTATATTATCGTGCTCCCATTTGCCCCGAGCATTTGGTACTGGTGGCAGGCAAAGTCCAACACCACGTCAGATAGCAAACCACTCAGCGTCAAAGAAGCCTCGGCAAAGGCTGCAAAAGAGGAGCCAGAAGCATTTCATGCCGATATGAGCCACGACGGCCTCGTCATCCCTCGTATGATGCTCGACACACCCCTAGTAGAAGGGCCTGAGAAGGATAGCTTCAATCTACTCAACAAAGGTGCTTGGCGGGTACCTTTTGCCTCTACCCCGGATAAAGGCGGAAATACCGTCATTGCTGGACACCGTTTTAGCTACACCGGCCCTAGAGGCATTTTCTACTATATGAACCAGCTGCGCGCTGGTGACGAAATCGGTTTGTGGTACAAAGGCAAGCTCTATCTCTACAGTGTGGCCAGCAGTCGTACCGTGAAAGCCACTGAGGTTAGCGTGCAGCAGCCCACCGACGACGCCCGCCTCACCCTCTACACCTGCACGCCACTCTGGAACCCCACTGACCGGCTTGTCATCGTCGCCACACCGAAAGGAAATATGTAATCTATGACCGATAAAAAACGCTTTTTTATACTCCTCGGGCTTCTCGCTGCCAGCCTTGCTCTGCTCTACTACCTCAACTCCAATGCCCAAAACATCTTGCTCGGCTAGCCCTCTCAAGTCAGAGTTAAGAGATAAGGGGTGAGCCTATGTTCCCATCATTTGACTTTTTTTGCCGCTTATGGTAATATGGAATAATGTTTAACCAGTTTGGTCAGCAAAGGCCATTTACACCAAAAACATCCCCTCGCCCGCTCCCGGGCCAAACAAATCAAAGTACCACCCCTAGCAGCTTTACTCCGCAGATACGCCCGGACTTCTCGACTAGTCAAGGATCAACCAACTCTCAATCAGCTTATCCTATGCGTCGGATCCAACCCGACGCGCACGGCAGCTTATCGCCGCAGAGCCAACGTGCCGCACTGTATGACCAGGCTCGTGCTCAAGCCTCTCGTGAGGCCAGCTTTACCGACCCGCGCACCAAGCTAAGCGATATGCTCCCCGGTGGCCTAACAGAAAGGCAGCGCGCAGATTTCAAAACTCTGCAAATCACGAACCCCCAGGTGGCGCTCAAACAACTCGAGACCTATAACCGAACCTCTGACATCAGATACAACAAACCCAACCCAGGTGCTCAAACAGCTCCAACTCAAAACTTCCGTCGTCCACCCACCAACTTCTCTGGCCCCCGCCCCCGCTTCTAATCTACCCAATCAAAAACATCCCCGAATTTACTTCGGAGATGTTTTACAGTTTCCCAGGAAAGAGCAGCCAGATCCCGCCACGGCGGGACCTGCGCGATGAGAGAACCTATCTCGGTTCTCTCATAACTTCTTTACATCATCCCGCCCATATCAGGGGCAGCAGCTTTAGCTTCAGGCACCTCAACAACGAGGGCGCCCATGGTCATAGCTGTACCGGCTATAGAAACCGCGTTCTGTAACGCTTCTTTCGTCACCCGGGCTGGGTCAACCACACCGGCAGTTTTGAGATCAACCAGTTTGCTTGGGTTGTTTACGTCGACACCCTGACCAGCCTTGGATTTTTTGACTTGCGGCAACCACTCATCGGCGTTTAGGCCCGAGTTTGCCATGAGTATGCGGAAAGGTTGCTCTAACGCGCGCACCAGTAGTGCTCGTCCGGCTGCAACCGCGTCATCGTCGTCAGTCGTTTTTACTGCGGCAGATGCATTTACCAGCGTTACACCGCCGCCCGGTACGATTCCCTCGGCGAGCGCTGCTTTTACGGCCGCTACCGCGTCATCTACACGGTATTTTTTCTCTTCTATCTCAGTTTCGGTGGCACCACCAACTTTTATGACGGCTACCTTGCCACTGAGTGCTGCGCGGCGCTCTACCAAACCCTTACGGTCGTAATCACTGGTGGTTGCGGCCTCTTGCCCCTCAATCTGCGCTAGTCGCGCCTTGATTTCTTTGGCGTCGCCGGCTCCTTCGATAATGGTCGTCACATCTTTGGCCACAATCACCTTGCGCGCCGTACCAACCACGTCGAGATCAACGTTTTCAAACGTCATACCTCGGTCGTCGGTGATAACTTGCGCGCCCGTTAGGGTAGCGATGTCCTGCAAGATATCTTTTCGCTTATCTCCAAAGCTCGGCGCTTTGACGGCCACAGTGTTAAAGACACCCTTGAGCCGGTTGAGCACCAACGTACCGAGCGCCTCACCCTCGACATCTTCAGCGATGAGCACCAGGTCTTTTTTGCCTGCTTGCGCCAGTTTCTCCAGCAGAGGCACAAACTCCTGCACGCTGGAAACCTTTTTGTCCGTAATGACGATGGCAGGCTTGCTATAAACAGCCTCCATGCGACCAGTGTCCGTCGCCATGTAAGGACTTACAAACCCCTTGTCGAACGTAAAGCCTTCGACCACTTCGCTCTCTAGCCCCAGACCCTGGCCTTGCTCTACGGTCACGACACCGTCTCGGCCGACTTTATCCATAACATCGGCGATAAGGTCACCGATGGCTTTGTCGCCTGCCGAGATTGTTGCCACTTCGGCTACACGTTTTTTATCGCCCTTGATGTCCTCGCTCATGCCTTCGAGTTTTTTGGTTACTTCGAGCGCAGCAGCCTCTAGGCCTTTACGCAGTAACATGGGGTTGTGACCAGCGGCAATCAGTTTATTTGCCTCACTCAAGATGTGGTAGGTCAGCACCGTCACTGTGGTGGTGCCGTCACCAGCAACATCATTCATCTTGCTAGCGGCCTGTTTTATAAGCTCTGCACCCACTTTGTAGCCAAGCGTTTCGTCGTCTGCGTCAGCGATTTCGACGCCTTTTGCCACCGTTACCCCATCGTGCGTAACGGTCGGTGCGCCGTAGCTCTTGCTGATAACCACATTGCGCCCCTTCGGCCCCATGGTAGTTTTAACTGCGTTGTATAAAATCTCTGCGCCAGCCAGCAGTCTGCGCCGTGCGTCTTCGTCGTAAAAAACCTTTTTTGCCATACTATTCCTCCATGTGCGATTAACTATTGTCTATTAGCAATGAATTGGCGATTATTAATTATTCCCCCTATTTAACCGTAGCCAGCACGTCCTGTGCCTGAACCAGCAAATAGTCCTCGGTGCCCACTTTGACCTCTGTCTGACTGTAGCTCTTGTAGACAATCCGGTCGCCAACTTTGATGCCATTTACGGCTGGCCCTACGGCAACCACTTTGGCGACTTTTGGTTTTTCTTGGCTGCTGGTTGGCAAGTACAAACCGCTTGCCGTCTTGCTCGCCGCTTCCTCTACCTGTGCCACTACATAGTCAGCGAGTGGCTGAATCGGTACACTCATGTATCACTCCTCTTCTTACAAACGTTTTTAGTCAAATCTTGGACCCAAAATCCACTGCTTGCTGTCAGGGCTCAACATTAAAAAAGAGCGCCAACGCATTAGCACTCACTATACCCGACTGCCAACTCCGGGTCAACCTTCCTCTTTACATTTTCCGAACCATGGCGGCCCAAACTTAAACAGCAGTGTATAAGCCTTGGGGAATAATCTCTTGAACTGTCTGCTCCGCCAACTCAACAACAGCTTCATAAACAGCTGACTGCACCTCAGGAGCTGCATCATTCCAGTTAGGCAAATATGCATCTTCACACATTTTAATGATAAGATCCCGTACTGCCGGTGGGTTGTTGGTAGCGCTCAGTGGATCAATCTTAAAGAAACCCTTGTCAACTAGTGATTTTAGTAGTAGCCCCAAATCTGCGTGAGCAGCCTCGCCAGCAGAATAAGGGTTATCGACATCTAAGGGTTGAGCTGTCTCGTAGTCTATTAAACTCACCGAAGACGATAAAAGTTCACTGTCTGCTGAGGCAAAGTTTTTTATTTTCGCATCCCCATGCCTTAACCCAATCTTCGCGTTAAATCTGCCTATTGCGGCTGCGCTCTTTAGAGCGGCTTCGACGTTCATATCAGTTAAACCCCTTGCCCAAGCTGCGTTATCAAGAGTAAAAAGGCTATCATTAAATCTAGTGAAGAGTACTATGGCAGACCCCAATTCTTCAGGTGTAACAATAACTGCAATTGGTTCCATTGTCACTTCACCTGCAGCCTTCATTAGGCGCATATACGTAACCTCGCGACGTGCCCTCTCAAGCCGATCAGCGAATTCTCTTTTCTTTTGATAGCACTTTGCCGCAACATCAATAACTGTTTTTTCGGCACGCCCACCGGTCGCCACTTCTAGCCTACCCGCAATAACCGCATGCGCTGAGTCAGCGGCGCCACTAACAAGTCTTTCTTCTATGGAAAAATTGATGTCGTGTGATGCCTCTATATCCTCTGGCCCCGTAAAGACATACGCTCCGGGTTCCTCAGAAAATAAAAAGTTAGATGACGGGACTACATCAATAAATTTGCCTGCCATGTTTGAGGCACGAGTAACTGTGAACGCTGCGTCTTCTCGCTTTTGTATTGCTTCACGCACTGAAGCACTCTGTTCAGCAACTTCCGCCTCTGGTAGTACAGGAAATGCTTCAGACATACTACGCCTCTCTAACCTTGTTGCTTTCTAACATAGTCACGCGCTAGAATGAGTGGTCGTACAATGCTGTCTTTGTTTGGGTCTGAATCAACAATTTTCGCCAAGTCTGCAATATTAGATTCAAACCATCCATCCATTGATCTGACATCCTTGCTCAGTTCATGTGGCGGTAGAAAAACCAGGACTTCTTGAGTTCTGTCGACGCTAAGCGTATCGAGGGTTGTATGGACATCAAGCGCCCCAAAAGCTGCCCATGTCTGAACGGTGTACCTAGCGAGTCTATTGATCACTTGTAGCTTTTCACCCTCCCATGCTTCCATGCCACCCAATACACTACTAGCCCTCCTGGCTGACTTTGGGAGAAGGATATATTGCCCATCATTGTCTTGGTATACACGGTCACTCCACCCTGCTATACCTGACATTTTTTCGTCATCTGGGGTAGGCTCCCAATAAACTTTTCTACCTTCGTGCGTTGCTATATCTAAGGTATTCTCGGGGTTACCCACACCAAAGAGAGGACGTGCAGAACGCTTTCGAGGATGAGGGCTATTGCGTTGGAAGGGTGTGCTTGTCATATACAAACTGTATTATAGCACAACCGTTTGAAAATATCAATAGCCCACCTTCTCCTCATAGCGACGGTAAACCAGTGTATAATCGGGAGATATGATAAACAAAACGGTTTTGATGAGTGGGGCGGATTGGTTTGATGATGGACAGGCCATAAACGCTTTTATGGATAGTTCGGTCAAGGTAGATAGAGTCAAGGCTCAGGCAGAACACGATGCCATACGTGAGGCGCTGCAAGAGGCCGGAGTAAAAGTGGTGCAGGTAAAACCGCCTGAGGACTGCCAAGACGGGGTTTATACTGCCAACTGGGCGCTCGTGCGCGGCAACAAAGCGGTCATGAGCCGTTTGCCCAATGCGCGTAAGGGCGAAGAGCCTTATGCCGAGCAAGTTTTGCGCGATCTTGGTAAAGAAATATTCCATGTGCCTGGTGGTCTTAAGTTTAGTGGTCAGGGAGATGCACTGCCTTGCGGTAACTTACTTTTTGCGGGCAGCGGCTACCGTAGTGACCCCGATGCACAAAGTTTTGTTGCCGAAACACTTGGTTATGAACTTATCCAGCTCCAGACAGTGCCGCAAAAAAACTGGCTCGGCCGACCAGTCATAAACAAAGCCTCAGGCTGGCCAGACAGCTTCTTTTACGATATTGACCTGGCGCTTTCGATTCTCAGGTTTCCTGAGGGCGACCAAAAGGGTTTGATTGCTTGGTGCCCAGATGCGTTTACACCAGAGAGCCAGACGAAACTGCGTGCGCTGGACGTGGTCGACAAGATAGAGATTAGCCTGCACGAAGCCAAAGACGCTTTCGCCTGCAACCTTGTTAGCACGGGCAGTACGGTAGTTATGGGCGCCCACGCCCCCGTTTTTACCACTGAGCTGCAGTCTCGGGGCTTCAAAGTGTTTACGCCCGAGATCAGTGAGCTCCTAAAAGGCGGTGGCTACATCCGCTGCACCACCCTCACTCTCGATAACGACTAGACCGTAGTTAGCTACCGATCGGTATATTTGTGTGGCGAGGCAGCTTTACCGAGTCCCAGATAGTACGCACGGGTTCGGCAGATGTAAATGGTGTTATGTTCACCTCGCCACTTTCAGAAAAAGTGTAAACCCACCAACCAGCAAGAGTGGACGTGCCGTCTTGCTCTTTTGTAAAACTAAGTTGCGTCAATGTTGCATCCACAGATAGTGGTCCAATAGCGATTGACTGCTCGGCGCCACCCACTGTTCCTGTAGTAACCTGGTAGGTCTTATGGCCGTTCTTGGCGACCACTAGGGGGCCCTTTTGGCTGTGCATGTGACCACTCACCCCAATAGTTGCACAGCCTCTTTCAACCGTCTCGGTAGCCACCCGTGGATCATGTGTAGCTACAATATCGATTCGCTCTTGAGAGGCGCACGCGGCATCAGCAAGCTCTTTGCCGACATCAGTCGTAGAGCGTTCGCCACTTCGCATTGCCATACCAACATCACTTGACCTTGGATCGGCTGCCCCAATAATCGAAAGATCAGCAAATCGGTGTACTTTCATATCATTATTATCTAAAAATCCACTATCTAGCAGCCCTTCTTTACCGAGCGCAGGATCATGGTTGCCTTTGTTATACGACTTTTCTTTAACTGGCTTCATCCAATGCACAAATGACTTGTTGCTAAATGCTTCCCAGCTATACCCTGTGCTGGAGCTGACGTTATCTCCAAGATTCATCACTCCACTAATTTCCGCGCCAGCCACTATATCTGCAGTTAGGGGATCCATATTTATGTTGTCATGGCGATCACTAACTAATAAGATCCGTACTTCGTTATCTTGTTTGGGAGGCAATTCATTGGTTATTTTTTCATTTAATTCTTTGCGCATGGTTGCGTAAAATACCGCAGAACGCACAAATTTCTCTTGCACAAAACTCTGCAGAGGACCTTTAACTGCGTCAAAAGTCGTACCGCGAACCTCTACAGCTTTAAGCGGCGTGGGCAATAATTTGTAAACATCTGGCTCGAGGACCGATGAGAGTTTTTGCCACGGCGCAGGTTCTACACTGCGCGTAACGCCAAATGCGGCATATCCTCCACAACCCACTAAGGCCGCTGCGGAAACACCTGCTATAAGCCCCTGTCGCCGAGATCTATCTCTGGCTCCTGATTCTACCAATGAAACCCCGCCAGCGGTTATGAGCACTCCTACAGGTATACCTGCAAGGAGCGAACGCCCAAGATGCCTAAGAGCATCTGCCTTTAGATGATCAATCTCTCCTTCTGGGTTAGTAATAAGAGCGCTGTACTGTGCTCCTAGTAGGTTGGGTGGAGCAATCGACTCTTGCAGCTGCAATCTTACGGTGAGCGGTGCACCCTGCAAAGGTAATCGGATTGTTCCGAGGCTACCTTCATTTATCTGAGCATACGACTCGCCCGCAACCACCGTCATTTCAGCTCTGTGAGGGCCAAGCTGTGTGTCGCTTTCCCACTCTGCTGCAAACCCATACGCTACTGTTGCGGAGGCGCCCAAACCTATCAAACCAAGTGTTGCTCGCCTCAGCCATGGACGATTTTGCTCTAAGCTCACACCTTCATTTTTCATAATACTATATTATATCACTTTTACTACATGATTACCAGTAAAAGTTTCTTTTTCTCGACTTCAGCCTTCGAGACTTGTATACTACGTCTAAACATAGCAAAAGGTACAACAGTCTATGACACGGAAAAAGTCCAAATCTACGCCCGAAATCGCTCCAAAGACTGCTGCCGAAGAGCCAGCCGCTACTCAAGAGGTGCACCCAGTTAAAGACGAGCCACGTGAGCCAAGCGACAATGTACAAGATGTAGTCTCTCAAGAGGATGTGACTGAAGAATCTGCTGCCACCGAAACTGAAGCTTCAGATGCAAAGGTGCCCGAATCAGAGGGCCAGGGGGGCTTTCAAGAGTCCGAGGAAAGCGTAGAGAGTGAAGACACTGGTGAAGATGAGGCTACCGAAGAGCTGCCAGACGATGAGACACCCCAAACCGAGCCAGTCGCCGCCAAGCCACGCTCTAAACTGCTCTGGCCACTGGGCGTCTTGGGCATTCTGCTAATTGCGGGCGGGGTGTACACTGCGGCTTTTAGCGCCCGGGCACTGCCAAATGTACAGCTAGCGGGTCAGTCTGCCGCGGGTAAAAGTGAAGACGAGCTAAAAACCTTAGCTGAGGCACAAGCGAAAGTAATCAAACTAACTTTCAAAACCGACAGTGCGACAGAGACCACTATCCCAACCACTGCTGGCATCACTTTTGACGCCGCCGCAACAGCAAAAAAGACCCTCAGCGCCAAAAAACAGTCGTTAGCCGATCGACTGCAATTTTGGCGCACCGAAAACGTACCTCTAGCGTATAAAATCAATCGGATTGCCTTTGACGCCTATATGCAGAAACACCTTATGAGCGGGTGGAAACTGCCCGTCGACGCCAAATTAGCCTTTAATCCAGATAGTAAACAATATGATGTCGTACCTGCTACGCCTGGTCAAGGCGTCCATATGTATCAAGTTACCTCGGCGCTAGATACAGCCGTACTGCGCCCGTCGACCATCACTATACCCATAAAGCCCATCCCGACCAATGCACGAATCGGTAAAGCAGCGGCGCTCGCCGCTCAAAAAAAGGCCAATGACTTTCTAACCAGTGATGTACAGATGTTCCACGCTGGCAAAAGGGTATTTTACTTTGAGCCAGCCGAGATCGATACGCTCCTTGACATTATCCCAAAGCCAGAGAGTAAAAGTATCGAAGTTAGTATCAACGGTGACCGAGTCCAACAATTTGTCGACACAAATGTCACGAGCACCATCGCCCGTGCCGCACGAGATCAGATAAGTATCGTTAATCCAAACACAGGTGAAAAACTCGTCTTGCAGGAAGGTGTCCGCGGCCAAAAGCTTGTTGCCAATAAGACACTAGCGGGCGATATCATTGCTGCACTCAAATCAGGCAACCCCATGCACGCCGATGTCGAAGTCGAAGAAGGTGGCTACGGTGAAAAGACCTTTACGGGCGTCAACCGATGGGCCGAGGTTAACCTTACCCGCCAGGAAGCCTACATGCATCTCGATGACCAAATCATCCAGACCTTCCGCATCTCTTCCGGACGCGCCGCTACCCCCAGTGACCCTGGCGAGTGGGCTGTTTCACGCAAATTTGCCGTTACAACCATGCGCGGCACTATCAACGGCGAAAGCTATGTCGTACCAAACGTGCCCTGGGTGTCCTACTTTAACCCTGACGGCGAAGCGTTTCACGGCGCCTACTGGCACAACAACTTTGGCACGCCCATGAGCCACGGATGCATAAATATGACCGTCCCCGACGCTCACATGATGTACAACTTCACCTACATCGGCATGCGGGTCAGCGTGCACTATTAGATTGAAGAGGGGCTCGCCTCTCTGCTTCAGACTCGAGATAAAACTAGACTCTTTGCACTCCCCCTAAAGCTCGGCTATCGCCTCGTTCGCTGCGCTCATTCACCGACAATACATCACACCGTTGTAATTTTGTGAGGACAATTTTGTGAGGACGGACCTATAGATATTAGTTAAATCCGATTTCTGTAGCTGTTGGGGTGTTGTGGAGACTACTATAGTGAACGGAGGGCATCACGGGCAGTGCCGATTTCGTCCCATGGGTCAGTGATGACTCTGTCGAGGTTACTATCGTCTTGCTTGAGGTGACGAAGCTCGGCCGCTTTAGGACCGTTTCGTTCAATGGTTTTTTCATGCCCTTTACCGAGCAAAACGACTGTGTCGTCGCCACTGGTAGCGCGGCGCACCGCAAAGTTAATAGCATCGGTACGGTCATGTACCAAAAAGAGGCTTTGCTCTCGCACTTTGCCGACTTTTTCAGCACCACTCGCTATCTGGTCCATGATTTCTAGGCCGTCACAGTCCCGGTCATCTTCCTCGGTAACCACGACTTCGTCTGCGTAGCGCCCAGCGATCTCACCCTGCACCGCTCTTTTTGCTTCGTCGCGTCTGCCGGCCGATCCGAACAACACAATCAGTTTGCCTTTGACCACTGGCCGCAGATCTTTTAGCAGCTTTTCAAAGCTATCTGGCGTATGAGCAAAGTCAACCACCACTGAGAATTTTTGACCCTCATCTATCGTAGTCATGCGCCCCTCAACGCCTTTGAGTGCTTTTATTCCCTGTTCAACCTGCTCTTTGGTCAGCCCGAGCGCACGGCCTACGCAAATGGCAGCCAGAGTGTTATAGACATTAAAGCTACCCGGTAGAGTTGTGACGATATGGTAGCGCTCGTCACCGGCATCGGCTGTATATCGCACGCCGTCCGCCGAGAGCACGACGTCTCTCGCCTGCACGTCACCAGCCTGGATGCCGTAAAGCACGGCATTTTCGGTGGCAGAGGCAAAAAGCGTTGCTTGTGGGTCATCTGCATTGACGATTCCGAGCTGCCGACCCTTACGATTAGCCTGCGTGCGCGTAAAAAGCGCTCGTTTCGCCACAGTATAGCGCTCAAATGTCTTGTGGTAGTCCAGATGCTCGTGCGTGACATTGGTCAGCACAGCGATGCTATAAGGTACACCCCAAGTACGATGCTGCGCCAGCGCGTGAGAGGTTGTCTCGAGCACCAGCCATTCCATGCCCTCGGCCTTCATAGCCTTCAGCCGCTGCATGAGTTCTCTCGGGCCAACATTGGTCATGTGCTGCACCTGTGCCCGCACATCCCCGCCCACGCCGTACCCCACCGTTGTCATAATGCCGGCTTTGTAGCCCGCCTCGACGAGCATCTTGTGTATCAAAAATGTCGTCGTCGTCTTGCCATTGGTGCCAGTCACGCCTATCACCTGTAGGTCACGAGCCGGGAACCCGTACACCACGTTCCAAAACACCGCTTCTGCCTTGTGTCCCAGCGGCGCCACCTGCTCAAAAAGCCCGACAGGCACCACTCTCTTCACCATCCTACGTATATTCATGCTTTACAGTATACAAAAACGCGGCCGAAGCCGCGCTTTTTTGTAGCACTACAAACAAAGTCTATTTGAGTGAGGTGTTGTCGTATTGATGCAGAATATCTTTGATACGATCTTCGCCAAACCAGGGGATTTGCATACCTACTGGCATACGAGTGTAGTCTATTTCACCCATACGCTTTACGATAGCCTTATCGACAGCATCGATATTTGCTTCAGTAGTAGGTAGCCCATACGCCTCAAGCATCTTGCGTGATTCATCCCATGGATTGCTACCACGCTCTAGTGGTCGAGTGGTTTCCTGATTCTTGTCAGACTCTGTTTGCCAGCTCTGCGTTGTGCCATCAGGCATCGTTACGGTGACAACATCGCCTTGGTTAGTCCGACCGTTCATAACATCCCAATCGGTAGGAATATTTTTCTCGATAGCCTTAGCCTTTGACGCCTGAGCTTCGGCTACTTCTGCCGCTGCTCGCGCCGCAGATCCAGCTGCCTTAACCGCGTCTTTGGTTGCTTCGGCCACTTTTTTCTCTTGTTGTGAAAGGCCCATAGCTGCTGTTGCATCGGCCGAGTTACGTCCGAGACCAAACAAGCCAACCAATGCTAGACCAACCGCTGCACCTGCAGCAACACCTGCGGCGAACAACTTACGAACACCTCGTTTTGGTGCGGGTTGCGGCCTCACTGGTCGCGCCGATTTTACGGGTTGAGCTGGTTTTGCTGGTTGTTCTGGCTTTACAGGTTTTGGCATTTCAGCTTGCGAAGTCTCTTGGTCGAGGTCGAGCACACCCTCTTTATTGAGTAGGCCCTCTGCAGCGTCGACGTCTTTTGGCTTTTCTTCATCCTGAAGTTTATTAATCTCGCCCGTTTTCATCCATTTAAGATCCGACGCAAGCTCACCCAACCGCTTAAGCTGTATAGGACTAAGAGTATTTACTCCATCGTTAGTTTGCTCCGAGCTAGCAAGATTTGCTCGCTGAAACTCCTTGAGGGCAGCGACCGTCTTGGCCTGGTTCTCAAGAGCCGCAGCACTTGGCTTATGCACATGATGATAACGAACCTCTTCAGCTGCATGTTTTTCATCAGCTTTTTCGGCTGCTTGCTGAAGACGGGCAATTCCTTGTTCGCCGCCTAGCTCAAGCTTTTCCTTATAACTCATCGTCTTTAGACTATCGCGGAGCGCGGAAGTCTTAGGGCTACGAGCATCTTTAAGCGCGTCTGCTTCTTTGCGCCACTTCTGCGCACGTTCACGGTTGGATGCATGAAAATCTGCTATGCGGGCTTTGTCTGCATTTCGCAAGGCTTGCGCGGCAAGCAGCCCCTCAAGGCGCTCCCGGCGCGCAGCTCGTTCAGCTTGTTTTGTAGCGGCAGCAGTTTCTTGCGCTGCCTTGTGGTCTTTGGCAGCCTCAACCACTTCTTTGTAGCCTTTGTGGCCTCGAGCCATTACTTGCTCGCGGGAAAGACCAGTAGCCTTACGGTAGTCAGGGCCAGCCGAAAACTCATTTAGTGATCCATTATCGATTGCCTCATTAATACGGCCAAATAGAGCGGTGTCTTGAGCATTTTCTTCTGTCTTAGCAATAGCGCCGAACTCTTGGTTTGACATTCGAGTTTTATTGCCTTCTGCATCTACTTCATAATAGCGTTGTTGGCCATTGCTAGCCTCCACAATGGCGATCTCACGCCCTGCAATCTCTGTGTGAATTGCCTGTGGTTGGGTTGATAGTTGTTCTGACATGGATGGTTGGTTCCTTTCAAAGTTGTTTTGTTTGCTTTTTATTTCGCAATAACACTATACTAGCAAAATATAAGCGTTTTGTCAACTATGAAAGAACTGTTTTGTACTTATGTCTATGTGGGTATGTGATTATTTTTACATCGTTTAACAGGGGTATTTTTAGAATAATACCCTGCAAAAAAGTCTAAATATAAGATTTCTTTGTGATACTGGCGTTATGAAGCGAGCGCAAGGTCTTTTTGAGCGAGTCGGCGGACTTCTTCCGTTTGCTGCCACCAGGCGTGATACTCAGCCATCAGCTGTTCACGACTAGGCAGGAACCATCTAAAGCCAACGGGTAGCTCGGTGTCGAGTATATATCCTGGACGTCTTTCGCCAATACTCATATTGTTTGCCTCAGCCGTGAGCCTAGTCATGTGATCTTGAAACTCAAGGTTAGCATGAGGCAATTCGGCCGTGTACTGGCTGAGGTAGTCCGAGACTGCTCCCCAGCCCGTGTGAGCATTCGCGCCTGCCTCGGTAGGACTCAGTCCGACAGAATAGCCACCGAGCTCGAGGTGCCCTTTGGAGTTTTCGAGACCAGCGAGCGATGTGTGCCCGAGAGTGCTCGTCGTGTGCTGGCTCACTGTCCCTAGATCTAGGACTGCATGCTCTGGACCAAGTTCAGCGCTAAGGTTGGTGATCTTGGCGGCATGGCTGGCATCGACTACACCACTATATTTGTCGAGGTTCAAGAAACTAAAGGTCTCTCTGTCGGAAAAGGTTGCGATCTTTTGGCGTGCCCGAAGCTGTGCGGCCTCGGTGTCGCTAATATCGCCTAGTCGCTGCAAACGAGCCATATAATCATCGGCCATCGACTGGTAATCGGCATGGTTTTTGTCGATCTTAAGGCCTGTTGCTTTCGCAACCTCGTCGAGGCGGTCTACGCTCACGCCATTGACCGTGCTGTGACGTGACAAACCGGCTTCCCCTTGAGACCAGTCAGTTAAGCTTCGGGCCTCATGGTGAGTACTGAGTGCCATCGTGTGTTCACCTGACACATTTGGTGAGTCAAACTTGGGATACACAGTATTAGTCCAGGGCCCAGAGGTAGGCCGATCTTTGCCGGTTAAAGCATTAATTACCTGGTCATGCGTAGGTGTGACCGGGTTAACGTTCGGCGTGGGCGTAGGTGACGGTGCTGCCTGGCTCCATACGCCGTGTGGTGAACCATCAAAATGCTCTGTAAAGAAAGGCATGAGACGTCCGTGGTGGTGTGGTAGTTGACGATGTTTAAAGAGTGCACCCCAATCCGCAGAGTTGTGAAAATGTGGTTCAACACCGTACTTATAGGTTGCGGCTGCGACGGCAAGTCCACCGATAATTGCACCGAGTGCTGCCCAGCGAACCCCTCGTTTCTGCTCTCCACCGACAGCAGTTGCACCGTTACGGTCTCGGCTATTCGTTCTTCTAACAAATTGGGGTAAAAGACCTCCTCTCATGTCTGGCAAGAATGAAGGGTTTCGGCTCAGCCATTTTTCTTCGTCAGGGTCTGGTATGCCAAAAGTAGCAAAATAATCATCGTGTAGCTGTAGGCGTTTCTCTGTTATAGCCTGAAAGTCCTCTAAAAGAGATGCTTCGCTAGGAAGAGGCGAGTTTCCGGGGTTCTCGCGATTGCGATTACGAATTTTCTTATATCGCTTAAATTCCTTTTCGATAATCGTGTCGGTAGTCGCATCGACAACCACTCCAGGTTCTCGGCCAGCTACAATCGACGCGATTCTATACTGCTCGTCGTTAAAAACCCAAGGATGACTTTGTTTAATTTGCTCAGCGTTATGGCGTTCTTCGGTTGTTTCACCGGGGTACACTGCAGCATAATCAGACTCTAAAAGGATCTCGATGTCATCAACTGTGGGCACCTCACCTGATGCATATATGTTCTCTAGGCCAAATAGCTGAGATGCGTCATTAGGTTGCATTTCATAAGCAGGACGGCGAATAGGGGAGGGGTATGTAGGGTTTCGGGTGACAATGCAGTAGACATAAGCAGTTAAACTCCGTTTCGTTAATGGAGTTTAGTGTAAACCATGCCATACCATTTACTTGTAGCAAAGTATACTCAATAAATGTAAGATGTCTTACTAACTCATCGAGCGTCAGGTAACTATCTCAGTTACCAACTGATAGGAGAATGGTATCTCTGGTATGCTAGAGGTAATGATAATATTAGGAATCGAATCAAGTTGTGATGAGACAGCAGCAGCGGTGGTCGAAGATGGTTACCGGCTGCTCAGTAATGTTGTAGCGAGCAGTATGGATCTACATGCCGTGTACGGAGGTGTCGTGCCGGAAATTGCCGCCCGAAGCCATATAGAGGCTATAACGGGGGTAATTGAGCAGGCACTCGAGCAAGCCGAATGCACTTGGGACGATATAGATGCTATAGCCGTTACCTACGGCGCCGGGCTAGGCGGTTCCCTGCTCATTGGAGTCCTCACGGCTCGCACGCTTGCAATCACCCACAACAAGCCTCTCTACGCCTGCAACCATGTCGAAGGGCACGTATACGCTAATTTTTTGACGGAAGTCAAAAAAATACGAGCGCTTAGCGACTACAAACTACCCCCCACTCAGCCCACCTTTCCCCTCCTTGCACTCATTGTCAGTGGTGGTCACAGTCAGCTTGTACTCTTTCAAGATCATTTCGACTATGTTTTGCTTGGCCAAACCCAAGATGACGCCATCGGCGAAGCGTACGATAAAGTCGCTAAAATACTTGGTCTCCCCTACCCCGGCGGGCCCAGCGTAGGTAAAAAGGCTCTCGAAGGCGATCCCCATGCTTTCACTTTCCCGAAAGCGCGCATGACCTCTGTAAGCCCCGCCCTCGAATCCCTCCGGGGAGAATCAAGCAAAACTGCCAATCCCGTGGCACGAGCGCTCAGCGCGAGCAGCGCCGGCCAAAACGAGCACAACGACGTTTTGCACGAAGAGGGGCGAACCCCTGTTCACCAATCTGTTTTACAGAAGGGCACAACATCTCACCTCTCCTCTAAACCAACGCTCAGTTATGACTTTAGCTTCTCTGGCCTCAAAACAGCCGTCTTACGCACTGCGCAAGAGCTGATCGGTGAAGATCACACCTTCCCAAGCAAAAACCTGCCAGAGCGCCTCCTAGAGCCTCAGAAGGCCGACATTGCTGCCAGCTTTCAGCGTGTAGCCACCGAAACCGTCGTCGACAAGGCCTTGCAAGCCTATGAAGAGTTCCAGCCCGCCTCGGTCGTCATCGCCGGTGGAGTGGCCGCTAGCCCAGAGTTACGTCGCCAGCTCGCCGAACGTCTTCCCTGCCCTATCAACTACACTGACCCTCGCCTCTGCACCGACAACGGCGCCATGATCGCCACCCTCGGTTGCTTTCACATGAAACTTGGCCGCCCTCCAGCCGACCCCTACACCCTAGACATCCGCCCCAACTTGAGCATGTAAGCCGATGTGTCTATATGCTAGCGTATCCAGCATAAAGTCCTTCTTTCCCCATACGAAATTTTCTCTTAATATTTAGAATTCCTGCTGCTTCAAGTTCGTGTACCACTTTGCGACCAGCAGAGGTTACGGAGTCGATATAGAATTCTGTATCTGGATCTACGGCTTTCGTCATGTCAATAGCCGTGCAAACAGCGGCTCTACCCACGCCTTTAGGTATAGTCTCCCCGAAATTATTGATCCGCCGCTTATACCAAAATAGGTTCACAGCTGTATGCGCATCTGGAAACACCTCTCTCTCCACTGCTTCTGGCGCTCTTACCCATAACTCCATTTCACCCCAGTTTTTTCCCTTTGGCGACAAAATGTCATACAGAAAACCACTTTCTCCATCTGAGCCAGCAAGAGCAAGCACTATTTCAGGGCATACCCCCCGTTCCTGATCTACTAGCCACTGGTTGAAATTACTTAGCGAAGGAGAATCGATAGACGAAAACGAGGTTACATCCTCATATTTTATTTCTGCGAAGTCTGATTCGATACTCATTTTATT
>CAYMUP010000016.1:0-2882 GCA_964393815.1 uncultured Candidatus Saccharibacteria bacterium | reverse complement strand
AGGTTACATCCTCATATTTTATTTCTGCGAAGTCTGATTCGATACTCATTTTATTTAACAGTATCCTCAGCAGCTTGGCCACGGAACAGGCTGGTAGATCGCCTAGTACCCTCCTGCCAAGTGCAAAACTCTCTTGCAGCCAAGCCTGCAAACCTCAATAGCTCCCAACCTCCGAGCTCTGTCCTGTTTGGGAATACTCCCCTGATGGTCGCTCTGCTTTGCTGGCTAGCAACAATCACAAGCCTAAGAGCTGCTGCGACAGCCTTTGGGCTCTCAGGGTTACCCAAGCCTATGACATGGAATTCTGAATCTTTGCCCTTAATCTCTTCTATCATCAACTTCCAGCGCTCTTCTCCTTCCGCAACTACCCTAAGATGCTGGCCAACATATGAAAGATTTGGATCTTGTGGTTGGATCTGAACGTCAGGAATCACCAGCCCACCTCTGTAGAGGGTTGTTTGTTGCTGCACTGCAAAAAATCAGGGCTAAAATGCATGAAGAGTCATTATAACACACTTGTGCTAATAATGCAATGCTAGCCAGATGGTTAACAGAGGTGATACAATGGAAGTCTATGAGTTTAGAAAAAAACTACGAGCCAAGTCAGTACGAAACCGATATTTACGCCTTTTGGGAAGAAAACCGTGTTTTCGAGCCAAAAGGGAAGGGCAAGCCGTATTCGATCGTCATGCCGCCGCCCAACGCCAACGCCAACTTGCATATCGGCTACGCTCTGGTAGCCGCTCTAGAAGACATTGCTGCACGCTATCACCGTTTGCAGGGTGCTCCAACCCTGTTGCTACCTGGGGCCGATCACGCCGGATTTGAAACCCAAGCGGTGTACGAAAAGCACCTCGCTAAAGAGGGTAAAAGCCGCTTTGATTTTTCACGTGAAGATCTATACAAACAGGTTTTTGACTTTGTCGCTCTCAACCGCAAAAACTTTGAGACACAATTCCGCCGCCTTGGCGTTAGCTGCGACTGGTCAAAATTCACCTTTACCCTCGACGAAAAGGTCGTCAACCAGGCTTATAAAACATTTAAAAAAATGTGGGACGAAGAGCTTATTTACAGAGGTGAGCGGCTTGTAAACTACTGTACATTCCATGGCACCGGTTTTGCGGATATCGAGGTTGAGTACAAGGAAGAAAAGAGCAAGCTCTGGTACATCCGTTATCCACTCGTTGATGGCAGCGGGGAAGTGGTGGTCGCGACAACACGGCCAGAAACCATGCTGGGTGACACGGGTGTAGCTGTACACCCCGATGATGAGCGCTACAAGCAGTTTGTGGGCAAAACTGTGCGTTTGCCGCTGACAGGCAGGGAAGTGCCGATCGTGGCTGACGCTTTTGTCGAGCTAGAGTTCGGAACCGGTGCCGTGAAACTGACGCCGGCACACGACCAAAATGACTATGATGCAGCGGAGCGCCATGATTTACCGCGCATTACCATTGTCGACCACGAGGGTCGCATTAGTGGTGAAGCACCGGGTGAATTCCGTGGTCTCACCGTGGTAGAAGCCCGAAAAGCGGTAGCCGATGCGCTCGAGAAACAAGGTTTCCTCGAGAAAGTAGAAGACCTAACGCACAATGTCGGCCACTGCTACAAATGCGGCACCGTTATCGAGCCCTTGCTGCGCGAGCAGTGGTTTGTCGACATGCAGCCGCTCGCCAAGGAAGCTATCGCAGCACTAAAGGCAAACAAAATAGCCTTTTACCCCGAAACGAAGCAAAACCAACTCATCGGCTACCTCGAGGGATTGCACGACTGGAACATCAGCCGACAGATTGCTTGGGGCATCCCTATACCCGCCTTTCAAAACGTAGACGAAGGCGACGACTGGATTTTTGACACGCGCGTTGATCAAGAAACAATAGAGGTAGACGGCAAGACGTACCGTCGTGACCCAGATGTCTTTGACACCTGGTTTAGCTCGTCAAGCTGGCCATACGCCACACTTGAGCTTGGTAGCGATGATTTTAAGAAACATTATCCCTTAAGCCTCATGGAAACCGGCGGTGAGATTTTGTACCCGTGGGTCAGCCGTATGATCATGCTTGGGCTTTACCTGACAGGGGAAGTACCGTTTAAGGCTGTCTACATCCATGGCTACGTTATGGCCGAAGACGGCAGCAAAATGAGCAAGAGCATCGGCAACGTCGTTGACCCGATGCCGGTGATCGAGCAGTACGGCTCAGATGCGCTCCGAATGGGAATCGTTGCGGGTCGCGCTCCTGCCGTCAACCGCGGGTACGACGCTCGCCGCGTTGAAGAAGCCCGCAACTTCTGTAACAAGCTGTGGAATGTTGCCCGTTTTGCCGAAAACAAGCTTGGCAGTAACTACTCTCCAACAGATACACTAGAGGTAAAAACGAGCGTAGATGTTTGGATCATTTCTAAGCAAAATGAAGCAATTAAAAATATGTCGGCCGCACTCGATGGGTACCGATTTGCCGAAGCCTACGACACGCTCTACCACTTTGTGTGGGATGACTTGGCAGACTGGTACGTGGAAGCTTCTAAGCAAGAGGGGCAGGGGAGTGTACTTGGGTTCGTGCTCGAAAGCGCCCTCAAGCTTGCCCACCCATTTGCACCTTTCGTCACTGAGGCCATCTGGCAGTCACTCGGTTGGCGCGAAAAGAGCATCCTCGCTGACGAAGCCTGGCCAGAGGTAATTGCGCTGAAGAAAGGCCAAGATGGAACCGAGTTTACCGAGCTTCAGGCCATAATCACCGAAACACGCGGCATCATCCGGGCACTTGGTACCAAAGGCACCAAAATGTACTTTAGCCCTGACCCTGTACTTGCGGCCAATGCAGACCTGATCGCGAGCCTGAGCGGCCTCGCAGAGGTCAGAGAGGTCAGTGATGGCACGGGGCTTC
>CAYMUP010000015.1:0-20684 GCA_964393815.1 uncultured Candidatus Saccharibacteria bacterium | reverse complement strand
TCGTGTCAAATCCTCAATAACCGTTTTCCAGGTGCCCCGTATATGGGTCACCAAAGAAAAAACACCATCCTCGTGGTGTTTTTTCTATTTTTTATGATCTCTGATGGCAACACGATTATAAATCACTATTCTCTTGGCCCAGACATATTGCAGGGAAGTCGAGATATAGGTGGTAGATACTCTTGCAATGTGATGTAATAAACTATATGAGATTCGTTTTCGAAACAGAAAGGTCTTATTATGAGGCTCCCACTGCACAGCTACTAGAGGTAAGAAACTGGATTAGTGGAATGGTGCTCAGATTGCCCTTCGAGGACAAAACAGGCGAGATTTTTATAGATAATTTTGTCGATCCTGGCAAAGAAGTTGAGATGCCCGGTGGATCAGTAAATGGTATCTTGCTGAGGAATCGTTTTAAGAGGGCAGAGCCCATGTTAACAGATGTGATTGTAACAGACCAAGACGTCTACGAAACGAACCGCGCTGCTGGGATATTTTTTGACGTCACAAACCCCGATCCGGGTAGCTACTGGTGTCAATATAAAATAATGATTACACCAAATGGTAATGACGGCTCTATGTTTATGGATCTCCTAGTGAACCCTCAGCAAGATGGCATCGATTTCTTATCTTTTCATGCTAAAAGGCTACATAATCACTCTGCGCAAACACATGATCATAACAGTATGTTCACTATCGCCGAAGATTCTATCGGCGTAGAATTTGCATGTGAGGCCCAGGACCAAATAAAAGGTGGCTTAAGATTCAGGCCCATGACTGTAGTGGAAGAGCAGGGGCATGGTCTCCCTGCTTATCTGCGCTGCATAGCGAAAGTTATCGGCATTGAGCCACCAGCATTGGGCTAAGTAAATAAGAAACAAAGCAAAAATTTTTCACCTAGCATAGGCATGTCTATTCCGGGTGATTCCTACGAATCATTGAGTCACGAGGTTGTTGTATAGATGCACGGCAGAAGACAAAAATGCTAAAATAACAACCATGATGATAGAGCAGTGGCTAGAGGATTTTCATGCAGCGTGGAAGGGGCATGATGTGCCACGGGTAATGGAGCTTTTTACCGACGATGTTCAATATTACGAAACACCATTCCGCAAAATCGCTTCAAAACTTGAACTTGAAAAGGAATGGCAGGTTATTTTAAACCAGCACGACATACAAGTTTCGTGGGATGTGTTTTGCTCGTCAGCTGACGGGAAACATGCGGTCATGTGGGAGCTTTCATATGTGTCCGATGTCAAGCATATCTCACGAGGAACGTACCTGATAGGCTTAGAGAATAGCGGCTTGTGCAACTTCTTTTATTATACGAGCGAGAGCGAAAGGAGCGTGTAGTGAAAATAATCAAGCGTGCGGCGAGTGAGATCAAAAAAGAAGAAGCACACGGTGGGAGCGGCTCTCGCAAAGTGCTTACGAGTAGCGAGCATGTTGCAAGTGCGCATTTCGAGGCGATGACACACGGTTGGCTACCGGCAGGTAAGATATTTGACCGGCACGAACATACCGACATCGAAGAAATAATGGTGGTAGTCAAAGGTGAGGGTGAGGTGCATGATGAAGACGGCACATACTCTTATGCGCCGGGCGATGTTTTTATCTTCCCCGCAAACACGCAGCACAAAATCCACAACTCCACAGACTACGAGCACGAGATGATATTCGTGCGCGTAAAAATATAATTTCTGTACGAAAAGCATATGCGGTACACTAGTACGCAGATGAAAACTACAACCGTACCCCTTAGCGGCTACAAGCGGACCAAGATTATTGCGACCGTTGGGCCAGCAACACACAGTTACGAAGCTATAAAAAAACTCATCGACGCCGGTGCCAATGGTCTAAGGCTCAACTTTAGCCATGGGAGCAACCCTGACCGTGATCAGCAAATAGCCTGGATCCGCAAGGCGAGTAAAGAACTAGACAAGCCAGTCGCTATCATTCAGGACTTGCAAGGACCAAAGATTCGCCTAGGCGAGTTTGACGATGTCATACCGGTGCAAGCTGGCCAGTCTCTGCGGCTTGGGTACGAAGCTGACTGGGTCAAAACGGGCGTCATCCCTACGCAGTACGACCTGAGCAAAAAAGTGAAGCGCGGTGAGCGACTTTATATGTTTGACGGTAAGGTGCGTACCACAGTGACCAGCGTCAAAGACGGTCTTGTGCATGTGCGAGCAGAAAACGACGGCGTGCTTTTAAAGCGCAAGGGCATAAACCTACCAGACACTGACTTTGCAGGCGACGTGATTACCGAAAAAGACAAAGCCGACCTCGCCTATGGCAGCCAGCAAGACATCGACTACGTTGCAATGAGTTTTATCCAGTCGGGTGCCGACATCGAAAAAATGCGCAAGATCATCAAAAACTTAGGCAGTCCGCGCAAAATTATCGCCAAAATAGAGACTAAACTAGCGGTGGATAATCTAGATGAGATCATGCGTGCGACGGATGTTGCCATGGTAGCTCGTGGCGACATGGCTGTAGAGACTCAGGCAGAAGTTGTGCCCGTGGTACAGCGGCAGATCATTAGCCTCGGGCTACGCTATGCGAAACCGACCATTGTGGCAACGCAAATGCTTGCGAGCATGGTTGACATGCCCGAGCCGACTCGCGCCGAAGTGTCAGATGTGGCAACGGCTGTTTATCTCGGTAGCGATTGTGTAATGCTCAGCGACGAAACTGCTATGGGTAAATACCCGATCGAGGCAGTGAAAGTCATGAAACGTATCATCCTATATTCGCAGCAAAATGGCGTACTAAAAGTCTCGTACAAAGGCATCGAAGAAAAAGAGTCTACTCGTCAGTTGGCCATTAGCCGCGGAGTGATTAGAATGGCTAGTAGTATTCACGCCCAGGCCATCGTGGCTGAGACCAAGGGCGGGGCAACGGCACTGCAAATTGCATCTGAGCGCCCTGAAGTGCCTCTCATCGCCGTAACCGATGTGCCACAAACCGCACAGCAACTTGCGATTGTGTATGATGTGAAGTCGTATGTACGACCTGTGAGCAAACAGGCGGCAACTAAAATGACCGATTTCTTACGTAAGCGCGATATTTTACATAAGGGTGACGTAGTTGTGGTAGTAAGTGGTCAATACCCTGGCGTGGTAGGCACGACCGACACCATCAAAGTCCGCCAGCTAGACTAACTATCTTCGACCCACTTCACCGCATTTAACTTTTTTACTTCGGTGAGTTTCACTTCATTTGATGTACGGTAACATCTTGGAGATAACATACGAAAGGTACACTAGTCGTTAACAGGGGTGTTTTCTAAATAATACTCTGGTGTCTTACCGCTTTACTCATAACTCTAATTCTTGGTCTAAATCATTGCTTACTCAATACGTTGTAGGGTATAGTTAAACCATAACTATAAAGAGTGGGCATGGTGGATGAGCTTTAGTAAAAAAACAATTCAAGACATAGAGCTGGCCGGCAAACGGGTGCTCTTGCGCGCTGACTACAACGTGCCACTATCTGACAAGGGTGAAATCACCGATGACTACCGTTTGCAGCAAAGTTTGCCGACACTCCATTACTTGCTGCAGCAAGGTGCGTCTGTGGTTGTTTGCTCGCACCTCGGTCGACCAGAGGGCAAGGTTAACGCCAAAGAAAGTCTTTTCCCCGTTGCTAAGCAGCTACAGAAACTTCTTGGTGTTGAGGTAGAGTTTGCCACAGATTGTGTGGGCGAACGAGCTGAGAAGGCGGCCGAGGGCTTAAAGCCAGGTCAGGTACTACTGCTAGAAAACCTGCGGTTTCACCCAGAAGAAGAAGCAAATGATGATGGATTTGCCCAGCAGCTTGCAAAGCTTGCAGAAGTTTTTGTGCAAGATGGTTTTGGGGTTGTGCACCGCGCACATGCTAGTACCGATGCTGTCACTCGACATTTGCCCAGCGTAGCCGGCTTACTGCTTGAACACGAAGTAGACACCATTACGAGCGTGGTCGAAAACCCCAAACGGCCGCTTGTGGCGGTCATCGGCGGGGCAAAGATCGCTGATAAAATCGAAGTGCTCCAAAAGCTCATAAGTGTTGCCGACGTTGTCGCTGTGGGAGGTGCTATGGCTAATACATTTTTGCAGGCGACAGGTAAACGTATTGGTAAAAGCAAAACAGAGGCCAGTGATGTACCGCTTGCCCGTGAGATTATTGAGCTCGCTCGGGCAGAAAAAGACAAGCGAAACTTTGTGTTTTACTTACCTCAGGATGGCGTGGTTGCTTCTAAGGTCGATTCACACGCGAGAACACGCCTCGTCGACTGGGGCACACATGCCATCGCCGATATTGAAGCCTACCCACGCCGCCCCGACCCCGACGCAAGCAAGGTAGCAGACGACGAAATGATCCTCGATATCGGCCCTTTTAGCGGCGCTTTTATAGCCGGAGCGATTCAGCTCGCCGGCACAGTCATCTGGAATGGGGCAATGGGTGTCACTGAAACAAGAGGCGTGCAGAGCCCCGTTGGCCCAACCGCACATGGTACCGAAATCCTCATGGAAGCCATGCTCGGCGAGTTCGGTAACCGCCCCTACAGCCTTGTGGGCGGCGGCGACACGGTAGGTTTTGTCGAGGACTGCGGCATGATCAAAAGCTTTAATCACGTCTCAACCGGCGGCGGCGCGAGCCTCGAGTTACTGGCGGGGCGCAAACTACCTGGCGTAGAAGCACTGGAGAATAAATAACGATGGATAAAAAAACCCTGGTTGTCGGCAACTGGAAGATGCACCTCAATGTGCAGCAGGCGAGCTTGCTCGTGCGGCGTCTGGCCGAACACGTTCGTCCGCATGCAAATGTAGAAGTGGTGCTGGCTCCCAGCATGCTAGCGCTCCAGCCGGTTAGCCTAGAGGTTGATCGTCGTCGTTTTCGCCTCGCAGCGCAAGATGCCTATGCGGTTGATGAAGGTGCATACACCGGTGAGGTGAGCTTTGCGATGTTACAAGACCTAGTACACTACGTAATTGTAGGTCACTCGGCAAGGCGACTGTATTTTGGCGAAACTAACAAGCAAGTGCGAGAAAAAGTGCAGGCCGCCGTCAGAAACGACATTCGTCCCATTGTGTGCATCGGCGAGACCAAAAAAGAGCGTGATGCGGGAGAGACCAAAGCGGTGCTCTATGATCAGCTCATTACGGCTGTTGCCAATCTGACGAGCAGCGAGCTAGAACGTGTCGTGATAGCTTACGAACCTACCTGGGCAATCTCAACCTTTGACGGTATTGTGCCAAAGCCGCAGCAAATTGCAGAGGTTGTTGAGTATATTCGACTGCAGATCAGCGAGCTTTATGGTAAACGAACAGCCGAAAGACTCCGTGTACTGTACGGCGGAAGTGTCGACAGTCAAACGGTACGAGGCTACCTTGAGCTAGATGGCGTCGACGGTGTACTGGTTGGTGCCGCCAGCCTCAACTATCAACAATTTGCGTCCATTTGTCAGGTTGCCCACCAAGTAAATACGGAGACAAAAAAACATGCCAGCCGCTAAAAAGCCCACCGCTACACCCAAAGCCATGGACATCCATACGCCAGCTACAGCGCCAGCCGTCACTACTTCAAAACCGGTTATTGTTCCCACTCGGTCGCTGGCCGCTGACCCAATGCTCAGTGAAAACACATCCGGCTCAAGTACGCCAACACAGGCACCAGTCACTGCCCAAGTTATTAATCGTCAGGCTAAGACCATTGCGCCCTTAAGCGAGCCAAGCCTAGCAGAAGAACCTGCTACTCCAGTTCCTGCAGAATCTGAACCGGCAGTGGCACCAGATTTGACAACTGTAGCCTCAGAATCCGCTACTCCTCCAAAAGTAGCCGCCGGTTCGGCGGCTGTTTCAGAAGCAAACCCGATAGCTGAGGCCTCTGTACCTGCTACTAATGAGTCAGACGAAGACTATGATAGTGAAGATGAGGCTGAAACAGGCACCGCTGTGCAAGAAAAAACCGCTGAGCAAATGCGCGCCGACCAGCTTGAAGAGCTAATCGCCAAAGGCAGCTACGCCGTTCCGCTTAACCGCAAGCACAACCGTCGCATGAATGCTATGCTGGCCATTGTTTTTGTCCTATTTATCGCGCTTATCACCCTAGATCTACTTCTCGATATGGAAGTCCTCACACTCTCGGGCATCCCGCACACCGACCTTCTCGCCCCCTAGGCTAACAACGGGGCGTCTATATTAAGCCACTTCCTTTACTAATTTGAAAAAACTTATATTAGTAGTATACTATGGGAATAATATGTAGTCTAAACTGAGAAACAAGGGCGTAAAACAGGAGTGTTTAACATAGAGAGACTAAGTCCAAAAAACGTATTAGCCTTTACAACCGCAACTATTTTCGCTGCAGCTCTAGCCGCTTGTGAGCTTGCTCCTAGCCAGAGCAAATATACCGATGTGGACACGCTCGTGGCTACGAAAGCGTGCGTCCGCGATCTGGAGGGTGAAAAGCTGCTGACGGAAATTGAAGCAAAGATTCGTCGCAATGAAGGCTTAAGGCAAGATGCAGAGAAAAGAGTAGGTCAGCTAAAGGCTGCAAAAAAACTTTCGGAATAGCATACTATCCCTTGCAGTGAAGAAGACAAGCCGACCAAAGCCTGGTGGAACCACTACGATTCCTCTTATCGATACAATAGTAAGCAAGCAAATGACCCTGCATGTCTGCAGAAAGTAGAGTCACAAAAAGCAATTTTACCACCAAGCCCTGCAAATACAGTGGAGTATTATGAGAATCCCGGCTTATATACTGGTCCTTTTGCAGCAGGCATCCATCCCGCTGAAGGCATAGAAAAGGCGCAGTTTATCGCTATATTAAATTTAAAAGGTGAAGACTGCATAAACGCAAGTTCCTAGACAAAATACTAGTTGGGACAATTTTCTAACCAGTGTTCTGCTAAAATAGGTGGGTGCAAGAAAAACTTTTGGAGGGGTTAAATCCAGAGCAGCGCCGAGCGGTCGAAACGACTGATGGGCCACTACTAATTCAGGCTGGGGCAGGAAGTGGTAAGACCAAGGTTCTCACCCACCGCATCGCCTATCTTATCGCGACGCACCAGGCGACGCCGTATAGCATCCTCGCCGTGACTTTTACTAACAAAGCCGCTCGCGAGA
The DNA here is from genome assembly GCA_964393815.1 of uncultured Candidatus Saccharibacteria bacterium. Taxonomy (GTDB): domain Bacteria; phylum Patescibacteriota; class Saccharimonadia; order Saccharimonadales; family UBA4665; genus JAGXIT01. The sequence goes on along the minus strand of CAYMUP010000015.1, from coordinate 13,569 downwards.
TGCGCGAACGCGTAGCGAAACTGCTCGATCAAAACGCAGCCGACCGGCGGTTTATGCCCTGGATGGGTACATTTCACTCCATTTGCGTGCGGCTGCTGCGCATGGACGGTGAGTACATCGGCATTCCACGCTCTTATGTCATTTATGACGAGGCCGATCGCCAGGCAACCGTAAAGCGCATTTGCAAAGAACTGCATGTCGACGAAAAGTCGTTTCCGGCTCGCACCATCGCTGGCCTCATTAGTAGTGCCAAAAACGAGATGATAGGCCCAGATGAATACCGTACCAGCGCCAGTAGCCCTGCGTCGCAGATAACGGCCGAAGTGTATCCGCGCTACCAAGCGGCGCTCCGTGAGGCCAAAGCGCTCGATTTTGACGACCTCATTTGGCGAACTGTGCAGATGCTAGAGGCCCACAAAGAAGTGCGCGAAAAGTGGCGCAATCAGCTGAGCCACATCATGATCGACGAATACCAAGATACCAATGCTGCGCAGTATAAGCTGGTGCAGCTGTTGGTAAATGACCGTCAGAACCTGGCGGTTGTCGGTGACGACTGGCAGTCGATATACAGTTGGCGTGGCGCAGATTTTCGCAACATTCTTCGTTTTGAGCGAGATTATCCTGAAAGCGCGGTTATAAAACTCGAGCAAAATTACCGCAGCACTGGTCACATACTGGGTGCAGCACACGGCGTGGTTACGCGTAACACCCAGCGCAGCGACAAAGAGCTCTGGACGGCGGCGGGTGAGGGTAAACCAGTGCAGCTTACGCAGGTGATGACCGAGCGCGCCGAGGCAGAAATGCTCATGCGGGTGATAAAAAACAATGTTGACCTCGGAGCTCGCCAGTACAAAGACTATGCAGTGCTGTACCGCACCAATGCGCAGAGCCGCGTCATCGAAGAGGTTTTTATCCAGTACGGTATCCCCTATCGTATTGTCGGTGGCGTGCGCTTTTATGACCGCAAAGAAATCAAAGATCTGCTGGCGTATTTGCGGCTTCTTTACCAGCCAGACGATATGGCTAGTTTTGAACGCATCGTCAATGTCCCAGCGCGGGGGCTGGGCGCCAAGAGCCTGCAGGCTTTTTATACTCACATGTCGGTTACGGGCCTGCCGCTGAGTGGGGCGCTCGCAGATGCAGGTGCGGTCATGGGGCTGACCCCAAAGGGAAGAAAGGGTCTAGCCGAGCTCGCTCGCTTGCTGGCCTCACTACGCTCGCAGATGGACGAAGTCGCGCCCGACATGATCATAGACAGTCTAGTCAAGCAACTCGGCTATATGGAGTACCTCGACGACAAAACGCCGCAGGCCGAAAGTCGGCAAGAAAACGTGCGTGAGCTGGTAGGCGTCGCTGCGGGCTATCAAGCTCTAGGATTAGAGGGATTGCTTGAGGAGATCGCGCTCTTTAGCGACCTAGACAACGCCGAGTTTGGTGACAATGTCGTCACGCTCATGACGCTGCACTCTGCCAAAGGTCTCGAGTTTCCAGTCGTTTTTATGCTGGGGCTAGAGGAAACCATCTTTCCGCACAGCCGCGCCCTGTACGATCAGCACGAGATGGAAGAAGAGCGGCGCCTTTGCTATGTGGGCATGACCCGCGCCCGCGAGGAGCTCTACCTGCTGTACGCACTGTCGCGAGCTCTCTACGGTGGTGTACAGCATAACGTACCCAGTCGATTCTTAAGTGAAATAGAGGCGGCTCACGTTGAATCTTCGACCATTATGCCGTCGTTTGGGAACCGTCAAGCGAGCTCCTTTGGTGGCGGCAATTTCACTTCATTTGATGAAAATGAGTCAGAAAAACAGATAAGCGGCGAAAACAGCTTCACTTCATTTCAAGAACCGCGTTATGTCGTTGACTATGTGGAGGGCGACCGAGTGACACACAAAGTCTTCGGTGAAGGGATCATCATGGAGCTCGATGGCGACGTGGCAGCCGTCTATTTTAAGGGTAAGGGGCTCAAAAAACTCAACACTGCCTTCGCCCCTCTAGAAAAACTCTAGAAAATTCGAAGCAGCCATTCACGGACAAGAGTTATAAGCAAAAGCGGCATTTGGTAAACACCTCTCTTCCCAACTTAGGCATCTTTCACATACTACCTCTTGCATAGTGTAATACGGCCAACGAGGTGAAATTTACCCCTATCAAAAGCCTATCCCAGGCGAAAGCCTGAGTGAATGTACCAAAATGTTATACTGTAGGGCAGACATATGAGGGCAGCAAGAGAAACAGTCATTCACCATGCGAGGCGCGTCAAACATCACCCAATGGGACTTCCCGCAGTACTTTTTGTGGTGCTGGCTATCTGTGGCGTGGCTGCTCTTTATCTTGCGCTTCGGGGTGGCACGCCACAGCTCGCGCTTCGACCAAACGACAGCTATATTGCCCGCCTCAGCATTGACGGCAAAGTCCAAAGCATCCCAACCAGAGCAAAGACAGTAGGGGAGTTCATAAAGCGCGAAAAGATTCCAGTTGGCTCGCGAGATAGGGTAGAGCCGAGCCAAGACGAGATGATTGTTGGCGATAACTTCCGGGTCAATGTGTACCGAGCAGAGCCAGTGGTGGTAGTAGATGGCGGGGCAGAAACACACGCAACGGCGGCGGCCGGTTCACCGCGGAGTGCTGTTGCTCAGGCAGGCGTCCATCTTTATAACGAGGACAATGTGAGCGCCGAGCCAACCAGCAACTTTGTGGTGCAGGGTAGTCTCGGTGAGCGTATTTCTATAGACCGGGCGACACAGATTCAGCTTGATCTGTATGGCACGACACACGATGTGCATACACGTGCTCAGACGGTCAGTGAGTTGCTAAAACGTCGGGGTGTGGTGCTGGGCAAAGATGACACAGTGCAGCCAGCTATGGAGACACCACTTGTAGCTGGTTTGAAGGTAGCTGTGATTCGCAATGGCATACAGACTATCACGGTTGAAGAAGACGTAGCTCCGCCAACAAAAACTGTGATCGACGCCTCACTTTCATTTGGTACGCAGGCAGTCCGCCAAGAGGGCAGCCCAGGGCGGGCGAGCCGCACATATGAGATCAACATCCAAAACGGCAAAGAGGTTAGTCGCCGTCTACTACAATCGGTAACAATCAAAGAGCCAGTCGAGCGGATAGTCGCCCGCGGAAATACCACTAACATCCCTGGCGATAAAGTGTCGGTCATGGCAGCGGCGGGTATTAGTCCAGATGACTACGCCTATGTGGACTACATATTTTCTCGTGAATCGAGATGGAATGCTGCGGCTATGAATGCAGGTGGTTGTGGCGGTCTGGGACAGGCTTGTCCGGCTGGTAAGCTCGCAAATGTTTGTCCAGGATGGCAGAGCGACCCTGTGTGCCAGACAAGGTTCTTTACTGGCTATGCCGTCGGGCGGTATGGTAGCTGGCAAGGGGCTTATAACGCTTGGCTTAGTAAGCACTGGTGGTAGACAGATTTAGGACAAACCTGCGGTTTTTCCTAACGCTTCGCTGGGCTTTTCCCTTAACTGTAATCCCGTTTTTGAAGTAAATTCAAAAACGGGATTGATTAAACGGGCAATTATGTGTCGAATTAGGGCGTACTAGACCATTTAATTCTCGACGTTCATAAGCTGTAGGCGAAGAATGCTATATAACTTTCGATGAGGGCTATGAGTGAACTGGTACAATACTAGGGTGAAAGATGAGGTTGTACCAAAAAAAGCGCTCGGGCAGCATTGGTTGCACGACGACGCGACGCTCGAGAGCATTTGTGATAGCGCGGTCGTTCAGGTAGGGGATAATGTACTTGAAGTCGGTCCTGGTCTTGGCACCCTCACCGCCAAACTCCTCGCCCGCGGGGCACATGTCACCGCCGTAGAGTTCGACCACGCTCTCGCCACCACCCTAAAGCGACATCTAGAGGACAGTCCTCTAGAAAAGGTACTTTTAGAAAATTTGACAGTGGTGGAAGGGGATATTTTAGGGTTTAACCTACAACAACTTCCTGCAGGCTATAAGGTAGTGGCAAATATACCGTATTATCTAACGAGCAACCTCATCCGTGTGCTTTCAGAATCGCTGAACCCTTTTGACCGGGCAGCACTGCTCATACAAAAAGAGGTGGCTGAGCGGGTTTGCGCTCGTCCTGGACAGATGTCGCTGCTCAGTGTAAGCGCACAATTTTACTGCGAAGTGTCACTCGGGGCATTCGTGCCCGCAAGCTTGTTTACACCGCCCCCAAAGGTGGATAGTCAGGTTTTGGAGCTGCGTCGCCGTCCAACCCCGCTGTTTGCCGATGTTGAGCCGAAAGCCTTTTTCCATATAGTCAAAGCTGGCTTTAGTCAAAAGCGCAAAACGCTCGTAAATAGCCTGAGCGCAGGGCTTCACCTACCAAAAGAGCAGGTACGAGAGATGCTGACAGTGGCAAAAATCACAGAAAATACTCGCGCCCAAGCGTTATCACTCGAAGATTGGCACAATCTTTATATTTCTAGTAAACAAACTTGACAAAAAAGAAAAACTTTGCTATAATGCACCTATTGATGAGGTGGGCTCCTTTGGTGGCCAAGCATAATTCATCGTAAGACAAGGAAAAGCAGAGGTGAAGAGCGTCAGCACACTACTAGAAACAGGTTACAATCCTCAGTGGTATGTGAAGCCATGGCGCCGTTTTGCGCGCCATACTCAGAAACGTATGGATCGCTTTGAGCGACGAGTTTTGCGCACTGCTAGCCGCCAGCAGGCAAAAGTGACGCGGTGGCAAAAAAGCCAATACTATCTCACGACTGCAATTAGCGATGTCTACCGTGCCTCACGGCTCAACGAAGATATCGTCGGAGCTTTGCTTATAACGAGCTTCTGCATTGGATTTATGGCAGTCTCGAGCGCTGCAAACATACTTTATTTTATGTCGGAGGCCATCATGAGCGTGACCGGCATGGTGGGACTTGCAATTGTACCGGTGCTAATGCTCGCGATGGCAGGCATTGCGCTACTTGTTGTTTGGTCAGTGGCGGCTATGACTGCGGCTATCATGCAATCACTCATACAGAGCCTTAACCGCAAACTATACCGCTCACTGCGGGAGAGTCTAGGCTACGGGTTTCATAATGGTCTGCGAATGATCACTGCTTGGGTGACGACGCTAGCTATTACGTTTGTGCCAGTTGGCTTGCTTGGGCTACTTTACGCGACTAGCTATCTTTTCCAACCTCTACCAAGCACGGTTATAACAGAAACTCTTCCCTATGCCATGATCGCAGCGCTTGTGTGGTTGATGTACTGCGGGATGAACTACTCTTTGGTGCCCGTAGTTTCACTTTTTGAACAGCAGCTGTCTCTAAAGGAAACGATTGCGAGGAGCCACGCGTTGCCATTAAGGCGTGGCCGACTCTTTTTGCTCGGGTTGCATTTTGCGCTTGTCGGCGTGCTGGCTGTGCTGCTTGGTCTAGCATGGCTGATTAACCTCGTTTTGCCCCTGGGGCTATTAGAAGTCATGTTGCTTTCAAGCTTTGGTGTGTTGCTTGGCTACTACGCTGTACTTACCGTCTTCTACCGCAAACGCCGCCTCTCCCGCGGGTAAAAGCTCTAAAACAAAAAGACGGCTACGAGCCATCTCTCTTTATAGTCAAATGGTGGAGCTGGCGGGTACCGCCCCCGCGTCCGCTAGTTTTATCAGTTTGGCTCTACAGGTTTAGTCTATTTTATGGTCTATAGCGTGTACTTTTAAAAAACAGACAAACGCGTACACGAGCAATCCTAGGCTTAGCATCCGGACCAGATACAACCGGATGAGCATTCAGAAAAATAAAACGTATCTTAGGCTATCTGAAATCGTCCAAGGCGTTGCTCAAGGTATAACTTAAGCAGTAACTGCGGCTGTCGCAGGAGTCAGACGCATTGAAGCGAAGAACTCACGAGCGGCAGAAGCTAGTTGTTTGAATGGATTTGCATCTATTCTTGGTTGCCTATAACGCTGACAAGCGACCTGCTACCGAAACCGAAAATGTACCAACGTCGAGCTTAAAATTCAGCCCCATTACTAACTACCTTTAGGGGGTAGAATCTACATTATAGCACAAACGCTCATGCTTATCAAGTGCCCGCCAAAAGTAGGCAAAACCTAGTGGCTGTGGACAAGTAACAAAAGCAGTTTGATTTGTAACAAAACTCATAGTTAATTCTCAGGCTCGTGGTGCATGATATGAGTGGAAAAGGGAACAAGAATCACATGAAATATCACACAATCATCCACAAGATCAAAGCCATCGCCGGAGCGCGTGAAGACGAATCGCAAGACGCACTCGAGGTGGTGGTAGAGAACGTCGCTGCCAACCTCAGCGACACGACGCGGCAGAGCTTTGCTGCCCAGCTGCCAATGGAACTGCAAAATGCCGCGCAGATGGTGCCAACCATCACGCATATCGATGAGGACATCATTGACCAGCTCATGGACCTCGAGGACATCGACGAGCACCGCGCACGTACGCACATAAAGGCTGCTTGGCAGACCATCTGCGAGCTGTTTGACACCGAGTCGGTCAAAGACATTACGGAAGAGTTACCGCGCAAAATGGTCGTGACGTTGGAATCGTGAGTTTTCTCACGGCACGATAAGCGTAACCCGAGTACAATAAAAATTAGGAGGTACGAGCCAATGTCACTAAGTGAAAAATTTCGTCACCAACGTAAAAAAGAGGGTAGCCGGGCGCGCAGCCAAATCCACCGGTACGACGGCCACAAGATGGCTAGCGTGGTCAACCACATGCACCGCGAGCGGGCAGAGTTGCTCACGCAGATGAGGAAGCAAGTCGAACAAGCCTAGGTAGGCTAGCAAAAGGTAAAAGCCCTGGGAACGCTCAGGGCTTTTATTTCGTATCTGGATAAAATTCGTCGCATGAGCTACACTAGCTCTCAGTTAGCTACGGGGATATAGCTCAGTTGATTAGAGCGCAGCGCTGGCAGCGCTGAGGTCGAGGGTTTGAGTCCCTCTATCTCCACCAGGCAAAGAGTCCTAGCCGAAAGGCTAGGGCTTTTTGTTTGGTGAGATTGTGAGGGCGAAGACCCTCGTTAGGGTTTGGCGTAGCGAATCGAAGATGAGCGAAGGAGCGACGCGGCCGAAACGGCCGCGAAAAGCGATGTCCCTCTATCTCCACCAGGTAAAGAGTCCTAGCCGAAAGGCTGGGGCTCTTTGTATTTTGCCCTTGCGTAGAAACATCGCTATAATTTCTCTTATGCTAAAAGAATTTTTTCGTTCACTAGTGACGCTCTACTCTTGGGGATTTCCGCGAGATGCAGTGCTCGCCTTTCGCTATCACGAATATCGTCCCATTCCGTACATAAAATGGTTTTGGCAAACACTTGGCTACCAAGTGCGTGGCAAGCTGACCGCTACTGAAAATTCGGCTGTAGTCCTGCTTTTGATGGTTTCGGCCTCAATGATTGTAAGTGCCGTGTGGCTGCTGATACAGTGGACCCACCATGAGGGGCGGGGCTATGTGCCTTTTGCGCTTGCACTGCTTGCTTCATACCCACTAGTGACAGCACACTTGGTAGCGCTGGGCGGTTTTCTGACTCGCGGGCTTTATTATCTGGCGCATCCCAAAAAGATTGCTCGTGGCCTGCTTGGACGGGTGCTCGAGAATCAGGTGAGGCGGCTTAGGCGACGACACAAGTTTCATCTGGTAGCAGTGAGTGGTTCAGTGGGCAAAACCAGTACCAAACTCGCCGTCGCCGATCTGCTCGGTCAGAAATACCGTGTGCTGCACCAAGAGGGCAACTACAACGACCGCCTGACAGTACCGCTGGTGTTTTTTAATCAAACACAGCCCAGCATATACAATCTTTTTGCATGGGCGCGGCTGATCGGCGAAAATGAAGCTCTGATTTATCAGTCATTCCCCTACGATGTTGTTGTAGTAGAGCTTGGTACCGACAAACCGGGACTTATGCGTGAGTTTAGCTACCTCAAGCCTGACATCACCGTCTTGACGGCTATCACGCCTGAGCACATGGAGTTCTTTGGCACGCTAGATGCTGTTGCCGAGGAAGAAACCGAAGTATTTGCCTATAGCAAACGGCTACTGGTCAACGCCGATGACATCCCAGGCAAATACCTAATCGGCAAGACATTTGATGTCTACAGCATGACTACCAATGTCGCCGAAAACTACTATGCCGATGTCAGCAAGCAGAGCCTACACGGTCAGACCATTACGGTAGACATTCCCTCTGGCAAGCTGAGTGCTCATATTGCCTATGTGGGGTACCACGGGGCTAAATACGCACTAGCCGCCACGGCAGTGGCCGACATGCTGGGGCTTAGCCACACAGACATCGCTACTGGACTGAAGAGATTAAAGCCGTTTGCGGGCCGCATGCAGGTGCTTGACGGCGTGCAGGGTTCGACCCTGATCGACGACGCCTACAACGCTACTACTGTGGCTGTCAAATCGGCGCTCGACACGCTGTACCACGAAAAAACCGCGCAGCGCATCGCGATACTTGGCAGTATGAATGAGCTAGGCGAGTACGCCCGCGAGGCACATATGGAAGTAGGCGAGTACTGTGACCCGGCCAAGCTAGACATGGTGGTGACGATTGGTGCTGATGCCAAACGCTGGCTGGCACCGGCTGCGAAGGCACGGGGTTGCGTGGTGCATAGCTATATGAGTCCCTACGACGCGGGCAATTTCGTAAGGCGTGTGTTGGAACCGGGCGCGGTTGTGCTAGCCAAAGGTTCACAAAACGGCGTCTACGCCGAGGAAGCGGTCAAACTACTGCTAGCTCATCCGGCCGATGCGCATAACCTTGTACGCCAAAACAAAGCCTGGCTCCGCGCCAAAGCCAAACAATTTTCAACACTGGGATAGCTGTATACTGGTATTATGCAAGTGATTGTTGACGGTGCACCAATTGACTATTCCGAGGAGGGCGTTGGACCAGTTGTAGTTTTTTTGCACGGATGGCGAGACCAGAAAACGACGTGGCGGCCGTTGATAGATCTTTTGAAGCCAAAATTTCGTTGCGTAGCCCTTGACTTGCCAAACTTCGGCGCTAGTGCAGAAAACGTACATTGTAATACGCCAGAACAGTATGCGACAAATGTTGCTGCGGTGCTGAAAAAGATCGGCATTACGGATTACTCACTTGTCGGGCACTCTATGGGTGGTCAGATTGCTGTATATGGGACTGGCACAGGAATACTACAACCAAAGCAGTTGTTTTTGATCGCTGCAGCAGGCGTTCGCCAAAAGACTACAAAAAAACACATTTTACATATCGGGGCGAAGGTGACAGGGAAGGTTTTTCCATCCCAGGTGAAACAATCCATATACAACCGCTTAGGGTCAGACTATGATGTAACTCTGAGCCCTGCGCTGAAAAAGGTACTTGCGGCAATGCTTGCGACCGATGTCATAGATGTCGCTCGGCATGTTACACAGCCTACGCTACTTATATATGGTGAGATCGACTTGGCGACACCTCCAGCGTATGGAAAACTATTTCATCAGGCTATTCCCCGTTCCAAGTATATCGAGCTAAAAGGTGCCGATCACTGGCTGCATCAAAAAGCCGCACCAACAATAGCAGAACACATGAAAGACCATCTGTAGTGCGGTACATTTTTTCGTTTTTACACCCGAAATTTCCCATCTATGTTGTGTATATGTTGCAGCAAGTAGAGTACAGGCTGCCTGCATTTAGGACGTGGATGTACGCCCTGGCTCAAAAGGGTCAACCAGTAACCTCTGTCATGAAACGGCAGAACTTGGTCGTAACCACGAAAGCCAAAGCTCTCTTGGTTCTAGGCTATGGGGTGATGACCGTTTGGCCAGTGTTTACAATGTGGTGGGCATATGCCGGAGAAACTCTAATCCAGAGCATTGGAAAGGCTTTGATGGGTCTGTTGATGATGCCGCTTGTGGTGCTGGGGGTCTACTGTATTGTGTTAGCTACGGCGGAGCTGCTCTATAGGCCGCGAGCTGAACGTTTGCAGCTAGCATTTTGCCGAGAATACCTACAATCATATAAGGGAAAAGTCATTGTTATAGCTGGTAGCTATGGTAAAACGAGCATGAAGGAACTGTTGCTGGCCACTTTGGGAACTGAGAAAAAGGTAGCGGCAACAATTGGTAACGGCAATACGCCTTCTGCGCACGCTCAGTTTATTCGAACGCTGAGTGGCAACGAAGAGTTTTTGCTGTTTGAGCTGGGTGAAGGCAAACCAGGTGATGTACGCATGTTTGCCGAAGCCTTACGGCCCGAATGTGCCATTATTACTGGTTTGGCGCCAAACCACCTAGACCAATACAAGTCAGTCGATGTGCTTGCGAAAGATCTGCTGTCACTAAACGAGTTTGTCTCCAGAGATAATTTATTCATAAACGGTGACTCGCAACAGTTACTCCAATTTGCGCCCGCACAAGCAATGAAGTATACATCAAAGGGCGGCCAAGAGTGGGATAATCGAGAGATTCAAGTGTCTGTGCAGTGCACGTCGTTTAAGTTTTCTGACTCAAGTCGTACGTTTGAAATTTCGAGTCCTTTGCTCGGACGCCACCAAGTAGGTCCGCTGGGATTTGCGGCAGCGTTTGCGCTGCAGCTTGGCGTATCGGCTGCGTCCGTGCAGAAAGCACTATCAGCATTTTTCCCGCATCAGCATCGTATGCAGCCATATATGCTTAGCGGTGCGACAATAGTTGATGACACATATAATGGAAACTTAGAGGGCATACTGGCAGGCCTTTCTTTCCTCGACGAAATCAAAGCTAAGCGTACTCTATATGTCACGCCAGGCCTCGTTGATCAAGGGGAGGAAACTGACAATGTGCACATAAAGATTGCCGAGAAGATTTCAGAAGTGCAGCCTGACTGGGTTATCCTTATGCAAAACTCGGCCACCGACATTATTGCTAGCCAGCTTAGTTACTTGCGCTACGAAGGTAAAGTGACATTTGAACCAGAGCCGCTGCAGTTTTATCAAAATCTAGACCAAATTGTACGCGCTGGTGACGTGGTACTTATGCAAAACGACTGGACGGACAACTATCATTAACGAGGTATACTAGACTCATGAAGACAGTAGCAGTTATTTTTGGTGGTCGTTCAACCGAGCACGATATATCGATTATTACAGCACTCTCGAGTATCATCCGACCGCTGGAACTAAGCAAGAAGTATCGAGTCTTGCCAGTGTATATTTCGCGGCAGGGATCATGGTACTGCGACCAAAAGTTCAAACACATCAGTTTCTTTCAATCAAAGCAGCTTGAACGAAATATATCCCAGATGAAATCAATAGGAGTTAAACCAGCAAATGGCCTAAAACTTGTGCTTCCGGGACGGGTACGTCAACAAGAAGTGACAGTAGACGTTGTTTTCCCGGCGCTGCACGGAACATATGGTGAAGACGGTAGTTTAATGGGACTGCTTAATATGGCGAACGTACCTTATGTGGGTTGCAATCTTGCAGCCAGCGTAATTGCTATGGATAAGGTGCTTGCCAAACAAGTTACCACCGCCGAGCACATACCCTCGACACCGTGGATCTGGTGCACAGCCGCTGACACTACCGAAAAAACTGAAGCAGTGGTTAAGCATGCCATGAAAAAATTGCAGTGGCCAATTTTTGTGAAGCCAGCTCACCTCGGATCGAGTATTGGCATTACGCGAGCGACTAATGAGCTTGAACTACGAAATGCTCTCGAGGTTGCAGCGCACTACGATGATAAGATTATCATAGAGCAGGGTGTGCAAAATCTAATAGAGGTGACCTTGCCGATTATGGGGAACGAGGTCTTCCGACCGGCTTTTTTAGAGCAGCCACTAGCCTCAGCAGAAGACTTTTTCAACTTCGACACAAAGTATATGAATGGGGGCGAAAAAGGTGGTAAAACAGTCGGCAAATCTGGCAGCAAATCTGTCGGCGTTCAAGGGTATAGCAAGCTTCCTGCCGACATTCCAGAGGATGTATACGAAAGAGCTGAAAAGGTTGGCCTAGACGTGTACCAAGCAATCGGATGTAGCGGGATAGCCCGAGTCGATATGCTGATTGATAGCAAAAGCAAGGAAGTTTTCTTCAACGAAGTCAACCCAATGCCCGGAAGTTTGTACGCACACAACTGGCGGCAAGCCGGGGTTTCTGGGGTGGAACTAGTCGAGAAATTGATTGGACTAGCCGAAGAACGGTATGCTCAGGAGAAAGACCTCACTCGCACTTTCTCAAGCAGTTTCTTGCAACAGTTCTAGACAGATCTCTTTCGATGGCCTAGAGCCGTCACTCTTCGCCGCCAACACCGTGCAAAACCGGGAAAACAACATCACAGCGGCAGAGAACCTCATCTGGAGCAGTACTATCTGTCACCTCAAATTGATAGCCGATCGCCCGAAGCGCTTCTGTAACGGCGATGCCAGACCTAAGCGAAACTGCACGTTCTTTAGAGTCGCCACCACATACTACCGATACTTTCGTCATACATATCTAGTATACGCTTGTTGCGGGAAATCAACTGCTGACGAAATAAAAATTTGACAACAGGTGCTTGCTGGGTAGTATGCTACGATTTTGGTATGAGTGAGCGTTTGGAGTTAGCGGATGGGACCTATACAGTGCCAACCATTGGTCCACGGCTAATGTTTGAGCAGTATCCCGAGGCAAGTTTTTTCGTCTCGGGCGGGAGACTGGGGCTGCATAGCGTATTGCAAGCCACAAAAATTTATGTCGACGAAGTTTTTGCCGATCCGCGCGCAGCAACTTTCGTAGATACCATCGTGCGACACCAGTTTCACCACTTGGACACAAGACAGCTAAGTCTTCCTGAACGATTTGAATTTCGCGATGGTGCAGGGCGCATGGACAGGCTAACCACGCTCGTGGAAAGTGCGATTATTATCGCCAAACTGAATGGTACGCTGGAACAGGTTGCGCAAGTAATGATGAGTGATATAAATGTTACTGTCGACTCACACCGCCTCGGCGACCACCTAGAGGGCGACTATGAGACAGAAAGCACGCGGGACGATGACATTGTGGACTATGCGCAACGCTCTGGATTGCACGATGCATTGGTGCGGAGTGGCGTTATCGATATGGATGGCCGTCTCGCTGGCTCGTCAACGAACCTATTTGACCTAGCTAATCCCAATACCCCTCGGCGGTATGATATAGCCGAATGTCCACGACCAGACCAAAATGCTGACCGTACACCTTTTACACTGATAGAGGGTTTGTATCTAACAAGGCATAGCGACATCATTGACGCGGTGAAGGCTATTATACGTGTGGAGGTTGGTGCAAAGAGCGGCCAAACGGAAGAGCGCATGGCGTTCAATGACCGTGATGCCGCACGACTGCTCTACCAGCTTTCGGTCAGACATGCGACTGAGCACTGGGGCGATGTGAACCAGAAAACCATTTTGGAGCTTATATCGCTCGCTGATAAATATCGTTTCTCAAATGGCACTAACGAGTTTCACCCGATAGACTACGCACGCACCGCAGAGCATGTGTGGTACGAAACAAATGATCAAAACACGTTTATATCGGGGCCGCACAGGATACCCCGAAGTAGGACACTCAGGCCTTACGTTGTTAATCTCTCT
>CAYMUP010000014.1:0-21060 GCA_964393815.1 uncultured Candidatus Saccharibacteria bacterium | reverse complement strand
TTGCCACTTCGCCACTTGTTTTGATGAGAGGGAAGTGCCCGCCCCATGCCGCCCATGTCAAAACACCTATGAGCGCGGCGAGGCCACCGACGATAAGTAGCGTCAGAAGCGGCCGAGACAAATGAGGCACCCTCGGCCCTCTCATATTCTCAAGTCGTTTTAAAAACCCCCGCAACATGCTTACGTCTAACTATACACGAGTGTCTTCGGCAGTGCACACATTATAGTGCTTGAGGGTTTTAGAAATGGTCGCGGATGTGGGAGAAGGTGTAATCCCAGGTAGCGTCGGTTTTTTTGTGCGGGTTAAAGATGTTTTCGGGGTCAAATATGCTTTTGACTTCTTTAAAGAGCGCCAGCACCTCGCGCCCAAACTGCGCTTCTAGCCATGGACCCCGCACTAGGCCGTCGTTGTGCTCACCACTGAGGCTACCGCCATATTTGAGCACCAGATTATTTACCTCTCGCTGAGACGGTTCAATCTTTTTACGTTCGCTCGGTTCCTCGATCTTCATGAGCGGTATAACGTGAAAGTTGCCATCGCCGATGTGTCCCTGAATGGTCGCAAAGAGCTTGTACTTTTTAATGATTTTGCGTAGCTCAGGCAAAAACTTTACAAGGTGCTCCGGCGCAACGATAAAATCGTCGATGTAGGGTGCAGTATGTTTTTCTTTGACTTTCTTGCGAAGTACCTGGAAGGCGTAGCGGCGCATGACCCAAAATTTTTCACTTTTGCCTTCAGTGGGAGTCTCTTCAAAACCATTTATTTCGTAACGGGCGCGGTACTTGCCCAGTTCTCGGTGGAGGCGAGCGACTTTCGTACGAACCTCTTCCTCACTCTCACCGTTGAACTCTACCATTAGTACCATTTTAGGTACGCCCCGCAGTAACTGTGCGGCGTCAGGGATCAGTGAAAGAACCAAGTGGATGAACCGCCGAAGCCCAAGCATCTTTAAGAAGTACGGCATGAACTTGATGCTGAGCAGAAGAGTTGCTTCGTCAAAACATTCAAATGTTGCCGGTTTGTGTTCGAGCACTTTTGGTATGAGTTTACCGAGTGCTTTCGTGTCTTTCAGGAATAAGACGAGTAGACCTGAGTGCGGCCTGGTCGGCACCAAGCGAAATTTTGCCTCAGTCACCAGACCGAGCGTACCCTCCGAACCGATGATCAGCTGGCCAAGATCAAAAATACCAGTTTCACGGTCCCAGACTCGCCAAAGCGTGTAGCCCATGCTGTTTTTGCTGACGTTTGGCTTTGCTTCTTTGATGAGGTCATAATGGTCTTCGCAGAGTTTATAGATTTTTTTATAGACGTTACCTTCGAAGTCACCCTGGTTTATTTTGGCGTCAAGCTGCTTTTTAGTCAGCGGTTTGACGGAGTACTCTTTGCCGTCTGCAAACACAACCTTTAGCTCAGTCACAAAGTTTTCAACTTTACCGTACTCAAGTGATTTTTCGCCGCCAGAATTATTCGCCACGATGCCGCCCATCATACAAAGTTCGCGGCTAGCGGGGTAAGAGGGCATAATGAGATTGTGTTTAAGTGTCTCGCGCTCAAAATCACGATAAAACACGCCCGGCTGGGTCGTCATGGTAAGTTCTTTGACCGGTCCAACATGCGTGAAATGCTTGGCAAAATTGACAATAATTGACTCATTGATTGCGCCACCCGCCATATCTGTACCAGCTGCACGACCGGTGAGTGAAAGCTGAGGATTACTTTTTTTATTTGCAGAGACAAACCGGACAAGTCGCTGTACATCGGCCGTCGTTTTGGGGCTAGCAATGAGCTGCGGACGGAGCTCAAACATACTCGCGTCGTGACTATAAAAATCACGAGACTGGGGCGAATCATCAAGCTCGCCAGTAAAGCCCAGTTTTTTTAGCTCTTGCTTCAAGTTTAATTCTGGTTTCTTTGCGGTGCCCATTCTAAACTCTAGAGTACCATAAAACATAAGCCTTATTACATACATTAAAGCCTAGCAATCCGT
This sequence comes from uncultured Candidatus Saccharibacteria bacterium, assembly GCA_964393815.1. Classification (GTDB taxonomy): domain Bacteria; phylum Patescibacteriota; class Saccharimonadia; order Saccharimonadales; family UBA4665; genus JAGXIT01. The sequence continues at coordinate 19,072 of CAYMUP010000014.1, read as the reverse complement.
TTATGCTTGCTGATACAATGAGGTGAATATGACAGAGAAGAAAAAAGCATCCCAGAAGAGAATTGTGATCGTCGGCGGTGGGTTTGGCGGCGTCAAGACCGCACTGGAACTTGCAAAATTGGGCCAGTACCATATAACCCTAGTCTCAGAGCGCTCAGACTTTTACTACTATCCGACGATGTATCGTACCGCGACAGGTGGCAGTGACGAACAGTCCGCCATACCGCTCGCTGAGATATTTGACGGCAAAGATATTGAGCTCATGGAGGCAAAAGTCGCGAGTGTGAACAAGACCGGCAAAACTATCTCTTTAGAAAACCATACCGTGCTTACCTATGACTACCTAGTGCTCGCGCTCGGTGTCGTCACGAACTTTTTCGGCATACCCGGGCTCGAAGACAACGCCTACGGTATCAAGAGTATTCCCGATGCGGAACGGCTCAAACGCCACTTACATGCTCAGCTCATCGGCGAGAAGGAGCTTGACAGCAACTATATTGTCGTCGGTGGTGGCCCCACGGGGATTGAACTGGCTGGAGCACTCAGTTTTTACTTAAGAGAAATTGTCAAAAAACACAATATTAAAGGAAGGGTGCCTCATATTGACCTCGTGGAAGCGCAGCCTTCGCTCATGCCACGACTCGACAAAAAGGTTGGCAGACGTATCGCAAAACGTCTTCGCAAACTTGGAGTCAAACTCTATCTTGGGAAGCGCGTCGAAGGCGCAACCGCAGAAGGGCTAACCGTCTCGGGCAAACCGCTTCACAGCCATACCATCATATGGACAGCAGGCGTCGCTAACAATCCGTTTTTTGCCGCAAACCAGTTTACGCTCAGCCCAAGAGGCAAAGTACTCGTTGATGAATTTTTACGAGCCGAGGGTAGTAAAGATGTTTTCGTCATTGGTGACAACGCCGAAACACCATTTAGCGGCATGGCGCAAACTGCCATTTATGATGCCGAATTTGTAGCTCATAACTTTGACCTTATGCACCGCGAAGAGCCAAAGCTGGCTTACCGCCCACACGAACCAGTTTATGTCACACCCGTCGGTAACCGCTGGGCAAGTGTACAGTGGGGCAGGTGGGTGTTTGACGGTCGGCTTGGCTGGTTACTCCGTGAAGCTGCTGATATACGCGGTTTCTTAGACCTGCAGTCGCCGTCAGATGCAGCCGCCCAATGGGCTACTGCTTTTGAGCACGAAGACCTCTGTCCTGTCTGCGGTTTTTCGTCATAGTGATACTTCATAAGCACTATGATAAATCTAGCTACCAAGCGTATAATTTTAGTTAATGGAAGATTTCGAGAAAGTGTACCAGCGCCTTAATGCGGCGCAAAAAGAGGCGGTAAATACGCTGTATGGACCTGTGCTCGTTATCGCTGGGCCAGGCACAGGCAAAACACAGCTGCTGAGCGCCCGAGTTGCGCACATTCTGCGCTCGACAGACACTTTGCCTGAAAATATTTTATGCCTTACATTTACCGAAGGTGGCGCGCGAAACATGCGAGAGCGGCTCACTCAGTTCATCGGCAAGCATGCATATGACGTGCAGATTGGTACGTACCATGCCTTTGGTCGCACCGTCATTGGCCGGTATCCCGAATATTTTACTGACTTACGATTAGAGCGGCCCATCGACAAACTAGGCCAACACCAAATACTGACGCAGATCATTGACGAAGTTGACTACCGCAGCCCAATTAAGCAGACCAGGCATCATATTGGCGATCTTATGAGTACCATTAGTGAGGTCAAACGTGGCTTGATTACCCCCGAAGAACTGCGAACGCTCGCAAAAGAAAACCTGGACCTCATCCAAAGCACTGCTTCAGAAATTGGGGGTTTGCTTGCACCGCATGCGGCCCGTATGCCGTCAAAGTTACAAGTTGCCGAACCGCTGTACCTCCAGGTTTTGTCTGTGCTAGAATCGGCACGTAGCAAACATGCCGAGGCCGGAAGACTACCTAACTACGCTCTGCTCGCTCACACGGAATTGCAATCCGCTCTTGCAAATGCAATTGAGCTAGAAAAAACGACACCTCTCACCAAATGGAAAAATAAATGGCTTGTCAAAAATGCTTCCGGCGAGTTTGTGCTCGCTGGCGCCCTTGAGGCAAGGCGCACTGCCGCTCTCGCAGATGTTCTTGAACGCTATCAAATTGCCCTTGCCGCAGCCGGACTCTACGATTTCGATGATATGATCTTACGTGCAATAGATGTTTTAGAAAACAATGATGACCTTCGATACACATTACAGGAGCAGTACCAATTCATATTACTCGACGAGTTCCAAGACACTAATGCGGCACAGCTTAAACTTGTCAAATTACTCACGGACAACCCCGTGCACGAAGGCAAACCAAACGTGCTCGCCGTGGGCGACGATGACCAGGCAATCTACGCTTTTCAAGGAGCAGAGGCAAGTAACATGCTGGATTTTGCCCGCATGTATGCAGGTGTCAAAATTATTTCACTCAGAGAAAACTACCGGTCTCATGCAAAAATTTTAGAAAGTGCCGAAAAAATTGCAACTCAAATTGACACTCGCCTGCATCAACATTTTGCGGGTGTCACCAAAATACTCGACCCGAAAGCGGCAGATATTTCACCACTTATTTTAGAAAGGCGTGAATACACAAGTGATATCACTGAGCGGCAAGGAATCACAAACCAAGTGAAATCGCTCATCGGTCAGGGGGTCAAACCAAGTGAAATCGCCATCTTAGCGCCCAAGCATAAATACCTCGAGCCGCTCGTGCCATACCTGCATGAAGCCGGCGTGCCCGTGTCGTACGAAAAGCGTGAAAACATTTTGGAAGCTCCAGTTATACGACAGCTCCTGACGATGTCGAAGCTGACGCTTGCGCTTGCCAGCGGTAAACACGACCTAGCAAATAGCCTCTGGGCAGAAGTACTAAGCTATGAGATGTGGGGGTTTGCCACAGAGCAGCTGTGGGAGCTTTCTTGGGAGGCGAGCGATCAGCGAGGCCCCTGGACAAAGCTATTGCTTGCAAACCCCCCATTTAAACACGCGGTGCTGCTTTTTTTGACTCTTGCTGGACGCACTTCAACAGAGAGCTGCGAAGCAATCCTCGACGCACTTATCGGTAGTGTTGACGTACAAACCACTGACGCGAGCCTGCCGAGTGTACGCAGCCCCCTGCGTGATTATTATTTTAAAGCGCAGGGTGAGCAGGTATTGTTTGAAACTGCAACTGAGCTCACGGTTCTACGTGAAAAACTGCGAGAGTATCAAGCGGGTAAAAACAAATTCTTAACCCTAAGCGACCTGATAGATTTTACAGAACGCTACGAAATGGCCGGCGAGCAAATGCTCAACACAAGCCCCTACAGTCAGGCTGCAGATGCTGTGCAACTTATAACAGTTTTTAAGGCAAAGGGACTTGAGTATCCCTATGTGTTCCTACCGAGCTGCCACGATGATGTGTGGGGCAGTACTTCAGGCGACGCTGGCAATAAATTGACACTCCCGCACAACCTCGCGTCGATTCGACACACTGGAACTACCGAGGATGAAAGGCTCCGTCTTCTTTACGTCGCCATGACTCGAGCAAAAAGTGGGTTATATCTCACTTCTTATAGGTCGAATTTCGCCGGCAAGACACCTGCTAGGCTCAAGTATTTGGATGAGGTAGAAGAAAATGACACGAGCCTTGCTCGCAGCCTTCCGTCTGGACATCAAAAAGTTATCTTTGACAAAACAGATGCTCCGGGTATTGAGACATTGGCGCTCAATTGGCAAACCAGACATCTCTCTTATAACGATGCCCCGCTGCGTGAACTGCTGCGTGAGCGGCTGGAACGCTACCAGGTTAGTCCAACCCATCTCACCCATTTCCTGGACCTCAAATATGGTGGACCGGAGAGTTTCTTACTCGGCACGCTTCTGCGCCTGCCTGGTAGCCCAACTGTAGATATTAGTTTTGGCAATGCCGTGCACACCGCTCTAGAATGGCTGCAAAACGAGCTTAATAAAACTGGCGACATTCCGCCAGATGAAATGATTTTAGACCAGGCCACGCAGTATCTATCCCGCGAGCCGCTTTCGGAAGAGCAAGTCGAGCAACAACAGGCGAGAGCTAGGGGGGCGCTCGCAGCCTATCTCGCCGAAAAACGCTCGTCATACAAACAGGGCAATGTTGCCGAAAAATCATTCCGTGATGAAGGTGTGCTCGTCGGTGAAGCCCATCTGGGCGGTAAAGTTGATTTGCTAGAAATAGACAAAAATAATCGTACCATCACAGTCGTAGACTACAAAACTGGTTCCCTCGGCACGGACTCGCTAAAACTACATCGCTACACCTTGCAGCTCTACTGCTATAAATTGCTCGTTGAAGGCTCCCACACTTATGCCGGCTATACTGTGGATATGGGAAAGATTGTGTTTGTTGAGCCTGATCTACACGGGGATATTCTAGAAAAAACAGTCAATTTTAACCCGGAACAGACTACAAGAATAAGGAATCTGCTTGAGGCTTTCTGGTACGCCGTACAGCACTTAGATTTCCCAGAAACTACATCATTTGGGCAATCTTTGAAGGAAGTAGAACGTTTTGAAGATGTGCTAATACACGCACACATACAGGATCTAGAGGTGAAAAAACCTTAGGATTAGTGTACTTGTAACAATATATACTTGACAATATATATTGTTTATGCTATTATGTAAGAATGACCAATTCAACTTCCTTCAAACGGTTATCAGCACTACTAGTTAGTTTAATGCTTTTGGCGTTGCTCGCATTTCCTGCGCAAGCAAGCGCAGCCAGTACTGTAAAGTTGTCATACGAAGTGCCTTCGAACGCACAGATCTGCTCCACGTACACTAAAGGTGGTTTGAAACCACTTTGTAAACTTGGTTCAAAGGGGTCATACCTAGATGTCAAAGTTACAAAGATTAGCGGTTCAAATATCGTCGTTAATGAGCGTTGGGCTCAGGCTATTACACAGATGCGTGCTGCTGCACTGCGTTCAGGATATAACCTACAGGCTAAGGAAAGCACTGTAGCGCCTTATTCAATCGGCAGTTATCGTTCATACGCTGCCCAAAAGTGGCTGTATGATCACGGCTATCCAGCTGCCGCCCCAGGACAAAGTATGCATCAGTGGGGACTTGCCATAGATTTTACCTGTAATGGCATAACAATCGGCCAAAACTACAGTTGCATAAACTGGATGAAGAAAAATGCTTCGGCTTACGGTGTCTGGAATCTGCCGAGCGAACCTTGGCACTGGTCATCAAACGGTAAATAGTCTTTTAACAGCATCTTACAGTAAAAACACTGCCTGTAAAAAGGCAGTGTTTTTATAGCTACTAGCGTAGATTACTTGCGCTTTGCAGTTGCTTTTTTAGCAGTAGCTTTGCGGGTCGTAGTAGCACGCTTTGCAGTTGTTGCACGAGCTGGCTTTTCAACGACACGAGCAACACGAGCATTTGCGACGCGCTCTTCGACAGCTTCAGCACGGGCCTCTTCGATCTCTGCAACCTCTGTTTCAACAAATAGAAGGTTGTATAGGTTGAAACCAAGTAGTGCACCGACAACAGGAGCAAGCATGTAGGCCCACAGATTCCACTGCTGGATTGAAAATGCAACAGCTGGGTTTAGTGCGCCGGCAGAACCAAGGCTAGCGACGATGATACCAAGCGCCAAGCCACCACCAATGACAAATGCTTTTGCACCACCAGCCAAGCGCTGGTAAATTGCCGCTGCAATTGCAAAGGTAAAGACAAATGTACCGAGTAGCTCAGCGGCAAAGGTGCGTGAGGCAAACTTGGTTACTTCTTCGTGTTTGATGGTACCAGTATCGATTTTGGTAAAGTAAACAAATAGATACCAAGCTGCGGCAGCGCCCGCAAATTGGACAAGAATGTATGAGAGCGCTTGTAAAGTCTTGAGCTTACGTAAGGACCACAAACCAAGCGTAACAGCTGGGTTTACCACTGCGCCAGAAATAGCGCCAATAGCGAGCACAAGCAAGCCTACCATGAGACCGGCTGCGGCCGCTGTGTTAAATGTACCACCCTGGGACCTGAGCATACTGAGCACAGCAAGCGCGAGCAGGCCAGTACCCAAAAATTCACTCACAAGCATCGCGAGTGTGTTTTTACGAAACATAGTGTTTTTCCTCCACTTTTTAGTGATACTTCAAGCGTACCGAGTGTGAACAGTTTTGTAAAGAGTTTTATTGCTTAGCCACGCACAAGGAGTTGCTGTGACCCATCTGTAAGAACCATCAGTGTTGCGATTGCTGTAGCAATTCTTGCATGTATAAACTGTTGTTTTTTCACTTCATCGTCGCCCACTGAAAACAATTTTTCGGCTAGTTCAAACGTACGCCAAACATCGTAGTTAAACGCTTGTGCACCCTCAAATGTGTCACTAAAGCGTTTTGTGGCAAATGTGGTGCCCGGCACCGTGTTAAGCAGCATAAAGCACTCATGATGATCGCCCTCAAGCACAGAGACTTGGTGGTGCAGACTTTCCTCTACCTCGTCGATGCTTTTGTCTCGGCCTGCCAAATACTCATCGGCTCGTCCGGCAAGAATCAGAGCTGCCCCCATAACATGCATGTAAACGTTTTCGTCGAACGCATCGCCCAGAACCGCCCTCGTAAGTCTTTCGTTGTCTGCGACTAGGCTAGGATCAACGAGCGCCTGAAGGGCCTGATCCATTTTGTCGATTGCACCGCACCCGACGCCATGTCCATGTGTATCTCGATGATCACCAGGCGTGAATCCTAGAGCCAGCGATTTCTCAAGCATTGTGTGCGCATCGTCTAGAAAGTTTCCAGTTGAGAAATTTTCGATTATCACACCCAGACGGTAGGCAAGTGCCGCGCCAGGTGTGCCACCTGGCACTTGTGCGCCCATGTGATCTTCTGCAAGCGTCGAATTGCATCGCCCGTCAATACAGCGTGCTTCGGCGCTTGCATCTTCTGCGCAAAAAAAGCTATCCATCCGAGCTGTGGCATTGTCGAGTGTAGCTTGTGTCACGAAACCGTCGTCCAGCATCTTGGTAGCCGAAATGCCACCTCGCCAGTTATCTAGTTTTGTTATTGGTCCAAAATTTGTGATTGTAGCCATAGTCACTGATAGTACGAGGAGAGACAGAGCTCGTCAAGATCTATCGTTGTTGTTCTTCAACAATTAGACCGTCACGACCTTGTTTGACATGTAGAAGGCGAGCTCTTTTGTCGCTACCTACAACTACTGCCGGCGTAACCGCGGAGCGCAAAATAGCAGCACTTATACGTAAATCTCGAAGTTCACTAGGCATGTTCGGCGTATTTCTTACGGAAACAATTGTTGCGCGAAGGCTATCATGGTAGCCCTGGGCAACAAGCGGATGCCTTCCACGATGGACCTTTCCACGGTCAAGACCAACGTATGGATGGTGATTCCAAATATATACACCTGCATGATTGTCACCCCTCATGTCGGCAACCGCAGCATTGTGCGGAAACAGATTTTGAACAGTCTCGAGTAGTTCATCGCTGTTTGTCTGAACAATTGAAGATTTAAGTGCTTCCGCGGATAAGCGTAAGCGACCAACATACTGCGTGACACGCTTGAAATCAAGATTGCTCTCGTGAGAGAGTCTTTGGAGTGCCTCTTTAGTAAAGTCTGAGGGGTTTATTATTTCATCAAGGATTTTTCCTCGTCCTAAGTCATATGCACACCGTTTGTGCGCAGTTGCGACCATCGTTTGCCCAAGCGAATCATCATACTCGAGAGCATCGCATAAGCCAATTTCAGTGTTGTCGTAGGCATTCAGGCTAAGGACCGTGTCTACAGCCCTCCCTACAGCACCGCCTGGGGTTTGACGTATAATGTGCAGCTCTGGGCGTTCTTCGTCTCTGGGATCGATGCAGCCTTCTGGGATCTGAAAATGCCGATTAAGCCAAAATCGTTTATAGCTATCAGGTCGTTGAAAAAACTCAACACTGCGCGCTAATTCAACTTCCGATCCAGTAAAACTCATATTCTTTCATTATACATCTTAATGACGCTTATGTCAATATTTATAAGATATATTTGCTTTTATTATATAATTATTGTAGTATTTATTTATGAGAACAACACCATTAGCATCTTCAATGGCAGCGATTGGTCTGGCTATTATGCCAGCTACCGCAGAAGCCGCTCCTCGGGCACCTGAAATGAGTATAGCAACCGAAATGTATGGTGACCCGTGCGGGCCAGTGGTAGTCGAGGACGAACCTGTTGATCCTAGACTAGTTGCAGCAGTAGCAGAGCTGGGAAGAGCAAGCCTGGCAGCTAAGCAGGAGCAGGGAATATACCCTCCTGTCGAGCTACACATTCACTATCTCAAAGGTGGAGCCGCCCACAATGTTCTATCCGATAGCGGCTTCGACAAATACACTAATAACGTCGCTAAGGAATGCAAATTTGACGAGAGTGACGGCTTATTAACCTTGGTTAACTACACCCAAAGGGAAAGGGACGACTACAACCGGCGTTTCGGTAATCTCGACCTCTCATTCCTAGATAATAGTCGCCTGCAATCCATTTATAATAATTCCTTTTTTGAAAGTTTTAGAGCAGACTTATCAGATGATCTTGCCGATAGCAGCTCTCCCGTACAAGAGGACCTGACCGCAGCCGTAAGTGATCTAACGCGTGAGTTTGAAACAGCAGTAGAGAACCTATCTCAAGAACCAACCACGCACGAGACGCCTCAGCCTTCGACTCCACAGGAACCGAGCAAAACTGCTGAGTGGTTAAAAGAAAACTGGCCCTCTTTGCCAGTGGGAGCCCTAGGCCTCGGGTTTGTTGTCACCGGCGGGGTCTTGATGTCACGCAAAAAACGTATCCGCGGGGAAGTGCTAACTTCTACTACCGACGTGGACAGTTTACTGCGGCAAACGATAGACTCATTAAATGGTAAGGGGATCTTTAGGTTTGCGAGCAATTTTAAAGAAGACAGCTACCCCGAAGAACTGAGGATTACTACAGAGAGCGACCGCGGAAACTACACCACAAACGATACACCATTAGGATATATCCAAGACCGTGTCACTCCATCAGATCAATATAAAGAAACCGCAGACGACGGGTCGCATGATTTGTTAGAGAACCTTACCAACTATACCGCTTTTATGGCTATGTTTGGACCCGACAAGATAAAGGCCGCAGAACAAAGTGTCAAAGATCTGCTTGGAGACAATGAGCTGAAAAAATTATGGGAAATACGCGGTAGTCTCATTGAGTCGGTAAATAGTATGGTTACGGGGTATATTGCGCTGCGAGAGCAAGGCAAACGACACTGGCCAAATATGAATGAATTTGACCAAGCATCAGAGCATCTAGACTTTGCAAATGAAGCCGTCGCAGAACTTATCACTGCCTACGATGCACAGTTTGCCCTCTGCGAACAAGCAGCCAAAGAGTCAAGTGCTCGCTTTGAAATGCTTAGAGCACAACTTGCCAGTAGCCAAGCATCGCTTGACGCCCTTACCGGGGCAGGCTGGGAAGTTACACCACTTACTAAAGACCACAAAAGGCACGAGAAAGCTGTTGATAATCTGCTTAAAAAAGCCTTAAAACAGCCCATCGCGGCGTCTGAAGAAGCGGCTGGTTACGCTGGCACTTTGGATAGTTTTTGTACAGAATGTGACAGCTACGAAGGGCGCTTCGTCGAGAACGAGCGCTTGCAAAGCGTACGTCAAGATACACTTGACCGGCTCGACAAAGATACGTCAAGAGCGGCCAATGTACTAGACGCTCTGCGTCCGCAATCCACTGATGGGTACCATGAATCATGCACGCAAGATATTGCTGAGTACGACCAAAGTATGGCAAAAACCTTAAGCGAGCTAAAAAAGGCGCAAGCTGAACTTAGCAGCCAACTTGCAGTGAAATCGGTCGAGACAGTCCGTCAGGTAGAGAACAAAGCAACTCAGTTTAACGAAACGGTTCAAGATGTGGATGATCTTATACGCAAACTCGATGAACGTCATAGCTTGTTGGCCGACCTCAAACAGTCGATGCCAGGTTTGGTCGAAAAACTTGACTCATCATTATCTTCAAATATTGGTGATGCAGAAAGCTGGGGAATCGACGTAGACGATGATGTGCTAGAAAGCCTGCGTGAAAATCGCGGTTTAATTAGCAAGCTCGAGAGTGCACTTGGCAAGGAAAAGCCTAAATATCTTGAGGTCAAAGAGGACTTCGAAAACTCTAAATCAGTAATAGGCCGAGACTACCAAACAGCCCGTTCTCAACACGAGCAGGCAAACCAGCTCCGAGCAGACATTGAGTCTACTGCCGCATCAATTGATAGACTTGAGCGTGAGATTCAAAACTATTATGCGTCCAACAGTCGCTACTTGTATGGTGGGGCGCCTAGCTACAGCTACGAGGCTTCTACACGTGGAAAACGAACTCAACTTTCAAGCACTCTGGGCAGTCTGAGTTCTGTCCTTTCGAGAGCAAAGAGTGATCTAAATAACGCTGAGGGCACTGTTGCGCGTAAAAAAGCCGAGGAAAGAGCTAGGGAAGAAGCCGAAAGAAGAAGGCGAGATGAAGAAGCACGTCAACGCGCTGCGGCCGCCGCTTCGATAAGCTCTTCAAGCCATAGCAGTGGTGGTGGCATGAGTGGAAACCGCGGCGGAGTTTAGAGAAACCCTCGTTCAGTTAATGAGTTCTAGCCGCGGCGATGACGGCGGCGGTGGAGATCGGCAACTTTAAGCCGGACCATGTGGCGGTCAACCAGCTGGTGAGCTTTCTCTAGCTCAACTTGGTCTTTTGCCTCATCGCGCATTTTGAGCGCACGATCAAGAGCTGCTTTGGTCTCAGCCTCAACAATGTCTTCACCATGATCGGCCTCGTCTACCAGAACACGAATTTTAGCTGGGCTTACTTCAACAATACCCCCGCTAATAGCAAAGTACTCGTCTGCTTCGGCGTCTTGCTTGTCTTTGCGAATGGTAATCACACCAGACTTTGCCAGTGTAACGAGCGGTTCGTGGTCGGGGAAAACGGCAATCTCACCGTCAACTGTAGGGATGACCGCCTCATAAATCTCTTCGTCGTATTTGCTACCGCTGAGCGTAACAAGCTGCAAAATCATACCTTAAAACCTCCGGTTTTACCTAAATGTAGTATGTAGTATGTAGCATGTAGCATGGGATTAGTCCTTCAATGATTTTATCAGAGCTGTTAATAACTTGTGAATCACAACGCTTTGATCCGCTAATGTATCGAAATCTTTTTTAGCGAGTAATGTGACATCACGGGCGATAAGTAGTTGATTTTGCAGTTCCGTTAATGATCCGTGAGCCATCGTGTAGAAATGACGCTTGTCACCTTTAGTAGTCCGAGAAAAACCTTCTGCAATGTTCGATGTAACAGAAATCACAGCCCGACGAATCTGAGACGTCAATCCAAATTGCTCTGATTGCGGCCACTTCTCGGTCTCCTTATAAAGCGCGACAACTAGTACATGGCCGAGTTGCCATACCTCGAGATCGGTAAAAGATACTGCTTTTTTTCGCTGGGTTTTTTCCATGCTACATTCTACCTGCTACATGCTACTCTTAAAGAAAAATTAGTCCTTTTTCTCGCTTAGTGGGCCAGGCGCCATGTAGAACCAGTTTTCAGGCTTGTCGTCGTATTTGCCGCTTAAGATGTCGCGGCAGTCACGCACGGTGTCTTCAACCTTGATGTACGCACCGTCGTTGCCCGTAAACTGTGTTGCAACGTAGAAAGGCTGCGCCATAAAACGCTGGAGGCGACGGGCGCGGGCGACAGTCTGTTTCTGGTCATCGCTAAGCTCTTCCATACCCAAAATGGCAATGATATCTTGCAGCTCTTTATACTGCTGCAATACCCTCTGAACCTCTCGAGCTACGTCGTAGTGCTCCTGGCCAACGACTTCGGGATCAAGGATGGTTGAGCTAGAGTCGAGTGGGTCAACCGCAGGATAGATACCGATTTCGGTCAGACCACGGTTAAGCACGATAGTGGAGTCAAGGTGGGCAAATGTAGTTGCCGGAGCCGGGTCGGTAAGGTCGTCGGCAGGCACATACACAGCTTGCACTGAGGTGATGGAGCCTTTTTTGGTACTCGTGATGCGCTCTTGGAGAGCGCCCATTTCTTGCTGCAAGTTTGGCTGGTAACCTACGGCAGATGGCAAACGACCGAGCAGGGCAGAGACCTCGCTACCCGCCTGAGTAAAGCGGAAGATGTTGTCGACGAAAAGTAGCACGTCTTTACCCTGGTCACGAAAAGCTTCTGCCATCGTGAGGCCTGAAAGTGCCACACGTAGACGTGCCCCTGGGGGTTCATTCATTTGGCCAAAGACCATGCTCGTTTTGTCGAGCACGCCGGCATCTTTCATCTCGTGGTAGAGGTCATTACCCTCACGAGTACGCTCACCGACACCGGCAAAAACCGAGTTTCCAGAGTGGAACTTGGCGATGTTGTTTATAAGCTCCTGGATAAGCACTGTTTTTCCCACGCCAGCACCACCAAAGAGACCAACCTTGCCACCTTTGGCGATTGGTGCGATGAGATCAATAACTTTGATACCCGTTTCGAGAATCTCTGTTTTGTTGCTCTGCTCGGCGAGAGCAGGTGGGTCACGGTGAATTGGACTTGTTTGGCCTTTTGGTGCAGCCAGACCATCGATAGGGTCGCCCACGACGTTAAACATACGGCCTTGCGTATCGTCACCAACGGGCACGGTGATGGGCGCGCCTGTCGCGACCACGGTTTCACCACGTTTTAGACCATCTGTACTCTGCATAGAGACCGCACGGACAGTTTGCTCGTCAAGGTGCTGTGCTACCTCAAGTGTGAGCGTCTCTTTACCTCGCGCAATCTCGAGTGCGTCATAGATGTTCGGTAGATCTTTACCTGCAAACTCCACGTCGACGACCACACCGACGACCTGAATTACCTTACCTTCTTGTTTACTCATGAGTTCCTCCTTGTTCATCGTTTAGTCTAGGTGCGTCACTTACCTTTGTGGCTGGATACATTTGATCCCAGAAAGTGCCATTTACAAAGCTCTCCGCTCGTTTATTCTCAAATAACTTTCTTAGGCCAGTAGCGACTTGGGTGAGCAGTTCCTCTCTGGTTTGAGTATTCGTAGCCACTTCACCGATCATTTCATGGCCTCCGAACCGCCAGAAATCTCGGCAAGCTCCTGGGTAATAGCCGCCTGACGGGCTTTGTTCATTTCGAGCGTGAGGTCATCTGCAAGGTCAGTGGCGTTGTCGGTTGCGTTTTTCATCGCTAGCATACGCATGCTATGCTCACTAGCCCTAGCATCTAGGAGGGCCTGGAAAATCTGTGCCCCGACCAGTCGGCGAGCAACACCCTCAAGTACAACTTCTGTCGAAGGCTCGTAAAGGGCGTCGCGCACAAAACTACTTACTTCTTGCGCGTCATTGTAGCCAGCGGGCAAAATACGCTTCACAACCGCAGTCTGGGTCATACTACTGACAAACTGAGTGTATATGAGGTCTACGGCATCGACTTTGCCATCTGCAAAAAGCTGACAAGCCGTGTCCAAAATGGCGTAAAACTCAGAACCTTCTGGGTGATCTGGCAAGTCTGTGTATGTACCGATAATTTCCGTGTCTTTGATGCGCGTGACAAACTGTGAAGCCTTGCGACCCACTGAGATGGTCATATTGTGCACACCTTCTTTGTCGTCCGAACGGAGCGACGTAATGTACGCCTTCATGACATTGGCGTTGTAGGCACCCGCGAGGCCTTTGTCTGCCGCAACGACGATGAGTAGGCGTGACTTTATAGCACGCTGCTGGAAAAGCGGGTGCTTGTCGGTTGCACCTTGGCTCGCAAGATACGTGAGTAACTCGTTTGCCGACTGAGTGTACTCTGCAGACGCCCGCGTCGCATCTTGTGCCCGACGCATTTTGCTCGCTGCCACCATTTGCATGGCTTTGGTGATCTGTTTGGTAGACTTAACCGACCGAATCCTACCTTTTAACTGCCTCGTACTAGCCATTAGCGACGCCCACTTTCCTGAATGATGAATGATGAGTGGTGAGTGAGGTGTAAGACACCCGTAAATACATCATTCTTCATTCCCCATACTTTCTTCATGCTCTTTATCCTTCGAAACCTTTCGCGGATGACTCGGCGGCTTTCGCGATGATTTTGGCGCTTGGCGAGTCCTTTTCGATTTTTTCATCACCCTTGTTTAAGGCATCCATATCTTTGGCATGGTCTTTCGACAGACGAGTGAGAAGAGCAGCCTGAGCCTCTTTGATCTTGCTAGTTGGCACGTGGTCAAAGTGGCCTTCGTTTACAGCATATATGCTCGCAACTTGTTCCCAAATGCTCAGCGGGCTATATTGTGGCTGCTTGAGTAGCTCTGTGAGCCGCTGGCCACGCTCAATCTGTTTCTTTGTGGCTTCGTCTAGGTCGGAACCAAACTGTGCAAAGCTCGCGAGCTCACGGAACTGGCTAAGACCTAGTTTTAGGCTCCCAGACACGGACTTCACAGATTTGGTCTGAGCGGCGCCACCCACGCGGCTCACACTGAGTCCGGCCGAAATAGCCGGGCGTATACCCTGATAGAAAAGATCTGTTTCCATAAAGATTTGTCCGTCAGTGATGGAAATAACGTTGGTCGGAATGTAAGCCGAAATGTCGCCGGCCTGTGTCTCAATGATAGGCAGGGCTGTCAGGCTACCGGCGCCGAGGTCGTCGCTCAGTTTCGCCGAGCGCTCCAAGAGGCGTGAGTGCAGGTAGAAAACATCTCCAGGGAAGGCTTCACGCCCTGGTGGACGACGAAGCAGCAGTGACATCTGGCGGTAGGCAACAGCGTGCTTAGTAAGGTCGTCGTAGATCATAAGTGCGTGCTTGCCATTGTCTCGGAAGTACTCGCCCATAGCCGTACCAGCGTACGGTGCCAGGTAAAGCAGAGAAGCAGGGTCGCTTGGCCCAGTTGCAACAACTATGGTCTGATCCATCACACCTTCTTGCTTGAGGCGTTCAACGAGGCGAGCAACCTTACTGAGTTTTTGCCCCACAGCGACATAGACGTTTACCACACCAGTCTTCTGACGAGCTTGGTTAATCATAGTGTCGAGAGCGATAGCGGTTTTACCAGTTTGGCGGTCACCGATGATAAGCTCACGCTGGCCACGACCGATCGGGAACATAGCGTCAATAGCCATGATGCCTGTCATAAGTGGTTCATGCACACTCTTACGCCCCATCACACCAATGGCAGCACGCTCAACACGGCCGTTTTGCTTGGCCTTGATGGCAGGTCCACCGTCCAGCGGACGACCCAGTGGGTCGACCACACGCCCGAGCAGCTCTTCTCCAACTGGGACCTCCAAAACAACACCTTTCAGCTTCACTTGGTCACCGGCCACAACGCCGCTATCTTCACCAAGCAGCACGGCACCGATTTCGTCTTCCATCAGGTTGAGCGCAAACGCCTCCACCACACCGCGCTTGGTCTGTATCTCGAGTACTTCGGCATAGCCGGCATCACGCAGACCGTGCACCCAGGCCACGCCATCTCCCACTCGAGTCACTACGCCGGTTGACTCAAACTTTTCGCCGCTGTCGAGCTGCGCAATCGCATCGCGCAGGCCTTTTGATAATTCTGTAACTGATATATCTGCCACTGCTTTTTCCTTCCTGCTACGCCTGTTTTGCGCTGCGAATACTATTAATTCTCTTCATAAGTGTCGCGTCGAGCGAACGCCCCGGAGTCGTCACCTTGACTCCACCGAGCACAGCTTCGTCTACGGTCTCTTGCATATATACGGTGCCACCAATCTGTGACTCGAGCGTTTTACGCAGCTCTGCCTCGAGGGGCCGGGCCGATGTGACGCGCGCCACCACCTGACCGCGTTCAGCGAGCACATCTTCGATGGTACGCACTACGAGTGGAAGCTCGCGGGTACGCCGGGTTTCTTGCAGGTACGCCGCTACTTCCTTGAGCGCAGCCGCCGAAACAACTCCATCTTTTGAGTTGTCAGCCACATATTCTGCAATTTTACGCCGCGACAATTTTTGCATTAGTTCTTCGTCTCCTTGAGAGTGTCACCGATAAGAGTTTTGTCGACTTTAGCATCAACCGTTTTACCGACAACTTTTTCGGTAGCTTGAGCTACGAGCTCAATCGTTTCATTGTGCAGCGCCTTTTTGGCAGCCACAACTTCTTTGCCGATAGATTCTCTCGCCTCGGCGACAATGTGCTCGGCCTGTGAGCGAGATTTTTCCTCAGCTTTTGCAACCATGGCGGTCGCCTCGTCTTTAGCAGTCGTCACGATGTCCGATGCTTCACCACGCGCAGTTTTCAGCATTTCATCGATTTTTGCTTCCGCAGCAGCCGCGTTTTTCTCTGCCGCGTGAGCCGCGTGCAAGCTTTCGTCGATGGCTTTTTGGCGGTCGTCAACTGCCTTCATGAGCACAGGGAAGACGAACTTGCTGAGCAGCACAACCAAAATCGTAAAGGCAATGATCTGGAAAACCAGCAGTTTCACATCGATACCGAGCGCATCGATAGGGCTGGTCGCTTCCTTAGCTGCCGCTTCACTCGCAAATTGTGTAAATAATTGTGTCACTTTTGTCCTTTTTACAAACTATAAACTATAAAACGCTTTCTAGCCTTTTGCTAGGAAGCCGACGATGATACCGATGATGGCTAGTGAGTCGGCAAAAACGATAGCGGTGATCATGAGCGTACGGAGCTCACCGATTTTCTCTGGGTTACGACCAGCAGCACCAAGAGCGCCCTTACCGATAAGACCTACACCCATAGCAGCGCCGAGAGCCGGTAGTGCGTAGGCAAGTGCAAATGCAATATTTTCCATTGATATTTCTCCTTTAATTTAACTTGGTTAAGTAATCTAACTGGGGTGAGTTTCACCTCATTCCATTTTGGGCTTATGCACCCGTGGCGCCGCTCTGGCCGAAGCTTTGGAATCTTTTTTGGGTAAAATCGAAGATCTTTAGCTTTTTTAGGAGTGGCGTTTTCTCAAATCTCTAGGCAGTCCTCCGTTCGGTAGTCACCTGTGATGGTTGAGCATGGGTATGGTCTTCACCGCCGTGCACGGCGACTGCGAGACTGGCAAATATGAGTGTCAAAACATAGAAGACGTAGGCCTGGATAAACCCAATAAAGAGTTCGAAGGCCATGAAAGCTGGTAGTACGAGCGATGCTCCCCAAGAGGCGAGTGCAGCCACAATTGCGAGCAAAGCTGCTCCAGCAAAAGCGTTGCCAAAAAGTCGTAGACATAGTGCAATGAGTCGAGAAAACTCACCGATAAGCTCTAGGAACCCCTCAAAAGAACCGATCGGGTTTTTAACAGGGTTTATAAGGTAGCGTTTGGAATTGCCCAAAAAACCATGGGTTTTGATGGCGTAGTACTGCACCGCGACCATCGAAACAATGGCCAGCGCTAGCGTAAAATTGAGGTCTGTCGGCAGGCTACGCAGCAGTTCGTGCCCGTGCCATGTAACCGAGTGGCCGACCCCAGGCAATATGTCTGCCCAGTACGAAATAAGCACGGTAAAGAAAATGGTGAGCGCGAGTGGGGCTATGCTCCGGGCCATCACGGGGTCGGGTACGATGCTATAGACTGCTTTATACATACCTTCAAATGCCCACTGCACAAGCCCTACAAAACGATTCGTGCGGCCGCGGCGCACCATGGAAGCCACATAGAAAAATATGCCGATGAGCACGGCCGAGCTAAAGGCACCGAGTAGCATCGCATTTGTGATAGGAAAGCCAAATATGTGAAAGATTGCCTCGGTAGGCAAGACTATTTCGACTTTTTCCATCGCAAAATTTTGAAACATATCTGTTTAAACGCTCCTCGTGAGTTGTTGTTTGATGAGTAGGCCAGCCACGACGCTGCCAAGCACCGCACCTGCCAACATCAACCAAGGCTTCGTGCCCCAATGTACATCAGCGTAGCGGCCCGCGAGTAGCAGCCCAACGATTGGAACAAAAAGTCGCCAAGTGGTGTCAGCGATATCAGCGAAGACTAGCACGGCTGTACTGCGCCGGCGCGTATCATGCGTAGGTGTTTGCTCTGTGGCGGTACCCATTTACTTTACAGATTGTAACAGATGTCATACTACCCTGTAAACCCCTTGACTCGTGTTTGCAATAGTACTATACTTTTTATAGTAAATGGAGGTCCTGCCGAATGCATAACACTAAATCAGTTACTATCTACAGCGCCGATTGGTGCGGGTTTTGCCACGCGGTCAAACAATATCTGGACAGAGCAGGGGTCAAATACACAGAAAAAGATGTTGATTCCGACCCGGCCATCGCACAGGAGTCAGTGGACAAATCTGGCCAAATGGGCATCCCGGTCCTCGACATAGACGGCGAAATCATCGTCGGGTTTGACCGGCCCAAGATAGACAAAGCCCTAGACTTATAGACTTGCCAAAAAATAGCAGTAATTTTTCGCACAAAAGCGCTTGTGCTCTCCAGTATCGACTGCTATAGTCTATATATGGAAGGCATCACGCGTGACTAAGCGACACCAGTCGCACCTAAACTCTCCCGAACTTACCTCTGCACGCGCCCAAGACCCACTGAGCGAACAAGACGAGCGATTCGCTCGTTTTTTTATAGCCGTTTTGCAAGATCAGTTACCTGAACTTGCGCCGTGCGTTTACTCCGCCCTTCGTAATAGAGACCCAAAATTACAATTAATCTTCGCAGAACCTCACAAGTATCCACCTTCATACGACGGCGGCCGGCCGCAACCACTCAACGTTCTCCGCAGTCTTTTCAGAAACAATGCAGACGAGATGATTATATTCCCTACAGACGCCGAGTTCTTTGCTTCCTATGAAGCTGTTTTAAACGAAAAACAGACCGATCGACTGAGTCCAATCCTCACGGAAGAGGACAGATTAGCCAGATTTGCTCATTTCTGCATATGCGCTAGCCAAAACCCCTCACTTACAGATGAACTTAGACTGGCTGAGACCACAAATGCTCTACCAACAGTATTGGCAGGGCAGCAAAAACCCGAACCCACATCTTGCGTAGCTTAAATAAA
>CAYMUP010000013.1:0-21926 GCA_964393815.1 uncultured Candidatus Saccharibacteria bacterium | reverse complement strand
CATTGTGATTTGCCGTGTGGCGTGTACGATCCGGCTCAGGCACGGATTGAGGCAGAGAGCGTTAAGGCAATGATGACAAAATATGAAGGGCTTGATGAACATAACAAGCTTCGAGCAGTTGTTCTCATAGAGCAGCGAGCCGAGCTTGTTAAACATCATCTTTGGGTACTTTGGACCGATTATTTTAAACCTGAGCATTTAGAGAAGCACCCAGATTTGCACGAAAAATTCTGGTTGGCTACCAAGCAAGCTGGCGAGTGCAAACATCATATGGACGTCAAAGAGGCCGATAAACTGCTGGGAATGATCGATGAAATCGCTAAAATCTTTTGGGAAACAAAGAAAAACTAGTAGTAAAAACATAGCCGAGCAGGGTAAATCACCTAGATTATTGCTACGACGAGTTCACGGAGAGAGTATGTACCCCGTGCTTGAAAACGGACAGTTAATTGTAATTTTCTCATGCAAAACGTACAAACGCGGTGATGTCGTAGTGTTTGAGCATGGTGGAATCGAAAAAGTTAAAAGAGTTGACGGTACTGAGGGGAGCTTCATGTACGTACTCGGCGACAACCCACTTGCAAGCACTGATAGCCGGAGCTTCGGATATATTAGCAAGACAGCTGTGGCCGGTAAGGTGGTTTGGCCACGGGTATAGCGACAAGATTATTAACAGGATAGTACCGTAGCTTAAGCGATATCGAAGCAATTAGTAAAGAATGTGGCGATTATAAAGTAAGATTTCTCATAGTAGCTCGGCTTCGTTCCTCGTACTATGAGAGCACGGTAAACGATCCGTAAGCAATAAAGGAGGCGCTTATGGCTAAGGGCGCAGGAGTCGGCAAAGGTTGGCATGGAGACG
This sequence comes from uncultured Candidatus Saccharibacteria bacterium, assembly GCA_964393815.1. Taxonomy (GTDB): domain Bacteria; phylum Patescibacteriota; class Saccharimonadia; order Saccharimonadales; family UBA4665; genus JAGXIT01. Next base: position 21,064 of record CAYMUP010000013.1, on the reverse strand, counting down.
CAGAAGCACACGCGCGCGCTGGTAGAAAAGGCGGCATGGTGAGTTCGGGCAACTTCCGCAACAACCCCAAGCGGGCAGCCGAAGCCGGAAAGCTGGGTGGTAAGGTCAGCCCTGGTAATTTCAAAAACGACCCCGAGAGAGCGCGCGCAGCCGGCCGTAAAGGCGGCAGCAAAAGCACTCTCACAGAAGTACAATAAACGTAAGGAGAACTAAATATTATGAACATTATTCTATGGATACTACTCGGTGCACTCGCAGGTTGGGTTGCTTCAATGATTGCCGGTACTGACGCACGTCAGGGCGCAGTCGCAAACATTGTCGTTGGTATATTAGGTGCCTTTGTAGGTGGCTGGCTAATGCAGCAATTTGGCAACTCAGACGCCGATCTAGGCACATTTAACCTCTACAGCTTGCTTGTCGCGATCGGCGGCGCAACGCTGCTTCTCTTCCTCTACCGCATGGTTACCAAGCGCTAGGGTAAGACGACTTAAATTAAAAACAGCCCCAAGACAGGGCTGTTTTTAATCCCCGCGAAGACCCGCTTAGTGTTTCCACTCCCAGTTGCGGACCTCGGGCATGTCGAGCCCATTTTCCTGGATGAAGTTAGTGTGTTCGACGAGCGTTTGTTGCATGAGTGTCTTCAGCTTGAAAGCTGCTTCACTCTTAAGGCCCGCGCGTTCTATGACATCAACAACCAAATGGAAACGATCCATTTCGTTTTTGACGGTCATATCAAATGCGGTGGTGATGGTGCCTTCCTCTTTATAGCCGCGAACATGCAGACGCTTGTTGGCGCGGCGGTAGGTGAGGCGATGGATGAGCCATGGATAACCGTGGAAAGCAAAAATGATTGGCTTTTCGGTAGTGAATAGTTCGTTATAGTCAATGTCGCTTAGACCGTGGGGGTGCTCTGTATCTGGTTGTAGGCGCATAAGGTCGACAACATTGATAACACGGATTTTTAGCGCTGGTAAGTGCTCGCGCAAGATGGAGGTGGCAGCCATAATCTCGAGAGTCGGAATGTCACCGGCGGCGACCATTACCACATCTGGCTCACCCTCACCATCATTTGATGCCCAGTCCCACTTGCTGACACCTTTGCTGCAATGGTCAATGGCTTGTTCCATCGTGAGCCACTGCGGTGCTTCATGCTTGCCACAGATGGTTAAGTTTACATAGTTGCGGCTGCGAAGACAGTGGTCCATAACGCTAAGGAGTGTGTTGGCGTCTGGCGGCAAATAAACGCGGGCAACTGCGGCTTTTTTGTTGACGATGTGGTCTATGAAGCCTGGGTCTTGGTGGGTGAAGCCATTGTGGTCTTGACGCCAAACATGGGAAGTTAGAAGGTAGTTGAGCGAAGCTATGGGCTCACGCCACGGGAGTTCATTGCACATCTTGATCCACTTAGCATGCTGGTTGACCATGCCGTCGATGATACGGATGAATGCTTCATAACTGTTTAATATGCCGTGACGGCCAGTGAGTAGATAGCCCTCGAGCCAACCTTCTGCCTGGTGTTCGCTGAGCTGTGAGTCGAGGATGGCACCCTCTTGGCCAAGAAACTCGTCGGTGTCTTTGATGCGGGCGTTCCATTGACGGGGACTGGCCTCAAACATAGCTTCAAGCCGGTTGCTGACCGTTTCGTCTGGGCAGAACATGCGGAAGTTCTTGCTCTCGGCATTGAGCTTGATGATGTCACGAAGCCACGGACCGAGCATGTGTGTGTTGCCGGCGTTAACGATGCTGGGGTACTTAACCTCTACGGCGTAATCACGAAAGTCAGGTAGGTGTAGTTCGCGCAGTAGTTGGCCACCATTGGCGTACGGTGTTGCGCCCATGCGCTTCGCGCCTTTCGGGGCTAGCTCTTCAAGCTCTGGCTTTAGCCGGCCATCTTCGGTAAACAGCTCTTCCGCATGATAGCTTTTGAGCCATGTTTCGAGTGCGCTGAGATTATCGGTGTGGTCTGCATCAACGATGAGTGGTACTTGGTGAGACCTAAAGTTATTTTCGTTGGCTTTGCCATCGACTACTTTGGGACCGGTCCAACCTTTGGGGGTACGAAGGACAATCATCGGCCAACGTGGGCGGGTACCATCACCAGCTTCTCGGGCGTTTTTCTGAATTCGTTTAATCTCGGCCGTAACTTCGTCGAGTGCAGCGGCCATTTCTTGGTGAACAAGCATTGGGTCGTCGCCCTCCACAAAGTAGGGGGTCCAACCATAGCCGCGGAAAAGCTGGTCAAGCTCCTCGTGCTCTATGCGGGCGAGTAGCGTTGGGTTACTAATTTTATATCCATTGAGATGTAATATAGGCAAGACAACGCCGTCGGTACGGGGGTTTAGAAACTTATTGGAGTGCCATGCAGTAGCGAGTGGTCCTGTTTCTGCCTCGCCGTCACCAACGACACAGGCAGCTATGAGGTTGGGGTTATCAAAAACCGCGCCAAAGGCATGAGAGAGCGAATAGCCAAGCTCACCACCCTCATGGATTGAGCCGGGAACTTGCGGTGAGACGTGACTACTTAACCCCCCCGGCCAAGAGAACTGCTGAAACAAGCGCTTCATACCCGCTTCATTGCGCGGCATATCAGGGTAGATTTCACTCCATGTGCCCTCGAGATACGTATTGCTCATTAGGGCGGGACCACCATGTCCAGGACCTGAGAGGTAGACCATATCGAGGTCGTTTTCTTTGATGATGCGATTGAGATGTACGTATATAAAGTTTTGGCCAGGCGTTGTTCCCCAGTGGCCGAGCAGCATTTGTTTCACATCGGTCAGTTCGAGGGGGCGTTTTAAGAGGGGGTTATCCCGGAGGTAAATCTGGCCAACTGACAAGTAATTTGAGGCTCGCCAGTAAGCGTGCATTTTTTGCAACTGCTCTTCTGAGAGTGGTGCTTCGACGGTCTTCATTTTGCTTGATTCTCCTTGATTGTCTTTAGTGTTTCGTTTGCAATGGTAATTGATTCGTCGGTGTGAATCACGTGCACGCCGACGTCTGACTCGGGGTCAGATATACAGCGGGAACTGGCATGATTTGCTTCGAGATCAAGTTTTACGCCTAGGTGCTCTATGTTTTTACAGATGCGAGACCGGATTTCGGCCGATCGTTCACCGATGCCCCCCGCAAAAATAAGGCTGTCCAGACCGCCAATGGTTGTCGTTAGACTGCCGATGGCTTTACTGATTTCGTAACAAAAAAATTCGATAGCCTGTGCAGCACGGGGGTCATCTGCCTGAGCTTGAAGTAGGTCGTGCATGTCCGCGGTTGTCTCTGAGACGGCAAGCAAACCAGATTCTTTATTTACCATGTGGTCAAACTCTTCGGCGGTTTGGCCGAGCTCGCGTTGCAGGAAAGAAACAATACCTGGGTCAATATCACCGGTGCGGGTACTCATGGGTACGCCTGACGCAGGCGTGAAGCCCATGGTCATGTCAACCGGCTGACCATTTTTAGTGGCTGCCAAGCTCGCGCCGCTACCTAGGTGCGCCATGATTACACGGCCATGAGCGGCCGTTTCACCTTCATTTTCAGTAAATGATTTGAGTAGATAGGTGTAAGAAAGGCCATGGAAGCCAAGTCGGCGGACGCCCATTTTTCGGATGTGTTTTGGCAGAGCGACAAGTTGCGCTGCCATAGGAATGTGGGCGAAAAAGGCGGTATCAAAGCAGGCGACTTGGGGTGCGTCGGCTAGACGCTCGTTAATAACTGCCATTGTTTCAAGGGCAGCGGGCATGTGGTCGGGGTCAAGGGTGCTCAAGCTGTGCAGAGCATGTATGGTGTCTTGCGTAATTAAGGTCGCACCGGTAAAAATAGTGCCGCCATGGACGATACGGTGTCCAATCGCCTCAACGTCTTCAAGTGGCATCTGCGAGGCGCACCAATCTAATATGAGTTCCATGGCAGTTGTGTGGTTTGGTGCCACGATGTTCGCTGTTACCTCTGGCCCACTCGTGGTCTTAGTAATGAGAACTGCTGAATCTTCGCCGATGTTTTCGACGACTACCGTGCAGATTTGTTCTGGCTGATCATGAACAACGTATGCTGCGCATTTTATGCTCGATGAGCCAGCATTCACACTCAGCAAAAAACCCATACTCGTCGCCCACTCATTAGAAAATGCATATGCTTACAGTATGACCTCTGTAGTCGCCCCTGTCAATGTGTTTTGTCATCCTTAAGCTTGATCGGGGATCCAGAAAACAAACAAACCCATTTCGCACACCAGCCGTTCCGGCTGGTTTTTGCGACCAACTTTTGCCTGGCCAAAAGTTGGACCAAACCTGGGGTCCCCATGAAACTTGTTTCATGGGGTACTAGTGCCAGGCACACTTCCAACTGCTCGGCAACTGTTGTGACAAGACACAACGCGAAAACACTAACTGGGCACGCATTTTCGCACTTGTTGTGCTGTGCCACAACAGTTGGACCGGGCAGTCTCCAGAGTGCCACTAACCCCGCAGCAACGAACGTCTAATATTTAACGTCCAACGTCTAACATCCAATTTCCAAATAAAGTGAAAGTCACCGAAGTTAAAAATGGATCCCAGGTGAAATACTGCGAAATGCAGTATGAAACGTGAGATAGTCCACACAACTTGAGTAAGCTATCTAACAGCTATCAGCAAGAGTGACAGATACACTGTAAGGGTCAAATCGAAAGGAGCACTACTATGGACAAATTTGCACGAACACAGCTTGGTATCCACGAGCGCTCAGACGATGAACTTCAGTCTGCAGTTAGTCGTTTTCAGGCAAAATGGGATATGAAAGCGAAGCGATTCGGTATCGAGTAATATAATCGAATTAGAAAAATAAAGAGCCCCATTTGCGAGAGGGGCTCTTTTTAGTTGAGATGGAGACTATCGTGAAATCCTAGAGCCGACTGCTTCAGAGATGTTGCCAAACCCGTCTGCCTTTAAAAGCGAAACAATGTCGCGGTTGATTTGGCCGATGAGCTGTGGTCCTTCAAAGATCATGCCCGTAATGAGTTCTACGAGGTTGGCGCCAAGACATATTTTGCGGTAGGCATCCTCGGCTGAAAAAATACCACCGACGCCTATAATAGTCAAGCGTTCGCCATATGCTGCGTAAGTTTTTGCGATGAGGTCATTGCTCAGCTTCTCGGTTGGTTTACCACTCAGATTTCCTTTGACGTTAACCGGTAGATCAGCTGTCGGTATTTGGCTTCTGTCTTTGTTAAGATTGCCAATAGTCACCCCGGCGATACGATGCTTGAGAATTACCTGTAACAAGGCGTCGAATTCTGCCCAGGGCAAATTGATAGGCATCTTCACCCAGATTGGTTGGTGAAGATCTACCCTGTCGACAGCGTCTAGCAAGCGTCCCAGTCGCATTGGGGTAGTAAAAGGCTCGCCGCCGTAGGTGTTGGGACATGATATGTTGAGCTCAAAGACTTTGACTCGATTTTCGTCCGCGAGATGCTGTAGTGAGGTAACGTAGTCTTGTATTGCCTCATCATCACTGCAGGTTTTAGGTGAATTGGTTTTGGCGACCGAAGCAACGATGGGGAAATTATCAAAAAAGGTTTTTTTATACCCCGCAAGACGTCTGCTGGTCATTAACACGCCGTGATTCGCAAGCCCTACATGGACCACGAGAGATTTTTGTTTCGGCAGACGGTGAAACCATGGACGGGGGTTGCCGGGACAGACCTCAGCGGTTATTGAACCAATAGTGGCAAACCCAAATCCAATTGATTTTACAAGGGGGACAATCTCAGCGTTTTTGTCTAAACCAGCAGAAAGTCCGACAGGGTTAGAGAAGGGTAACCCATTCACCGATTGACTAAGGTAGCGATTGTTTTGATATGCGATGATTCGTGGGAGGTGTCTTGCGAGCGGGAGTTTCATGAGTCTACTTCCGGTGGCGATCATTTTTTCATGAACGTCGTCGGGAGCTTGTCTGAAAAGCTGGGGCTTAACTGCGTGTTTATAAACGTGGCCCGAGGTTTTAGATATAGCTTTGCGCATAGCTCCCATTATACTCCGTGAGCAAATGGGTGTCTGCAAACTTTAGTGGTTGTCTTCGCCGAGTCGGTCGAGCATCTCGGAAAGCTCTTTGCAGTCCATCTGGCTAGTATCGATACCACGCTGCTTAGCAATGACATATCCGTGGATAATACGTTTCATTCGCTCGGCATCGGCACGCCAAAAAGGACCGATGTTTATCTCTTGCTCTTTATTCATCACACGGGTGATGATCATGACACCGCCAAAAAAAGGCCCTACGGTACTTGAGGCACTCAGGATGTCTTCTATCCGGAAACTTTGCGTTTCAGCCATCAAGAAAAAGAATCTTTTTGTGATAGTAACTTTAGTGCGATCAATTGTCAGTGTGTCCGGGAAAAGCGTGAACGGAAAGATGGTTGATTCCTGCGCCATAATTTCTTCGGCGTCGGTAATGGCTTTTTGTAGCTCGTGACGTGACTCTTCTCTACTAAGAGGTCGAACGTAAACAGGAGGCTGTGCTACAGGAGAATCGGGCAAATGACCAGGTGCGGCGTTATTTGGTTCCATGATTCCTCCAGTCTTTTAAAGCTATTTAGTACTAGTATATGCACATAAAAAAACAAATAGTATGTGAAATCTTACAGAAATTACACACGAAGCGGACCAAAATGAGAGCGGAAACGTAAAGAAAAGAGGATATATGGCAAAGTTTGAGATATATAAGAGTGCAAATGGTTATCGCTGGCGCCTTAAGGCGGGCAACGGTGAAGTGGTTGCAACTGGTGAAGAGTACACCACCAAAGACGGTGCAGTCCGTGGCTGCGAGGCAGTTACTCGTGCAGCTTCTGAAGCAGAAGTTGTTGAGATCGAATCGTAAGCCTGTGCTTCCAAATATAAAAAGCCCTCATTTTAGGCTGAGGGTTTTTTATGTGCGGTGGGCTCGATGATTTTTCCGCGCCGCTCAAATTCTTGTAAAAGCCGCACGTCTTCGAGATCTTTTTCACGTCCCACGGCTTTTTTGCAGGCGATAAGATCACTGACCGACATAAAACGAACGCCGTGGAGCAAAAAGGCGTGCGCAGCTAGATCTTTTAAGCTTTTGCCGACGTATGTCAGCATGAGTTGGTAGCCGTGGTGGGATAGGACGCGCTTGCCGTCGTCTTGCACGTATTCGCGCCAGCCTTTTTTGCGGTAATGACGGTACAATCTTTCGCTGACAACTAAATCAACATCATTTGTCTCCCGTAGTCCTAGTGCCTCGAGAACCCCGCCGCCGATGACCACATAGCTGCCACTAGGAGGATCGAGCCGCTTTATCATATCGATCGTGCTCCGGCGGCTATTTGGCAGATCAAAGACGGCTTCTTCTAGGCTCGCGTATATGTTATTTTTCCCGATGATATCTACGAGGCCGTATTTTTTGAGCAAGGTTTTTAACTCTGGGGGTACGTGAGCGAGCACGAAGCGAATGTCATCTGCGGCTAGCTTTTGTACGAGGTGGCGAATGGTCTCTGAAGCCGTGTAATCGATGTCGTTTATAGAGCCGGCATCGATGATTAGGCAAGTGACAGGTTGTTTTGCGCCCTTAATAGCTCGTAGGACGCGCTGTTTAAAGTAATCTGAGTTTTCAAAAAAGATTGACCCGGCAAATCGGTAGACGATAAGTCCAGGAGGAGAGGAACGGTATTTGTGGTGCTTATCGAGGCGTTCTTTTGCCCAGGGCGCTAGTTTGCGATCGCGAATCATGATGTCGTCTGTCGGATGATATTGTCGCCTCAGTCTTTCAAGTACCGAAACGGTGACCGCAATGGCCACGCCGTAGAGAACGCCAAAAAAAGCCACACCAAGTAGCGCTACAAGGGCAATGAAAAATTCTGTCCGTCGAGTTATGTATATATGGCGAAGTTTACCGATGTCAAAAAGATGAAGTCCAATCGCAAAAACTATAACTGCGAGTACAGCTACAGGTAGCCGCGAAAGCACACTCGAAAAAATAAGCAATACAAGGCCAACAAATATAGCCATAAAGATGTTGACTAATTGAGTGCGTCCTCCAGACATTTCGGCGGCGGCTGTCCGCGGCGGGCTGCCATTGATGGCAAAACCGCCTGTTATGGCAGAGGCGACATTGGCCGCTCCAAGTGCCGTAAGGTCGCGGTTGTCATCGACTTTTTCATCAAATCTGGTCGCTGTGCTACGTATAACACTGGTGCTTTGAGCGAGTATGACGGCTGCAATCGCCAAACTAAATGGAAAGAGCTGCTCAAGGAGTGACATTGATACTGAAGGCAGGACAAGTGCCGGCAAGCCACCGTCAATCTCTCCTATCATCCGTACTCCATGTTGTTCAAGCTGGAAACCTATTGAGGCGAGGATGGCGATGAAAAGAACAAGCAAGCTACCTGGCCATGAGCGTCTGTTGGCTAGTAGCAGTAACGCCAGTAAACAGGCAGAGAACGCTAGAGTATATAAGTGAGTGGAAGACAGATGAGTCATAAGGTTAGATAATGCGTGCAGTGTGCTGCCATGTACGTTGAGGCCGAGCATTTCCGGTGCTTTAGTAATCATAAGCTGCAAACCGATGCCGGCCAGGAAGCCAACGAAGACGGGTTTAGAAATGAGATCGGCAAGGAAACCCATCCGAAGTAGAGCCATAACCACGAGAACTGCGCCGGTCATAATCCCGAGCACGGCGACCGCGTTGTCGTATCCGCTTGTTCCGGCAGTAGCGACGGTAGCGGCTCCAGATGCAACTAAGGCAGCCGTGGCCGAGTCTGCGCCAACAACGAGATGCTTTGACGAAGTAAAAATGGCAAAAATGATCGGTGCTAGCAGTGCGCAGTAAAGGCCAGTCTGCACAGGCAAACCGACGATAGCCGCAAAGCCAAGTGATTCTGGGATGGCGATGGCAGTAACGACGAGCGCCGCCAAGAAGTCAGCGCGCACTCTGGCACGTGTAAAGCCCTGAAAACTAACAAATTGTGGAACTATCATACTACTTATGCTTAAGTATACGCCTGGTGACCATTACGACTCAAGGTGTAAAATAAAGCCTATTATGAGTCTGACAAAACACACCTTACGCCGTCAGTTGGTTGGTCGTCGGCAGCAGTTGTCTACTGGTGTCGTGAAGACCACAAGTGAAAGGGTTGCAGAGCTAGTGCTTGATACAAGTGACTTCAGTGACTGTCATGCGGTCCACATATACACACCCATAATTGCCCAAAACGAAATCGATACGCGCGTTTTAGCCTGTAGACTACAGGAAGTGTATCCAAAACTGGTTCTCACATGGGGTGACTCAAGCCTTACGGCGGATATTTCGCATGAGAAATTTGACGTTATTTTCATCCCGATAGTTGGTTTTAGCAGGGATGGATTTCGTCTGGGATTTGGGGGCGGCTGGTATGATCGTTTTTTGTCAGGCCAGCAAAAGGCGCAAAAAATCGGCCTGGCATATGATTGGGCGTGTGTAGACTTTTTACCTGAGCAGCACGACATGCAACTCAACATGATTGTTACTAATAAAAGGGTGGTTACGGTTTCTAGACGTCTTCAATAAGATGACCCTAACTACTGGTGTAGCTAGGGTCATTTACTTACTGAACTAATGACAGGTTATTTAATCTCGAAGACAGTCGCGCGACCGCTTACCTTGATTGTTGCCGTCTTTTTGTCTTTGGAAACGACAACCCGTTCTCCTTTATCGTCGGTGCCATTTGGATAGTCTGCGGTAACGGTGCGGTTACGTCCAAAGTTGAGAACTGCATCGACTGGAGTTGCTGGCGGAGTGTATGTTTTGGTCTTGTTGTCGTAGACAGACTCTGCGCGCCAAGCTACGAGGTAGAATTTTCCGGTGCTTTTTTGGAGTAGTACATAACGAAGGTTATCCGGCTTACTCGTAAATGTGAAGTCAAGTTTTCCTGGCGTGAATGTTGTTGCACCTGTTTTATCATCTATAAGTCGCATGTTCATGTAGTGCATGGATTGGGCAGCTGGCTTGGGGTCTTTACTGCCGCCAACACCGAACATACCAAAGTGCTTTTCATATTCTTTGCTGTTGTGGACTTCATCTATCAGCTGATATGAGTAGGTTTTAACGATGCCAATACGGAAGTTCTCTAAGAAGACACGAGGCATGTAGACGCCGACGGCACGCTTATCGGTGGGCTTATGTAGCTTATCGTTGTTGTCTGCGTAATCATGGAAACCGGTTTCCGTCACTACGATTGGCTTAGTTCCTGATACGCGTGCGCTATATAGCTTTAGGCGCTCTTCTAGGTTGTTTGAGGACTTAGGTAGTTTGTCTGCGGAGACTATGAAGCCATCCTTACCATCGTTATCTGCGAAAGATGTTTCGGGCGCTAGACCGCCGTAATAGCTGTGCATGTTGCCGTAGTCCATGTAAGGGCTAAGTTTTTTGGATTCTAAGGCTTTTGTCGTGTCTTTGACGCTGTAGCCTATGAGAGAAGGGCCAAGCACCTTAAAGTCGGGATTAACCGTTTTTATTTTGCTGTTAGACTCTGACCACATCTTTTTTTGTACCGACTCTAGTGTAGTAGTCCAATTCTTATCAACGTCTGACTTGCCATTGTATTCATTGTACGGCTCTTGAGAATTGGCGGCCATGACATATTTCGTGCCACTTTTTGGGTTTGAGAGAAGATCAGTCGTTCTCTTAGTCACAGAAGCATCATTGAGGGTTTTTTTGGTTGAAAGAGGCTGATTCTTTTTCCCGGGAGTGGGGAGGGTGTAGTTGAATTTTATACCATTTTGCGCAAGGTGTGATCGGACAGTTGACTCCCTAGCAATGTTATCACGAACGTTTCGTATACCAACGTATCTTAGAGCAGATAGCACATCATCTTTGTCAGTGTAAAGATCTTCCTCTGCGTGGATTACTGCTCCTTGAGAGTTGATGAAATCATAAGATCGCTTTGCTTGCACTCCGGTTGGGTCACCTGGAACTGTAGCTGCATTGCTAAGGGTAAGCATGTAGTAGCCGATGCCGCCTACAGCAAGGATTGCTAGAAGTGGCAGTAAGAAGTGATGACTTACTCCGACTTTATCCAACTTTTTTATTCTTACCATGTCAGTATGTTCCTTTTCTAGTTTTTATAGTATTCAAAATTAATTATAGCCATAAGCTCTATGAAGTCAAATAATGATTTTTGGCTTATTGAACTTCTAAAATCGAGATGCGACCCCCCACTTGTACGGTGTAACTTGTTTGGCTCGTGCCTAGTGCCGTCCGGGTAGAGGTATTGTTGTAATAGGCGCTGACGGTTCTTGCTCGGCCAAAATTTATAGTCACGTTGACTGGTTCGCTGGGGTCATGATATGAGGTACGGTTGTCTGGGTCGTAAACTGACTCTGCACGCCAGATTGCTAGATAAAATTTACCAGATTTCTTTTGCAGCAATACTGTGCGGACATCTGCGGGCTTGCTTGGAATCGTAAAATTAAGCTTTCCAGGCCTGAAAGTATTAGCTCCTGATTGACTGTCATCTACTATATCGTTCATGGCTTTCATGGCTACCGCTGAGGCTTTGGGCGCTGACACGCCAGCCGTGCCAAAAAAGCCAAAGTGTTTTTCATATTCCTTAGAATTTGCTAATTCGTCGAACATTTGATAAGCATATGATTTAACGACGCCAATACGGAAATTCTCGAGATAGGCGCGGGGCATGTAAACGGCTGCAGCTCGAGAATCGGTTGGCTTGTGCAGGCCGGCGGGATTCGCCATGTAGTCGTGATAACCCATTTCAGTAATTACAATTTTTTTGGTGCCAGATATACGGGTACTATACAATTTGAGCCGATCTTCCAGTGAATTTGAAGTGGTTGGAACTGCGGAAACCACGAATCCATTCTGTCCATCATTGTCGGCCAGCGACGTCTCGGGCATGGTCCCGCCGTAGTAGGAGTGAATGTTTCCGTAGTCCATATAGCTACTCAGATTTTTAGATTGTAGCTGCTGTGTAGCGTCTAAAGTATTGAAGCCAATTAGAGATGGCCCCAAAATTTTTATATTTGAGTTTTGAGCAGTGAGCGTGCTCTTCCTATTCCATAGCTGCCTTTGAGCGTAAGCAATGGTACTCGCCCAGTCAGTATCATCCGACCTTTTACCGTTATACTCATTGAATGGTTCTATTGAGATTGTGGACTTTACGTATTTATTCCCACTTGTAGGTTTGTTTAACAAGTCGCTAACGCGGTTTTGCACACTCGACTCAACTCTCGGCAGGTTTGTGGCCAGGGGTTGTGTCTCTGGAGTTAACGTCGTTGAAGTAGTCTTAATGCCGTTCTGTGCCAAATAAGTACGAACGGTAGCTTCGGCAGTCAAGTTCGAACGGACGTTTCGTACGTGTAAGTAACGAAGAGCGGCTAAGACGTTGTCTTTATTTGTATAGCTGTCTTGATCAACGTGTGCGATCACGCCTTGTGAGTCAATAAAATCGTAAGCACGACGAGCCTGCACGCCAGTGGTGTCTCCAGGTGCAACTGCTGCGTCACTTAGATTTAACATGTAGAGTCCAATTGCGCCCACGGCAAGAACGGCAATCATGGGAAGTAAGAAATGGTGGCTAAGTCCTCGTTGGTCTATTTTTATATTTTTTACCTTATGCACCATCGCTATCTCCTAGTAAGGTTAAATTTTATAATTACAACTATCCTGAAGTGTACAACTAGAACCATAAGCGTGTCAACAGAGTATTAATCAATACTAAGAAGATAGAGTAACAATAGAAAAAGCAAAAGACCCAGGACTTAAAACCTGGGCCTTTTATTTTGGCTGGGCGTGATGGTCAAGGAATATAATTCTTCTTGAAGGAGGCCATAATGCCAAAGAAAAAGAATGTAAAACAAGCCGATCCCATAGAAGCCAAACGAAAGCAAGATGCTCTTGCCTTGGCGTATCTAATTTACGATATTTGGAAAGATAAACGCGCCCAAAGCAAGCAAAATAATAAAAATAAGTAGCCGTAATACCTTCTTTTCGAGAAAAATGCTCTTTTTTGATTTATAGTGAATGTAATGCGTAGGAAATCTAGTGTCAATTGGGTACAAGCAAAAGAACTATATCTTAAAGATTCACGATATAGCTATTTTGAGATAGCTGAAATTTTTGGCGTAAGCAAAGCCTCGATTCAAAAACGAGGCACTAAAGAAAAATGGCCAGAACAGAGAAAAGCATACTTTAATGCAACACTTTCAAAGAAACTCAGTATGTTGTCTATTGATGTTGATATTGCAGAGGTGAACACTCGCCATATAAAAGACTTCCGAATGATGCAGGCAATGGCAAGCAGGATATTTATTAAGGCCTGGGAAGAATATAATGAGGGCAAGCTAAAGAAGGCAGCGTTAACGCTCAAGCGCGCCTCGGATACGATGATAATAGGAATTAAGGGTGAAAGAAAAGTTCTCGGTTTACCAAGCGTCCGTCGCTTTAACGAGATGAAGTCCAAGGATCCGGGCCCATGGATTGAGCTCGCAAAAGAGATCGAAAAATCTCGGCAAAGTCCTGCAACTAAAAATCAAGAGTAATTGTTACAGGTGAACTATTGGCATGAATTGTCTTGCTATGTACCTCTATGCCCTTTAGTGGAGGGAATATATTCTTATTAATCAATTGGTTCAGCAAAACATATCGACATATCTGACGAAGCTGATCGACTAAGCTTTCTAATGAATAATTATCACTCTTGTACTCCTCAATGGCTTTCTTGGTGGTATATTCTGTCACACCGTCATTAAGTGAACCTCGACCAATAATAAGAGCAGGCATTAGCCCGTTGTGAACCGTGTTATTTCTTATTTCACTTCGAGCAACATCAAATATGAGACGATATTGTTTTCGGATTTCTTTATCTTTTATGCGACTAAAGAGCAGTTCTTTCCAGTCTTTATCCGCATTATTTATAGGATGATTAACGCCCTTACCGCAGGTCTCACATTTTCCTTTGCAAAACTCAGGCTTTGGCAGAAGCGCCTCCATAGCGGATATAAGTATTACTACCTGCCAGTATGCTGGATCAATACTTCTCAGCCTCGGGTTAAAGTCTATGTCTTGTCCGAGGAAATAATTTTTGAGTGCAGCTAGGTATACATCATCAGTTTTGAGGTAAGCTTTATAGATTTCATCATAAGCAACTACATCTTCAACTTCATGCCCCCAATACACTCCCGGGAGGACACTTCTAAAATCCAGACGCATTTCTCGAGCGGTTACTCCAGGGTATTTTTCAGCATCAAGATCTTCAACATTAAAATCACTATAGGTATGTCCGTATGCCTGGAAAGCGTACAGAGGCAGCCGACTGTCCGCCAATAGAGCGTGCATATAGATCCATTTATCAATTTTCCCGTGATAGCCGTCCTCTTCTACAGTGAGTGAGGCCGACCAGTGTGGCCGGTTCCAGTCATCAAGTACCGTAACTGATCCGGCTCTTGCAATTTTGAGTCCCTCGGTTTTGATAGGTAATGTAGGTACCAAATAGCTAGGAAGTCGTCTAATATTCTTCACTTCAAAGTTTTCGCATTCTGCCACTACATATTCGCTGGATATTCTTCAAGGGTTTATCGAAGTACGTGTCGACTGAATACTTAGCATCATCAAAAGTGTCTGCATCGCCTTTATAGCTTAGGATCTTCTCGATAGATGATTGTAGCGCCTTGTCGTCCCTGTCTTTTGATTTATTTTTCCAACGTTTAATTAAGTGGTCTTTTTCTGTTCCAATCAGTATGAAGAATGCCTTATCAAGCTGACCTTGTTGTGTGGTGAGAATATCCCTGTAGCTATTAGCCTTCTCTTCATAATTAAAGGCAGCTTGTTTCTGTATTTCAAGTTCAGTGATAGATGAAGCGTCTCCGTCCCGAATCATATGCATCATTGAACGAAATGAAATATTGAATTCGTGAAATACAATGAGAGTTCTTCGTATATTGCGGGCTGACGATATGACGTCACCATATGCTTGCTTCAACTCTTGTTTTTCATTACGACGCCTTGTTATGTATTCGTTAATAAAGAAACCCAACATTGTTGTAGTGGCAGCTATTAGTGCAGCCAGTATTGTTGAGTTTAATATCTTCTCCATGCAACTTATTATAAACTTTTTTCCTTCTTTCACGGTATAATGATAATTGTCTAGGATTCAAGTAAATGATATACGCATTATGCGTAGTTGCGTCATAAAATGGGCAGCTACGTAAAAAAGAGTAGACGTAATACGTTTGCTTGGGTCCTAGACAGTCCAGCGTGGCTGTCCTTTTTATTTGGACGCCACGGACTATTAACCTGAACAAGGAGAAAACCATGGCTACCAAACAAAAAGAGTGGAAAGATATGTCAAATGGCGAAAAGACGATGACCGTCCTAATCCTGCCCATTATCATAATAATTATTATTGCAGTCGCATCGGCAATATTCGGTGGCGAAAAGAAGACTGATGAACAGGTATCCAAAACCGATACTAGCAAAGCAGAAGCTGCGCATCCCGCTCCTAAATTCGATACGTACCTAAATCGCCCTATGAGCGAAGTTGCGTCGGAATTTGGCCAGACCTACGATCCAGCTAACAGTACGCAGATACGTGCCGACAAAGCCGGATACAAGTTATTCTTTGAGGATGGTGGGCGCGATGATCCGACCGACCCACTTAAGAAGCAGAATACTGGCAAAGTAACGACCGTTAACATGGATTTGCCACAGATGGGTAAATGCAAGCAGGACCAGGTATTCAATAAGATTGATGAAGCTATGCGGATTGCCGGGCTCAACCCAGGCACTAAGGGCAACCAGAGCGGCACGCAGGAAGGCTACGCGACCTACAAAAACTACCTGGACAAAGAGAGCCTGGAACTCACCTTACTTTGTGAGTACAGCGATGCAAACTACAAGCTGCAAATACGCGTACTGCCCGAATTCAGATAATCTCCGCTAAATAACTGGACTTTATATTTTATCGAGCTAATGTGTATCATGTATGGAGACCAACCTACAGATAAAATACTGCCTCTATGCTCGTAAATCGAGCGAGCAAGATGAACGCCAGGCCATGTCGATCGACTCTCAGCTAAAAGAGATGATGGCCACGGCTGAGCGCGACAGGCTGAATGTCGTAGAAACTAAGCAAGAAAGCTACTCAGCTAAGCAATCTGGCAACAGGCCAGTGTTCAACGAGTTGCTCGAGGATCTAAGAAGTGGTAAATATAACGGCATTCTGACCTGGGCGCCCGATCGACTCTCTCGTAATGCCGGAGACCTCGGCTCGCTAGTTGATCTCATGGACAGTGGCAAGCTGGAGCAAATACGTACTTTTGGACAAAGCTTCAGCAATACACCGAATGAGAAATTTTTACTCATGATTCTTTGTTCGCAGGCAAAACTTGAGAACGATAATCGTGGAGTGAATGTGAAGCGTGGTATACGAGCTAAATGCGAAATGGGTTGGCGGCCGTGTATGCCACCGCTCGGCTATTTCACGCGTGGCGCAGCGGGCAATGGCAAGGACGTAATCGTTGACGAAGGACGAGCGCCTTACATACGTCAAATATTTGATATGTCGGCCGAGGGAAAAAGTGGCCGACATATCAAACAGTGGCTGATAGAAAACAAAGTCACGACACGTACTGGTAAAACGATACCGCTTAGTATGATTTATAAAATACTAAAAAATACTTTTTACTACGGTGAATTCGAGTATCCCACCGGTAGCGGTAACTGGTATCACGGCAAACACGAACCATTAATAAACAAAGGACAATTTGAAAAAGTCCAAAAGGCATTAACTGTGCCACCGAAATCCAAATGGGGAGCTAAACCCTTTCCTTATAAACAGTTTCTGAAGTGCTACACTTGTGGATCGAGTGTCGTTGGCGAGGAGAAAATTAAGAGATTAAAGAGCGGGGTGATAAGCAAGTTCACTTACTATCATTGCTCGCGCCAAGTAGATCATAATTGTCGGGAATCGTTTGCTAAAGAAGCCGACATAGAGGCGGGTTTAATATCTATAAGCCATGAATTAAATTTTGATAGAATGTCAGTCGAGCCAAGTTTACTAAGCGCACAGAACAAATTTTTTGCTATCATGACATCTGCACAAGACAACTACGACAGAGGTAATATCGCGAGAGACTACATAAAGTACGTAGTCCAAAATGGCACGAATTTTGAGAAAACGAGGTTAGTCAGAAACTTAAGTCTTAACCTCAGGCTACACAATAGAATGATTGTGTTAGCTACCGACCTGCCTTAACCAATCGCGTATATACATTCCTACCCGTTCTGTATCGGTCTTTTTTAATGTACCGCCATGCATTATTACATTTCTTGATTTTTCAATTGTACCAATGATTTCTTTCGCCCAATCTATGTTGCTTATATGCGCCTCGAACAAGTTCCAATTTCCGGAAATTATGGATACAAGATCACCGAATTCAGTGTAATCGATTAGATTTTCACCACGTGCAGAATGCCATCTAATGGCTTGCTCGGAGTCTCTCCTTTGTTCTGCTCGAGTTCGGATTTCCTTTTTTACAGATTTTTCCCACCAATCTGTACCTTTTTCTTCTTGAAGCTTCTGAGTTATAAAGCTCCTTACAGTATTCTCGAATGAATGGATAGCGGTATAGACAATCGTCATAGTTTCAGCGATTTCAACAATATTTGGATCCATATCGTTCATGCCAAGCTGTTCGTACTGTAGCTCAATATCTGCCGCCTGTTGTTTACGCTTATTCAACCTGCCAGCATTATCGAGGGACTCTTCGGTCACTAATGCTCGAAATACATAAGAATAAAGGTCTATCATAATAAATGATCTTTGAGACTCTTGAATAGGGCGTCGTACACAGCAGGATCCCTTGTCTCAGGAAGATGAATCTGAATATTATAATGTAAGCCCAATTGGCTCGGAATATTATTAGTTTCTACAGGGATGCCTATTGATGGGACTGGCGTCTCCTTTGTACTCTCGACTTTTGGTTTTTCACTTATCGCGTTTTTTACCGGCTTCTTTGCCCCCCATGTCGCGTAGGAGGATAATGCCTTGAAAGTCTTAGCCATTAAAGAAAGAACGTTGTCTGTATATTTACCCTGGGTAAGAGTTCGTAATTTATTTTTAACTTCTTCTTCCGTAAGTTTGTACGCTTCAACATTGACGTTAAAAAGATCCTCATACGCCTCCATGATTGCTTCGGCCAGTACGCTTTTTGACAGCGTTTGGTCCATATAGTCGTAATAACGAGATGTAGGTGCACCACTCTCGTCAATAAAACCTAGTCCTTTCAGAACGGCAATATAGAGTCGGTCGTTAGTACTCTTAAATTCAAGACTTTCTAGGAACTTCTGAGTAAACCGTTCTGGCGCCCTGGCACTTACAATACTATTAAAAAATGGCTCTACGTTTTTGGTAGTCAATAAGTATGATGTTGTTAGCGCCACGATTTCCTCCGGTCCTTATGCTGTTAGTATATTATTTTACGGTAATATACACAATACTAACCTGTTAAACATTACGTCATTTTTCATAGCAACATAAAACAGCCGTAAGATGCGGCTGTTTTATGTTGCTATGACACGGTAATCATTTTGGTCACCCTTGGTGTTCAACTTGGCTGGGGAAACGGTATGGGAATATAACTTTTGAGGATGATAGCTTAGACTTTGATATCTCAGAAATTGACAGCGTCTATGAAGATGAGGAGTCAAACTAATGCGTCGCTCACCTATGTTTGTTTTATTAATCATCGTACTAAGCATCTACTACTGGGAAGTGGCACAATATGCCATCTTGGGTCTAGCCCTGTTGTATATAGCAAAGATACTATTCAGGTATTTGCTGCTATCGCATGGTGCTGTTCGTAGCCATACTCTCCGTGACATAGATGCCATGGACGGAGTCGAATTCGAGAGATACGTCGCTCGCCATCTGAGCAAATGTGGATATACCAATATATGCCTAACCGAGAAGTATGATTACGGGATAGATATAGTCGCGAGTAAGGACGGCATTCGCTGGGGTATTCAGGTGAAGCGCTACACTGGACTCGTAAAAGCAGATGCTGTTCGTCAAGCTGTTACAGGCCTAAGGCTATACGGATGCGAGAGAGCAATGGTGATTACAAACAGCGAATTTAGTAATGTTGCGGTGCGACTCGCGGAGAGTAATGATTGCGTACTAATTGGTCGCAATGAATTATTTAGAGTAGCTACTTACTAATGATAATCTCATTAACAATGAAAGAAGCGTTGCCAGATTTTACAATGTCATTCTCGTTACCTAATTTTTCAGTAACCGCATGTACCTGAACTTGCTCCGATGGTATCCCCGCATCGGAAATAATTTTTGATAAACGCTCAATGGTGTAGCGAGTCTTGATACGACCCTCTTCATCGAAGACGCCATCCTCAACTTCTTTTGCGGTCGTAGCAAGATATTTCATTTCTGCTTTATCATCCGGGGATTTCAGTGTTAGATAGGTACTACCGCCATCTTTAAGTATTCGATAAATTTCTGCAACAATTTGCGACAATATGGCAGATTCGAAATAATGTAGCGCTAGACGAGAGTAGACTACATCGTAACTATCACTAGGAAGTGGGATCGTACCGCCAGTAAAATCACACTGGTGGGTCGTAATCTTGTCCTTTAAGTCTGCTTGCTCAGCCTTTATGCTCGCCTTTGAGAGAGGCTCGTCTGCAATGTCGACAAGTACAACGTCGTGGCCTTTACGGGCAAAATAAATGCTGTCCGTGCCCGTACCTCCTCCTAAGTCACAGACTCTTGAGGCCCGTGGGAATAGCTTTTCTTTTTCAATCGCGTACAATGATTCGCCCTTATCATCGGGTATACGTGCGCTATTTTTATTCCAAAAATCTTGTAGTTTATTCATTTATATATAATAGCCTACTTAGAATGGGAATAGGTCTTTAGATGACGTCTTTAGAGCTTTTGCGATTCTCTCATACATATCAATAGACGGCCGGACTTCGGCTCTTTCAATCTTTGCATAGTAGTTTGCGCTCATCTTTGCCTTATCGGCTACTTGAGCTTGGGTAAGACCGCGGTCGATGCGTATGGCGCGTAGACGCTTCGCTGTTTTGAGAGTAATTGCATCGGAATCTTTCATAACACTATTTTACCACTGTTACGAGCTAAGGGTGTATCATAGAGGTAATGACCAACGAAACACGCATTACAATCAAGTCTGATAACCCGATAGCGATTTCCAGCTCCGCGCATGGCGCAAACATAAATGCACTCGGATTCAATATAGATCTCATTGCCAGCAAGAACCCAAAGCTAGCCATCGAAATTATGAGTCTCTACGATCGGGCGAAGGAAGCTCACGCTGACAATTCAGTGCAATCTGATGATGATTTCAGGCTAGCATTGAAGCGGCTGAGCGATCTTAGTAGTTAGGCTAGTTTGACTCCTGGTGGCCTAACATTTTTACAGCTGATTTTGTCCTACCTTCGGGCCTGTCAGCTTTCTCCTCAGATTTCCTAGACTTAGCTTTACTTTTTAGGGGCTCCGCTTTTGATTCTGTTTCGGGTTTAGGTTTTTGCGCATATTGTTTTCGTGATGCTTCAATGACTTGTTCTGCGACAACATCACTACCAGCAGAGTCCAACAACAGCGTTCTTCCGCTGAGTGGCTCCTGTGCAATAACTGATGATAAACGAGCATAGAAGTTAAACGCATTGAGATTCGCAATCTCACCTTGTTCTATGTAGGGGGCAAACAGCGGCAAGAGTAATCTCTCATCGTTCGGGTTGCCAGTTCGGAAACATATAACAGTACCAACATTTGCTAGAATGACGCTCACCATTTGCTGATCGTCTTGTTGTGAGGTAGATTGTTCCGCCATCGTCAGGAAGAGCTTGTATTTACGGGCCTCGCTCAGCATTTGTACGAAGCTCGGTGTGGCAAAGTTCTGGAACTCATCGACGTATAGATAGTATGGTTTGCGTAGCGCCTGTTTGACTCGTGCGCGACGCAGACTGGCTAGCTGGAGCTTTGCGAGCACTGTAATGCCGAATAACTCAGATACGTCTTCGCCCAATAGTCCTTTGGATAGGT
>CAYMUP010000012.1:0-23729 GCA_964393815.1 uncultured Candidatus Saccharibacteria bacterium | reverse complement strand
TAACCTACAATTATACCGTAAGCACTCCCCACCCGTCACCATCACTTTTACAACATTCGTCCGTCAAACACATCGGTTTTTTGACGAAGAACAGCTAGAATCTCAGCTATAGAATCGGTATACAAATCACTGTCGTTGTACTTCACTAAAATGTCTCCTAGCTGCTGCTTATTAACAAAGCCACTTCCATATCCGCTATCCGCAAAAACGCTCCCTTCAAGTATCTTTGCCGCCCTTATAATGCTTTCACCATCTGACAACGGCTTATCCGATCTTACTTGCGCCAAACCAACAGTAAGCTTTAGGTGAGTTGCACGAACAATTCCATTTTCAATTTTCCTGAACCACCTTGGCCTGTTCATGTCTTCATAAATAAGCACTGCAAACAATATGGGTTTAGAGCATTTGTATTCGTTGCAATACGAGTCGATAAGTGGTCCATATTTAAATCTCATAGCATTGTAGGATCGGACAACCTTATTAAGGAGCATTATCTCATCACCACGTTTATCTTGCTCTCGAGACCTTGGGTTTGTGACATCTGTGTATATGAGAACAAGGCTCGCTACAATTAAGCTTGACCATAGGTTATCAAATAGGCCCCCTACGCTTGGTGCTAGGAATCGAAAGTCAGCATGCTTGCCTAAAACTCCTACTATGTATGAACACAAAAGGGCTATGATTATTTTGACTAAATGTAGTATTTTTTCAGAAACAAGCTCGCTTTTAATAAAACCGAACACCTCACTATTAAAGCTTGCCACTAGTACGGTCAGTAATAGGTATAGATAGTAAGTTTCTATATTGAAATATTTCTGTAGAATACCCACTAATAGAGCAAGGATAACCACGTAAGGGATTGTAAAAAAACTGAAAAACAAGAACCATCGCCGCTCAACATTACTAACAAAGCGTGTAACCCACTGATAACCAATTGGCATATAAAGTGGGATATAGCCAAATCGATATCCAATCGGTTCTTGTTTATTCATATCATCACGATATTTTACCAGCGCAAAAAAGATTGAAATGACTAAGCCTGCTATAACTGAGAGTAGGAGTGGATACATGGCTATTACACATATTAGATTGTGTCTTTCTTATTGGCAATATCTCCAGTGCCACGCCTCTTCTTTAAGGTCAAATTCGCTGTCAGCATGAGTTTGGATGAAGAAAAAAGCTCCTGCATTCTTCTTCAACCACATATATTCTCCACTTTGACCAAACAAGTGCGGTTCATGAAAGGTTGGTAAACCAAATTCGTTCTGTATATCTATGGCGGGATTGTATGGATCACAATGCTCACTATGCCTAGGAGGAGCAACCCGCTCATATGCCTGGTTTGGGGTGAATGGCTTTTCGGCCAGCACTTTTAGAAAAACCATAGCATGATAATATGGCGAACGGTAGCCACTGCTAATTATTACACCGCGCCCAATCTCATCACAGAGCGACGCATTCATCATATTAAAATACTTTTGGCAAGACGAACTTACAAAGCTAGTAGGCGAGGAAGGCGTAGCTGGCACTAAAATCTTGCGAGCTATAGCTATTTGGTAATCAACGTCTTGGCTAATTGGCCCTTGTCCAATCGCTATTACTCTTTCTAGTAGTATCTTCTCTTTGGTGGTGAAAATCATTTCTACATGATCTGAAGAAAAGAACGATAACTCAGATCTAGTTTCCGACTCAAGAGAGTTCAACTTCTCAACAATACTATTAAGTGTTGCATACCGAAAGAAACCCAAACCTCTCAGGTAGCCTACCACGATGAAAATTATTTCTTGAGGTAGTTGCGCAGGTTTTCTACGGCCTTTGTGGCTTCGGCGATGGCTTTTTTGAGGTCTTTGTCTTCTACATCACCATCATGTAGACCTGTCAGTGCAACACGAGCTTTTTCTTTGGCGTCTTTGCCTTTAGCTACAGCCTCGTCAAGTGCTTTGCCACCTCGGCCTCGTAGTTCAGCAATTTTGCCGTTTGCGTCACTGAGCATCGTGCCAAGCTCTGTGTGCAGAGCTTTTAACTCTTTTTCAGCTACACCGTAGGTCTCGTTTGCTTTGGTCTTGATGTCTGCACGGGTTTCGCGGCCGCTTTTAGGCGCAGTCAGCAAGCCTACAGCATAACCAACAGCGGCGGCAATAGCACCACCAACCGCAACCTTACCGGCGACATTTTGCTTGGGTTGTTCTTTTTTAAACATATCTTATCTCCTCTTGTTGACCTTATTTACAAACTTAACGAGCTGTGTAAGTGAGCGTACCAATCCAGCTGCACCGATGTTTTGGCGAAAAGTCACCACCGTTTCTTCGGCCGAGTCGACAAACTGCTCGCCCTTCTCGGCTATGCCGCGAAGTAGTTTTACGAACTTAATGAGTAAAATGCCCGCAACAATCGAAATGATCAAGCTAATGGCCAAAACGACGCTCAGGATAATAACAAGTACTTTGAGTGCTGTATCTGCTTCCATACGGCGTACTATAGCATAACCGTACCCTAGCAGAACAGTGAGTTACCTTACAGTTCTTGCATTTTTTGTTGCAGATGTTCTCGCAAAGCAGACCCCAAATCAGGGCTCCTGAGTCCAAAATCTACGACCGTTTTTATATATTCCAACGGGTCGCCCGTATCATATCGAGTACCTTGTATGAGCTGTGCGAAGAGTTTTTTGCCATCTTTAATCATTGGGTCAAGCAAGCTATCGGTTACATAAAACTCCTGTCCCTCTGCTAGGCTGGCTAGTCCTTTGTCTATGTACGCAAAAACATCAGGGGTGAGTAGATAGCCGCCAACTGCGGCAAAATCAGAAGGAGCGTTTGCCTCCCCTGGCTTTTCGATGACTCCCGACATGGCAATCACGTCGTCGCGCACATGTTCTCCTGCGACAATGCCATATCGGCTATAGTCTTTAGGCTCTTTCACCTTAATGCATGGCAGCACCGTGCCACCAAATTCGTTATAGCACGCAATCATCTGCTCAAACATATTGGGTGAATGTACCGTCAGATCATCGGCAAATGCATAGATGAACGGCTCATTGCCAAGAAGATGTGAAGCATTCATGACGGGCGTCGCCGGACCATATGGCCCTTTTTGGCGTATGTACACGAAGTTTGCTAACTCTGCTACCGCCTCAATTGCGTCTATGAACGGCTGTTTTTTGGGACCGCCTGCCCGCAAGTTATTAAGTAAATCTTCGTTTGGTAAATCAAAGTGGTCTTCTATAGACCGCTTGTTGCTGCTACCGACAATGATAATGTCCTTAATCCCGGCTTTTACCAGGTCCTCGACGATGTACTGAATGATTGGTTTGTCGAGCAGAGGCAACATTTCTTTGGGCATGGCTTTGGTCTGAGGCAAAAACCGCGTGCCAAACCCCGCCGCCGCAATCACCGCTTTTGTAACTGGCTGTACCATGTCTTACCCCTCCTTGAAAACTTCTTAAACGCCGAGTTGTTTTTTGATGAGCTGAGTGGCTAGGGCGGGATTGGCCTTGCCTTTTGACTCTTTCATCACCTGGCCGACGAGAAAGCCGATGGCTTTCATCTCACCATTCTGCACATCGTTTGCCGCTTGCGGATTGTCTGCCAGCACTTTTGCGACAATTTCGGCGATAGCACCTTCATCACTGACCTGTAGCAGATTTTTAGCCTCAGCGATTTTCTCTGGGTCTTCGCCGGTTTTTAGCATGTCGGCTAGCACTTCTTTTGCGGCCGTCGAACTGAGCTTATTATCGCTCACCATTTGAGACAGCAAAATCAGTAATTTCACCTGGGATTCATTTTTTACTTCGGTAGATTTCACTTCATTTTCAGCTTCTGCATGAGCAGCGTCTTCGTCGACGGGACGCATGAGCCAAAAGGCTACGCGCTTGGCGTGATCGGCACCAGCTTGGTCGTACACTTCACCAACCAAAGCGGCAACTGCGGGGTCGACCACGATATCTTCTGTCGTATTAGCGTCTAACCCCATGTCCGCACATTTGGCACGATACACGTCAGGCAAAGCAGGCATGTCAGCCTCAACTCTAGCAATATATTCTTCGCTCAGCAGCACCGGTGGTAAGTCTGGATCGGGCATGTAGCGGTAGTCGTGGGCATCTTCTTTGCTACGCTGGCTAAACGTTTGTTGCTTGCCGTCATCCCAGCCGCGGGTTTCTTGGGTAATTTCCCCACCGCTTTCCAGTACGTCTATCTGGCGCACAATTTCGTACTCGATGGCTTTTTCAACACTTCGGAAACTATTGAGGTTTTTGGTCTCGGTGCGCGTGCCGAGCTGGTCAGTCTTGCTGACGCTGACGTTTACGTCGAAGCGCATGTTGCCGTAGTACAAGTTGGCTTCAGAAACTTTGGCGTAGCGCATGCGCAGCCAGAGCTCGCGGGCGTAAGCCTTCGCTTCGGCGGCGGTGTGCATGTCTGGCTCGCTGACGATTTCAAGCAGCGGTGTACCAGCACGGTTTAGGTCAACGAGGCTGTAGTCACCGCCAGTCGGATGACTAGATTTGCCTGCATCTGCCTCGAGATGCGCACGCGTTATGCCTATTCGCTTTTTTTCGCCGTCAACGACGACGTCGATGTGCCCACCAAGAATGATGGGTTCGTCAAACTGTGTAATCTGGTAGCCCATGGGCAGGTCTGGGTAAAAATAGTGCTTGCGGTCAAATTTACTAAACTTCTCGGGGCGAGAGTTTAAGGCAAAGGCTGCTCGGCTAGCAAGCTCTACGGCTTTTTCGTTGAGAACTGGCAATGCGCCAGGCAACCCAAAGTCAATGTGGTTCACAAGCGTATTGGGTGCTGCCTCGCGCGCATCATTGTCGGCACCACTAAAAAGTTTGGTGCGTGTCGCGAGCTGCACGTGACATTCTATGCCAATGGTCACAGCATACTGTTTGCGAGTCTCTTCGCTGACGTTGCTCATAGTGCTCCCAGGTCTTTCAGTGCATTTTTGAGTCCAAGTAGTGCACCCTTTACGTCTCGCTGGGCAAGCTTTGGTGTTTCCTCATGGACAAGTTTGTTTCGAAGCTTGTGCGCAAACCAGATAGCGCCGTTGTCCGTGAGGTCGTGTTGGGCAGACACAAGCCGTTCGCCCATGGTTTTACCTTTGTAGCGACGAGCTTTTAGGGCGTGATCGAGCAGCTTGTCGGCGTCGATGATCGCGAGTGCCCAGAGATCTTTTTTGGCTAGTTTTTTCTCAATCACTTTCCACTCAGCCTTGTAGTATGCGGTATCGAGTGTCTGCGGGCGGCGCCGTCGTATGGCCATAACCACCAGGCCGAGTAAAAGTAGTGCGGCGCCGAGCAACGAGGCGTACATAGGGTTAAATGACAGATCGGTTAGCTGGTTCACGCTAATAACTCCTCGGTTTTATGAGCAAATTGCAATAACGCCCGGTCACTGCCCTGTTTGGCCATAAGCTGGAGACCAACTGGCAAGCCCTCTGACTTCCCACATGGGATTGATATGGCCGGAACGCCCGCCAGGTTTGCCGCCACAGTCATGATGTCGTTTAGATACATCTTGAGTGGATCAGCCGTGTTTTCACCAATTTTAAAAGCGGTGAATGGAGCGGTGGGCCCAAGCAAAAAGTCTACTTGTTCAAAAGCTTCGGCAAACTCTTTGATAACTTTGGTGCGTACCGTCTGTGCCTTGCGGTAGTAGGCATCGTAATAGCCGCTGCTAAGCACATAGGTGCCGATCATGATCCGTCGTTTTGCCTCGCGCCCAAACCCCGATTGGCGTGTCCGGGTGAAACTATCAGAGAGGTTTTCGGCATCCGAGGTGAAATGACCATAGCGCTGGCCGTCGTAGCGGCTGAGGTTACTGCTGACCTCTGCCGGGCAAAGCACGTAGTATACGGCTAGGCCCAGAGGCAGTGACGGCAAGCTGACTTCGACGATTTCTGCGCCCGAATCTTTGAGTTTTTGAATCGCCGTATCGATTTGCTCCCGAACCCCAGACTCAAGCCCATCACCCATGTATTCCTTGATAATGCCGATCTTTGGGCGTGGGGCATCGGGCGCCTGACTCCTTAAAACATACCCGTTAGTGTCACGGTCTATGGTGGTGCTGTCGAGTGCATCTTTGCCCGCCATCACATCGAGGACAAGCGCAGCATCATCCACAGTCGCCGCAAACGGACCTACGCAGTCTAGACTACTGCCCATTGCTACCACGCCGCTTCGGCTGACAAGTCCATACGTAGGTTTGTAGCCTACACAACCAGTAAAGCTTGCGGGCAAGCGTATGGAGCCCCCGGTGTCAGTGCCAAGTGCAAAAGGCGCGAGCTCCAGTACGACGGAGCTCGCCGAACCACCAGAAGAGCCACCTGGCACGCGTGTTTTATCATGTGGGTTAAGCGTGGTGAAGAAATCGGAGTTTTCGGTGCTACTGCCGTGTGCAAATGCGTCGAGGTTAGCTTTGGCCACACATATGGCGCCCTCTTCTTCGAGTTTTTCGATAACCGTCGCTTGGTACGGCGCGGTAAAGCCTTTCA
The DNA here is from genome assembly GCA_964393815.1 of uncultured Candidatus Saccharibacteria bacterium. Taxonomy (GTDB): domain Bacteria; phylum Patescibacteriota; class Saccharimonadia; order Saccharimonadales; family UBA4665; genus JAGXIT01. Next base: position 17,240 of record CAYMUP010000012.1, on the reverse strand, counting down.
AGATGTTGCTTGCGGCCGTTGTTTCTGCCCCAAACACGAGGAAGTTGTCTTTGGCGATGAAAGGCACGCCGGCTAAACGGCCAACGTTACCGCCACTTTGGACTTTTTCATCAATCCGTTTTGCGTGTGCCCGTGCGTTCTCCGCAAGTGTGACGATAATGGCATTGAACTCTTGGTGCTTTTCGATAGCGGCTAGGCTTTGCTCCACCAGGTCAGTGGCTTTTACGCGGCCACTCTGGACATCATCTGCTATTTCGGCGATAGGCTTCCAGTCGCTCATTTGCTTCGCTCCTTGATCGTTGATCGTTGATCGTTGATCATTATTTGATCAGGTAGCATTTTGCCTTTTGCTGAAAATGAATACCGGAAAAATGACAAAGCATTGATCAATGATCTACGGTCAATGTTCAATGTCCTCATCCGATCATCCTTTTCACCTTAATATGGTCTGCCTGCACGGCCGGCACATTTTTCAGCAAATCACTGGGTTCATAGCCGTAATGCAGCACATCGTCTTTTCGCATAACGTTGGTCAGTCCGGTTACTTGGTTGGTTGGCTCGAGGCCCGAGACGTCGACGCTAGACAGCTGCTCGACGTAGCCCAAGATAGCGCTTATTTCCTCGGCAAACGCATCTACCTCGTCGTCGGACAGCGAAATCCGCGACAAACGAGCCAATTTTAATACATCATCCCGAGAGAGCTTACTCATAGTTACTTACTAGTATACCAAGCTTGGGGGTTAACTTTAATATTGACATTTTTATAGATTAGTTGTAAAATGAGACATCATGTTTGGTTTTAATAAAAAGCGTAAGGCCTTATTACTACAGGCGTCACCCATTTACCCGAAACCTTATCGAATGATGCTTTTTTTAATTGCGGTTTAAAAACCGTAGAAACTGGCACAAGTCCGGGCGTTCCTGGTTTTTTACGCAGTACTGCCACTGTCACATGTCCTTTTATTGAAGATACGGCGAGAGTGGTAGAAACCAAAAATGGTTTGATCGACCGCACCAATCCAGGATTGTCACGTCGTCTTATCCTAAACGAACTGGCAAAAGACACAGTTACGGTCGCCTGTGGTGAGTGTCCATACAGGGAGGCTGGCATCAAAACCCCTGAAGAGGCCGAGGACTTTCGCAAAGATATAGCAAGGAAACGAATCAAGCTTGCCCAAAAACAGTTAGAAACCGCTCAACTCTTAGGCCAACTAGATGTCCTGCAAGCCCAACTTGACGCACAAAAAAATGCCGAAGTTACCACCTATGTTCACACCCCCGGCCAACTACTTTTCCCGCCGGATATCCAAGACAAGCCCCAAGATAGTTAATTTTCACTATTTAAGCTTCCACTTAAGACTATAATGTTCACATCATTATTTTGAGCTGACTAGAGCTTTGACTTGAGGTCGTTGATGAGGTCGCGGAGTTCTGCGGCGGTTTCGAACTGGAGGTTGGCGGCAGCTAGATCCATTTGGGCTGTTAGGTCTTTTATGAGACTGCCGTATTCGTCTTTTGGTATTTTCTTTAGATCAAGTTTGGCGCGCTTGGCCTCCTCTGGCAGGTCAGGGCGCAGGCCCTTCTCTATTGCTTTGCTAATGCCTGTCGGTGTGATGCCGTGCTCGCGGTTGTAGGTGTCTTGCAGCTCGCGGCGGCGCGCTGTTTCGTCGATGGTACGCTGCATGCTGCCAGTAACTCGGTCGGCATACATAATGACCCTGCCCTTTTCATGCCGGGCGGCGCGTCCGACTGTCTGTATGAGCGCCTGCTCGCTGCGGAGGAAACCTTCTTTGTCGGCGTCAAGAATGGCGACGAGTGATACTTCGGGCAGATCAAGCCCCTCTCGCAGCAAGTTGATGCCCACCAGCACGTCGTACACCCCAAGCCGCAGGTCGCGGAGAATGTCGGTGCGGTCGAGCGTGTCGACATCACTGTGCAGGTAGGCTACTTTAATCTTGAGGTCTTGCAGATACTCCGTCAGATCTTCGCTCATGCGTTTTGTGAGTGTGGTCACCAGCACACGCTCGCCTTTGTCTATCGTCTCGCGGATTTCGGCGATGAGGTCGTCTATTTGCCCCTCTATAGGCCGGACCTCGATGAGCGGATCAAGGAGACCGGTCGGGCGAATGACCTGCTGGACAGGCTCGGGACTGCGGCTCAGCTCATATTCAGCAGGCGTAGCGCTCACGTACACCACTTGGTTTACATGGCGTTCGTACTCAGTGAAATTGAGTGGCCGGTTGTCGAGTGCACTCGGCAGTCGGAACCCGTGCTCGACGAGGATTTCTTTGCGCGCCCGGTCGCCATTATACATGCCGCGCAGCTGCGGTATGGTCATGTGACTTTCGTCGATGAGCATGAGGAAATCGTCGGGGAAATAGTCCAGCAGTGTGGCCGGCTGCTCGCCTGGCTCGCGGTTTGTCAGGTATCGGCTGTAGTTTTCGATGCCTTTGACAAAACCGGTTTCCTCGAGCATCTCGAGGTCAAAACGCGTGCGTTGCTCGAGCCGCTGGGCTTCGAGCAGTTTTCCCTGACTTTTAAACTTTGTAAGTCTTTCACCAAGCTCCTGCTGGATATGCCTGAGAGCCACCTTGAGTTTTTCCTGCGGTGTTACGTAGTGGCTACTGGGAAAGATTTTGTAGCGGTCAAGACTGGCCATAATCTCACCCGTCAGCGGGTCGATACGCGTGATACGATCGACCTCGTCGCCAAACATTTCAATACGGTATGCCCACTCCTCTCCTGCGGGGTACACGTCGACCACATCACCGCGGACGCGGAACGTACCTCTGTGGAAATCAACGTCATTTCGCTGATACTGGATGTCGGTTAGTTGCCTGAGCAGTTTGTCGCGCACTCGCCGTTCGCCCTTTACCACACTGACCGACAGTCCGTCGTAGTCCTCGACCGAACCAATGCCATATATGCAGCTCACGCTTGCCACAATCAGCACATCACGGCGACTGAGCAACGCATCAGTCGCAGCGTGGCGCAACCGGTCGATCTCTTCGTTGATAGCGCTGTCTTTTTCTATGTACGTGTCGCTGCGGGCAATGTAGGCTTCAGGCTGGTAGTAGTCAAAGTAGCTGACAAAATAGTGAACGGCATTATCTGGGAAAAAGCCTTTAAACTCGCTGTAGAGCTGCGCCGCGAGCGTTTTGTTGTGACTGAGCACCAGTGTCGGCCGCTGCAGATTCTGCACGAGGTTGGCCATGGTGTACGTCTTGCCGCTCCCTGTCACCCCGAGGAGCGTCTGCTCTTTCACCCCGTTTTGCAGCCCGCTCGTCAGTTTCCGGATTGCTGCCGGCTGGTCTCCCATTGGTTTGTAATCACTCTGTAGCTTAAACTTCACCTATCTATTGTAGCAGGGAGATTATTCTGCAAAAACTGTCGGTACGACATCTTTGCCATACATTTGGAAAGCGGCTTTGACTATCGAATAGTACGGCCCATCTTGGACGCACATATTTTGCGGCGGCGTGTAGACGTAATAGTACGCCCCGAACTTTGTTGATGCAAAATTAGGTACCGCACCCTCAGCTACAGCCTCCTCCGGATTGGTGTCCGAACGATAAATATGCCCGAGCCAACCTGCCTTTTCACAGGGAGTATCCGCGAGTGAAGCTAACTGCAACTCAGCACTTTGTGAATCATCACTCATAACGTATGACGTGCCTTTGACGCTATCAGGCAGCTTAAACTTCACGCCCCATTCTTTGATGACGAGATAGGTTTGGCCAGCAACCACCTTAGATCCAATGGTTCTCGGGTGAATAGGAGTGCCGCTTTTGAGCGGCAAATCCTGGGCGGTAGATGCTTCGTTGTGAGCTTTATTCGCCACGTTCTGCCTATGCCAGATAAAGTAGCCTGCGAAGCCAAGTATGCCAATAATTACTACTATGAGCAGCATTTCCACCGCACTAAAGCCTTTTTGATCTGTATGCTTCACTTTATTTACCTTTCTGAGTTTATCTACTGCCTATTTAAGTCTCATTCTACTCTAGTCCCATAAAAGCACAAGTGGTTTCCAGAATCGCTCAAAACATGTACAATACTAGGCGAAATGCACACACACAAGCATGAAAAAAAAATCTGGCAAATGACAGATGAGCAGAAGCAGCTCATTGCAAAATCTACGCGGCATCTCCGCACCGCCGACGAAGAATTTGAAGCAGCCTTTAAAATCCTCAAAAAATATCCAAAACGAGTCACATTTTTTGGCTCGGCGCGGCTCAGCCCGCACTACAAATCGTACCAGTGGGCCAGAGACTTAGCTGGAGACCTAGCCGAAGATGGGTTCGCTATTTTGTCGGGCGGTGGCGGAGGAATCATGGAAGCAAGCAACCGCGGAGCCTTCGACGAACAGCTCGTCTCGATTGGATTCAACATCGTCTTACCACACGAACAAAACCTTAACCCATATACCACTGACAATTTGGCCTTCAACTTCTTTTTCACCCGGAAAGTGATGATGACCTTCTATTCCCACGGTTTTGTGTGCTTCCCTGGCGGATTTGGCACGCTCGATGAGTTTTTTGAAATTATCACGCTCATTCAAACGGGCAAAATGCCGCGCGTCCCCGTGATCTTGATTGGCAAAAAGTATTGGAAGCCACTCGACAAATTCATCAAAAAGCACCTGCTCAAAAACGATCTCATTAGTCGCGGCGATAACCGGCTGTACGTCATAACTGACGATATTCGCTATGCTCGGCGCCTGCTCAACAAAGGCTACGAAGAAAACCCTACCGACACCCTTAAAGTAATCGCAAAGTAGCTAGCTAGCGAGTTCTAGGTCTTCGTCGCTCGCGACAGAGAGCCGTTTGCTGAGAGAATCATTGAGCGCACTTCGCAGGTTTTCTGGATGGAGATAGCGAGCTAAAAATTCTCGTCCTAGCTGCTCCTGCATATCATGGAGGACTCGTTCGGCATAGTGAAAACCATTGCTGACGCCAACGGCTACGTCCAATATGTTAAGCGATACGACATCCTTGCCGTCTACATGGCCAAGCGCATGGGTACCTTCCCAAAAAGCGAAGCTGCTATGCACTGCGGCCAACGCCTTGCCTACCGAATGCCAGACAAAATCATCCGCTTGCAGATGAGGTTCAAATGCCTTAGGGAGCTGCTTCTCACGATTCGCATAAAACCAGTGTGTTGTTTTCCATGGCAGCACTGCCCCTGCTAGTTGTATATCCATATGAGGCGTGCATGTAAGGCTACTAGACAAAATCTGGCCAAAATTTGGTTCGACCTGGTGCAGCTTAAGATAGCTCGACAACGCCCTAATAGTGTTCATGCCCTGCAAACCCAAGACAAATGAAATCGTCGCAACAACCTCTAGATCATGTTTGTGCGGCAGAAGCACAACGGCACCAGCCTCCGGAAGTGTGATTACGTGATGACGACTCTGCTGAACATAGGTATCACAGAGCTCTGGCCAATGTTTTGTGCTGGGGGCAATAAAGTGTATATGCCGTAACTCAAAATCACCTGGCTGCAACTTTTGGTAGGCAGCGAACCGCCTCGTGTGCCACTCTGGTGACTCTGAGATATACGTTGCCGCAAGCAGCTGAGCGGCTGGTTCGTGTTTGAGCATGCTATCCATGCTTCGGTAGCCAAGCGCCTTCATAGTCGCCTTGGGCTTAAGCTGTTTGAGCACTCTCTTGAGAGCTGCTTGTTTCAGCACAAACACTTTGCCTTGCTTCTTTTGCTCGCTCAGTTTACGCTGTACGGCTTCAATGACAGCCTGTTGCGGTGCTCCGTCTACCCCAAGCTGCTTGCGTAGCTCGGCCTCGTCTGCGCGAAGCTTCACTTGGAGCGTCTGAAATAACTCGTGTCCGGTTGTGTCACGGGGGTCAAGTCCGAGTGCCTGCACTTTGCTACGAGTAGCGATGGCGACATCTGAGACCAGCCGCAGATCAGCGTGTGGGTTACCGGAAGACCGCTCTAGCTCACGAAGTCGTAGCGCGAGTTTAGATTCATCCGCCCCCAGAAGTTGACTTAAAACCCTCGACATAATTAGTTATACATTAGCACGATTAGCCACGCGAGTTAAGGGGTAGCCTTAGAAACTTTCAGTATGATACCAGTCGGGAGCTTTTTTAAGCCAGTTTTCAAGACCTTCCTCTGTGAGCAAACCCTGTTGTGCGCCAGTTTTCTGAACAACACTCATTGAATTGATTGGAGCCCACTGAAGAGCGCTCTCGAGATCATGGCCTTTGGCGAGCGCCGCTACAAGTGTCGAGGCATAGGCGTCACCGGCACCAGTTCGCTCATATGGGGGAGCTGGGTCTGGGTAGAGTGGCATTTTGTAACGGTGTGTGCCATCTGAAGCATAGGCGCCAGCCGGCCCGTCTGTCACAACAGCGATCTTGCAGCCGTAGCTGTGTAATCGGTCAAGCAGGTCGTGTACGTTGTCATAGTCGCCGCCTGTCACCAGCACTGCTTCCTCGCGGTTCAAAATAACGACCTCCGTCCGTGCATAAAGTTTCTTGAGTCGCTCAACACCCGCTTGCATCTGGAAAGTACCCGGCTGGAAAGCCAGCTTTACCTCTGGGTTTCGCTCTAGCCATTCGGAAATATCATCGCTGTACTCAAGTGCGTTTTCGGAAATGGAACTAAAATACACCCAGCGCGGAATTTCTTTGGGGCGAAAATGTGGCCAGTTGTAATCAAACTCTTCGTGTTTGATAAGTATGGTTCGCTCCTCTTTGTACCAAAGCACGAAGTGAAGGTTACTCGACTTTTTAGGGTTGACGTGCACAAAACGGTGGTCAACGCCTTCTTTACCGAGCGCTTTTATCATGTCACGGCCGGCATCGTCACCGCCCACATTGGTTTCAAAGGCCACGTTTAGACCAAGCCGAGAGCATGAAACAGCTGCGTTGGCAGCATTGCCAACCGCATGGAGCGTTTCACTATGGTCAAAAGGCAGCTTCATGCCAAAGGGCATCGCAATCCACTTTTCGTCGCCGCGCTGCTCGACTTCTGCCTTGTCATCAAGCAGTTTTATAAAAATATCCGTTACGATATCACCTACACACAATATGTCTATTTGACTCATGATCCCACCCTTAGTTTGTCAATGTTTTGCTTACGTTTATTGTGACACATCAGCCACAACTTATACAACTGCCCGGCCGGCAGAATTAAAGCAATTAATCTTTTCCTCTACAATCTCTTGTACGGCTGGCACGACGTACTTTTCGACCAGTTTCGCGACAGAGTACTCATTTGGCTCCTCTTTGAGAGCACGTTCGAGTGCTTGGCGGTAGGCGACACGCATGTCGCTGTTGATATTTACCTTGGTCACGCCAATTTCAACCGCACTTTTAAAGTAGTGCGCGGGCGTACCGCTGCCGCCGTGAAGTGAAATATTGCAGTCCACGGCATTGCGAATTTCCCGCAGTAATTCAAGATCAAGCTTTTTGGGCACAGGATATTTGCCATGTAAGTTACCGATGGCCGCCGCAAACGTGTCTATTCCCGTTGCGTCACGAAACGCTTTGGTACCACCGGGAGTACTAAAGGTCTTTTTTATAGCTTCATAATCTATCTTTTCGGTATGCAGGTTAGACGATCCACCAAAGTAGTGCGGTTCACTCTCGACAAGCGCTCCGGTGAAGCGGGCGTACTCTACCACCTCACGTGTTGCGGCTACAATTTCTTCGTCGCTCGCGTCGTGGTTTGCCTGGCTAACGTCAATATGGATGAACTCGTAGCCGGCGTCAACGCCTTTTTTAGCCGCCTCAACACTTGGGCTGTGGTCTAGGTTAATGTATATTTCAACACCAAGCTCGCGTTTGATGTTGTCGACCAGGTCACGCACATTGGCGAGCCCAATCGAGTCAACTTCACCCTGGCTGACTTCAACGAGAACTGGCGCGTTTTTGGCTTTTGCCGCCCGGGCGACTGCCTCAAGTGTTGGCTCGTCATCGAGGTTAAAAGCCCCAAATGCCCACTTCTCTGCCCGCGCCTGCGCCATGCGCGCTCGAGCCTTTTTACAGTTTTCCCTAACTTCCTCTAGCGTAATCGCCACGTCGTCCCCTCCCTAATTACCTTTAAGTATAAGCACTGGGCCGCTTTTTTGCTATATGACCCGCTCTACTTTAGTTATTTCTTTAGCTCGGTAACACTGTGGGCGGCCAGCCGGATGTGTTTGGCGTCGAGACCAAAGTGTTTCATCAGCTCTTCGCCGTCCCCGCTTTCGCCGTAGCGGTCCTGCATGCCGATGCGTTTCATTGGCGCAGGATAGTTTTCGCCAAGTAGCTCCGCTACTGCCCCACCGAGACCGCCTGCAATCTGGGCCTCTTCCACCGTGACAACACATTTGGTTTTTTTAACCGATTTTAAGATTGTGGCCGTGTCGAGCGGCTTCACCGTAGGCACATGTACGACCTCGGCATCGATGCCGTCTTTATAAAGCTGCTCGGCGGCAACTAGCGCATGGTAGGTCATAACACCAGTTGCAATGATGGTCACATCTGCACCCTCAGCGTAGACATAGGCTTTACCGATTTCAAACGGTGTTTTTTCGGTGGTAACGATGGGCGTATTTTCGCGGCTCATGCGGAGGTAGTTGGGCCGCTTGTCTTTGGCCATCGCGAGGGTTGCTTTCTCGGCCTCTACTGCGTCACACGGGCAAATAACCACCATGCCTGGCATAACGCGCATGAGGGCAATGTCTTCGAGCATTTGGTGCGTTGCTCCGTCGGGACCTGTATAGAGACCGGCGTGGCCGCCGACGATTTTGACGGGAATCTCATTGAGACAAGCGGTGGTTTTGATCTGCTCCCAATTGCGCCCTGGGCTAAAGGCAGCATAGCTCGCCACAAACGGTATTTTACCCGCCAGTGCCAGTCCAGCCCCCACAGTTGCGAGATTCTGCTCACCGATGCCTATCTGAATAAACCTGTCGGGATACACCTTGGCAAACCCATCCATTTTGACAGAACCAGTCAGGTCAGCACACGCTGCAACGACACTTGCATCGAGCTCGCCCGCTTTCACCAGCCCGCGACCAAAGCCGGCTCGTATAGCATCCTTTTTCACTTCGTCGTCCAAACTCACCAGATGTAAATCACTCATATTTGCACCTCATTACTATTGACTATGGCTTTTTGTTGTCGATACTTTAGGTCGTTATAAGCAACAACGCCCGCCATTAGCCAGTAGAGCGCCACTACGATAATAGGAGCTACCGGCGCACCAGGTAACGCGGCGTCTGGGCTTTTATCAAAAAGTGGTAGTATCATCGATGCCACCCACACAAGCAATATTGGCGATATAACCGCGCTGAGTATGATTGCGCCCTTGTCCCAGACCCTTGTCTTCTTTATAAGCCATGCGATTCCTAAGAGAATTAACCCAGTTTGTAAAACATACGTAGCAATTATCGGTGCAGTAATCAGTGAGCCTAACTCTCCGGCTGCATCAGCCCGCAAGCTTTCTAGGCCAAAACTGGTCACCCTTATAAACAACCCTAGGACTGTTGAGACGATCACAAAGCCACCCAGTATTCCCGTAAGATAGTACATAATTGGTTTCAAGGCATAAATTGATTGGTTGACGGGAAAACGCTGTGGAGTGTTGGGTAAGGGAGGTATATTTTGAGGGTTCATTATTTAACCCTTTTCCTCAGCTTGGCCGTCTTACGCATTTGAAAGGTTTTAGCAACACGACCAATATTCATGATAGGTAGAGCAGCACTCGCAACCAAAGAGCCCTCACTGCAAGTAGAGACGACAGCAGGCCAGTTAGCTAGGGAGCATGCTACCTTTGTAGCCACATGTGTCAGTGGCAGAACGCTACTCATGTTCACTCCGGATACGACCACCGAGCGTGCGCAGTTTATTGAGCGCTTCAACAGCCTGCTCATGGTTTGGTGGCACGCCGTGCCAGTGGAAGTCGTACTCCATAAAATCAACGCCCTTTCCTGGGATGGTGTAGGCAAGTATGCAAACAGGTTTTTCGGTAATCGCTTTGGCCATTGCACAAGCATCGATGATGGCTTCCATATCGTTGCCGTTTATTTCTATGACATGCCAGCCAAAAGCCTCCCACTTTTTCTTGAGGTCTTCAAGCGGCATAACTACTTCGGTTGGACCGTCTATCTGGATATTGTTGCGATCAATGATGGCCGTGATGGCATTTAGTCCGTATTTAGGCGCCAGCATTGCCGCCTCCCATACGTTGCCCTCGTCGAGTTCTCCATCGCCCATGACGCAGTAAATCCGCCTTTGAAGCTGGCCGTCTATACGCATCGCGAGCGCCATCCCACAGGCTTGGCTCAGCCCACAGCCCAGTGGTCCACTTGTGCCTTCGAGGCCAGGTAGTCGATTGCGCTCGGGATGCCCCTGTAAGCGTGAGCCAAGCTTACGCAGTGTAGTCAGCTCGCTTTTGGGAAAATAACCTGCCTCGGCCATCGCTGCATATCGCACCGGCACGCAGTGACCATTGCTGAGAAGGAGCACATCGCGTTCCGGCCAATCAGGCTTCTTGGGATCGTGTTTTAAAATGTCAAAATAGAGCGCAGTAAAGATATCTGCTAGACCAAGTGGCCCTGCGCTGTGCCCACTCCCTGCCGCCTCCAGCATACGAATAATACTCTCTCGGACGTTGTTGGCTTTTTGTTCAAGCTGTTTGATTGTATATGTGCCCATCTTGCTTATGATTATACATCTATTACCTTGCCTCACCTAGCCTCGTTGCCGGGCATACATGCTTTCCGTACAGCCAACCAAGCTCTCTTTGAGACCATACATACTATATGATGCATGCTTTGATGAGGATATTAATATGCTTGTGAGGATTCTGAGCTATTTACAATACTGAGAATTTTTTTGTAGGCGCCGATGGGGTCGGGTCCGTGGAGATAGCCGCCGCAGTTTATGACGTCGATACCCCCGTCCGCAAGCTCGCGGGCGTTCTTGTCGTTCGCCCCGCCATCCCAACCGAGCTCCAATGATGGTTTTAGCTCTTTGAGCCTCCTTGCCTTCTCAAGTAATGCGAGGTCAGCTTGCCCACCAAAATGGCCTAAGTCACCGGAAAATATCAAAACGTGATCAATCACTTCTAGTGCTGGCATTATCGCTTCGACGGGTGTCTGTTGCAGCAACGAAACACCCGCTTCTATTCCATGCCGGTGCATCTCACGAGCAAATGCCATAAAGTCACCGTCCGCCTCAGCGTGTACAATAACCAACTGCGGTCCAAGGGCGAGTATAGCTGGTATGTGCAAAAAAGGTTCTTTAAACATAATGTGCAGGTCTGCCCGCATACCGGCCGGCCACCACACATCTTCAACAGCCGTTAATTTGCGCGTAAATACCCCATCGCCGAGGTCTATATGGACCCGCGTTGCATACTGCGCACTCTGCTCAATCTGCAGACGATACACCTCATAATCATCGGTGGTTACGGTCGGGCAAATCGTGACGCTCATCTGTTTTTGCCGTGCCTCCAGTCATGATGCCAAACAAGCGCGGTAAAGAGCGCTAGACACAAAACCATAATACTAATCTCAACACCATATTGCGTCATAAACGACGGCTCGACCAGATACTCTCTCAGGCGATTAAATCCTACAAGATACATGTTGTAGAGGGTAAATACAACGTTATACAGCATACAGCCAAGCACCGCTAAAAACACACCAACAAAGCTCTGGTGGAGTCGGCTTCTATAGCGCCGGATAGCATACGAAAAACCAATTCCAAGATACACAAGCGGCAAGATAACTTGCGATAACGTCATGAACCAGAGGTAGTTTGAATTGCTATCAGCGGTATGACGAATGGCCATGACCAGAGGAAATAAGCTACTAACTAACCAGGTGAGGAGCACGAGCGTCATGAGCGCAATCTGTAGTCGACGAGACAGGAGTACTGCCACCGTATCTTCTCGAGGCTGCCTCATGGCTTTACGCCCAACTCATCTATCTGGGCAATCCGTCGCTTGAAGCGAGTTGCGTCCGCAAATGGCGTTATGAGCCATACGTGTAAAATGCCGATTGCCTCTTCAAAAGTCAGTGTCCTGGCTGGCAAACACAGAATGTTGCTATCATCGTCGTTGCGTGAGCTACGCGCCGTCTCTTGGTCGTACCCCAAAATTGCCCTTATGCCACGGTGACGGTTTGCCGCGATACACATACCCTGGCCGCTACCGCAAATTAAAATTCCTTTTACATCAAACGAGGGATCAGCCTCCATGGCATGCACAACCTTGGCCGCAAACTGCGGAAAGTCGTCATCAGGATGTTTTTCTTTGTCGCCTTCGTCTACAACTTCATAGCCACCGCGGCGCAAATACTCAGCGATTTGTGCTTTGAGCTCAAACCCATTATGATCCGCTCCAATAAAAATTTTCATGTTTTATTCCTCGCTTGCGCTTGTCTTGCCAGCGTCGGCAACGACTTCAACGAGGCGGTTGCTGTAGCCCCACTCATTGTCATACCAAACCATGACCTTAACCATATTGCCGCCGACAACTTTTGTGAGCAGCAGGTCGACCGTTCCGCTGCAGCTATTGCCAATGTAGTCACTACTAACAAGTGGCTCTTCGCTAACGCCCAAAATTCCTTGATAATACGGCTCTTTCGCGGCTTTTTTGAACGCGTCGTTTATCTGCTCAACGGTGACGTTTTTTTTGAGCAAAGCTGTAACATCACTGATGCTAACCACTGGGGTAGGGACACGAATACTCAGTCCATCAAACTTATCTTTGAGCTGCGGGAGTGTCAGTGTCACGGCAATCGCTGCACCGGTTGTGGTTGGCACGATGTTTTCGGCGGCGTTTCGTCCTTCGCGCAGGTCTTTGGCTGGCGCGTCTTGTAAAACTTGGCTGGCCGTGTAGCTATGCACCGTTGTGAGCATTGATTTTTCAACCCCAAACTCCGCATCGAGCACGGCCATAACTGCGCCTAGCGAGTTAGTTGTACAGCTCGCATTGCTGATGACCTCAGTGGAGCCTTCGAGTTGATCGTCGTTTGCGCCCAACACAATAGTATCTACGCCGTCGCTCTTGGTAGGCCCACTGATGACAACTCGTTTAGCACCGGCTTTGATATGGCCGCTCGCACCCTCTTTGTCGGTAAAACGACCGGTGCTCTCAATAACGACGTCCACTGCCATATCTTTCCACGGAAGTAGTGCCGGGTCTTTTTCAGCACAGACAACGATCTTGTTCCCATCAACGATGATGTGTTTGTCATCGTAGCTCACTTCTTTGTCATAGGTACCGTAGTTGCTGTCGTGCTTGAGTAGATACGCCAGCGTCTTCGTGTCTGTCAGGTCATTGACGGCGACGATTTCCACGTCGCTACGAGCAAAGGCAATCTTAAATGCATTGCGTCCGATCCTACCAAAACCATTTATCGCTACTTTAGTTCTCATGTCTACCACCTCTGCCAGCTAGATTTATATTGCTTACGCTTGTTATTGTAGTGGCTATCTCATGTCATGTAAACAAAAACGACCGTTTTACCCGGTCGTTTTTGTTTACATTATAGTAACTGATTAGCCTGCTAGTCCTAGGTAGTTCTTGGATACGTCCATGATTGCGCTCCAAGTAGCCGCCCCTACAGCACCGTCACTTGTTAGTTTGTGTTTAGTTTGAAATGCCTTAACTGCAGTCTGCGTTTTGGTGTCGAATGTTCCATTGATGTCGACCTTGAAGCCATCTTTGATCAAGGCCCACTGGAGGTATTTAGTGCAGCCACTGCGAGCCCCGATGGTATTTATGACTGGCAAACTGAAGTTTGAGCCATATTCACAGCTGTAGTAACGAGCATGTTCGTCTGGGTATTTACCAAGCAAGTAGTCTATCCCACTCCACGTACTACTTCCGACTATTCCATCTGCGGTCTTTTTGAAGCGTTTCTGGAAGCTTATGACAGCATCTTTAGTCTTGGCATCGAATGTGCCGCTAGTGCTGAGTCGTGGTGATTTAGTGTCATATGCGTAGTGGTTCATAGCATACTGCAAGTAACGGACGCAATTCCCTGTGGAACCGAGCTGTACCGTAGCTCGTGGGCTAGCACAACCGTAGGCTTTGTCCCTAAGGTTCAGATAGACGGGTTTTGGTGGCACTGGATTTTGGCCTGAAGCGGCTTTATGCAAGTAGTCCCAGTCTGTTTTGCCTAGAACGCCATCGATCGTTAGACCATATTTCTTTTGGAAGGCCTTGATAGAGTTTTCCGTCCCACTGCCCCATACGCCGTCTACGGTCGTAGCAAATCCAGCTTTTGTCAGATTGTCTTGAGCGTGAGCTATGCAGCCAGAGGGTGCTCCAGCCTTTACAGAGGGGTGTGGCGTTGCACATGATTTCGAAATCGTATTTCCGCCGCCGCCACCACCACCGCCACCGCCGCCACCGCCGCCGCCACCACCACCGCCACCGCCGCCACCGCCGCCGCCACTATTTATATGTGCACAAGCCCATCCAGCATCGTATGGGTTTCCGTAGCCATTCCATTTCTTGAACCACTCGTATGGTGTACAAGACGCAGGCTTTGGTGCGCTGTGGCAAGAATAAACTGTACCTACCGCACCACCAACATACATGGACGTGCTGTACTGCCCGTCTCTGCATCCTGCTGATGGATCTACTTTATATATACGGTAAACACATTTTCCGCCTGATACGGAAGTCTCAGAGGTTCCGGTGGGGCATAAGGTCGCGGCCTTGCTTGCAAAAGTCAGGTACGCACCTATCGAGCCGACGGCTAGTATCGCTACAATTGGCAGCAAGAGATGGTGACTAAAACCCTTTTGGCCCTGTGTCAAACCAAGTCTTAATCTTTTTATATTCGCAAATCGCATATGCAGTCCTTTTTTTATCTAGTACGTTCCCCTACATAATAGTCCCGAGAATACCCTCTGTCAATCTGCTTGTAGTTATAGCACGACTACTTGGGGAAATATTGGACTGAGAAAGGACTGATAGACTGATGTAAATTTTACTTTTCACTCTTCCCGGCTAATGTGCCCGCTACGGCCGATGCGGCTACGGCATGGCTCAGTGTTTGCATTTTTTCAACAAGTTGATTAGTCGTAGGAGCCTTCTCGCCGAAGATACTCTCGAGAAGCCACGCTTCCGCACCAAGCCTTCGTCTCAGGTCGTCCGTATGAGGTCCCGTCCATAAAGGTGTCAGGCATCATTATTGCCCCTCATACCGGTCGATACATTCTTTTATAACGCGCTTGGCTTCTTCTACGTCACCCCAGCCGACGACCTTGGTGCTGCCTGGTTTTTTCAGATCTTTGTAGTGGCTAAAATGATGTTCGATCTTTTGACGCCAACGTGGGTGGAGGTCTTCTAGTGTCTGGATTGCATCATCAGTATTTCGATCGTCCGCTGGCACGCAGATGATCTTGTCATCGACTTCACCATCATCTTCAAATTTCAGCACACCGATGATCTTGGCTTCCAGGAACACGCCAGTCGGAATCGGGTCATTAGTAAGCACGAGCGTGTCAAGTTCATCGCCATCTTCATCAAGCGTCTGAGGGATAAAACCGTAGTTGACCGGCTTAGCGAAAATACTTGGTTCGACCCGGTCGAGTTGGAATGCGGCTACTTTGCGGTTCCACTCTATCTTTAGCGTTGACCACTTTGGTATCTCAACCACCGTATTTATAACGCCGTTTTCGACGTCCCCTGGGGTTAGAACTTGATTAAAATCTGGCATAGCTCCTCCTTTTACATTAACCGACCTCACATCGGTGTCTTGTTGTCTGTTACTATACTAGCATGAAAATCATCGGTCACCGAGGTGCGCGAGGTCTTGCGGCCGAAAATACAATTGCCAGCATTCAGGCTGCACTTGACGCGGGAGTAGATGGCATCGAGATAGATGTCCGAGTTACGGCTGATGATATTGTTATACTTTGCCACGATCCGCACCTTATCGATAAAACTGGTAGAAAACATTTCGTAGAGACGACAAATTATTCAAAACTCCAGTCTATAAAACCAGACATAAGCACAATAGCCGAAGCCATGGACGCCGTACAGGGCAGATGTGAGCTACTCGTTGAAATTAAATCCCGGGTGAAGTTAACAGAGGTGATTTTGGCATCCCGGGTGAAACTGGCCCATGGCTTTCCAATTGAATCTCTTTCTTTTGCTTCGTTTGATTTCAAGGTTCTAAAAGCACTGCAAAAAGAAATGTCGGAGGCCACCTTGGTTGTGAACGAGAAGTGGTCTGGCGTGCGAGCGACTCACCGAGCACGCAAACTTGGTACCACTCGCATAAGCATGAATCAGCGCTGGCTTTGGCGGGGTTTTTTGCGCGCCATGCACCACCGTGGATTTCAGCTTTCGCCCTACACGGTCAATAACCCTAGGCAAGCCTCGCGCTGGCAATCTTATCTCTACGCCGTCATCACCGACCGCCCCGACCTTTTTAAGCTATGAGCCTTTAAAACTCTTACCTAGAGGACAGTCCTCACAAAATTACAACGGTCACACTGGTGTACACTAGGAGCATGGATCGAGAACTGAGATTTGCGGGTAAACGTGAGGTCGCGCCTGGAGTGTGGGAGTTTATGTTTCACGCCCCCCAACCAGTTGAATATACCGCAGGCCAATATGCCAAGTTCCTTTTCCCCTTTCACACCGATGACCCACGCGGCAAGCAGCACCGCACGTTCACCCTCACTTCGCTGTCGGGCGAAAATACCGTTCGCTTCCTAACTAGAGTTGAGGAGCCACTCAGCGCCTATAAGCAAGCTCTCTCAAATCTCACACCAGGCGAAACCCTGTTTATGCGCGAGCCCATGGGCGATGCAGTATTACCTCGCTCTCAAGCTATCCCCCTCGTTTTTGTAGCCCAAGGCATCGCTATAGCAAGTTATGTAGCAATGCTAGGCGAGTGCGTGAGAGCCAATATGAAATACGACATCGCACTACTCTGGGCAAAACGAAGTGAAGACAACAGATTATGTAGTCTCATCCCAGGTGAAATAAACTTAAAAAGAGTCGACTTTGTGTACCCAAATAAATTAACCGTGGAAGACATTTTGAAACACGTTAAAGAAGGCAGCCTAATATACCTTTCTGGCAGTCAAAACTTTGTCGAAACACTGGGCGCTAATCTAGAGAAAATGGGCATTCCCCGCGCCCGCATCATCTACGACTACTACTCCGGCTACGACGACCTCTAAGGGTGTGTCCGGGTTAGACTTCGGCTTGGACGTCTACTTTGTGGCCTTCTAGGTACTCGCGGATTTTGAGGG
>CAYMUP010000011.1:0-25301 GCA_964393815.1 uncultured Candidatus Saccharibacteria bacterium | reverse complement strand
TGGCCGAGGATTGAGACAGAGCGGGCGACGATGAGGGCGAGAGTAGTGACCGAGATGAGCGCCTGCGCACCCATGAGTACCTTAGCTTGCTGGGTGATGGGCTTCGTGTCAGCTGGCGCAAAGTTGATGGCGTTGGTCACCGAGTGATACAAATAGTCGACAAAGTTTGGCTGCCAGCCAGGGTAGTTGCTTGGTTTGTCTTGCTGCAAAAACAAAAAGTCTCGGTCGTGCTTTGACCAACGCCTACCAGATAGCCCAGGGCTATCAATTTCCCAGTACCAGAGAGCAAAGACGATGATATTAGTAAGAAAAATGGCGATGGCCGAGCCAAGTAACTGGTAGCCAGAGAGCGTGTGACTGTTGGTAACCAGTTGTCGAAGCACGACGATGATCGCACTGACGTTTTCGAGCGAGATGAGGCCGAGTAGGGCAAAGGACGCAACACGGTAGGCGCTACGACCAGATAGCACCGGGTGCATAACCATGAGACCTAATATGACTGCCAGTGCCAGCTCACTCAAGATGATAAGCGGGTGCGGCCCAAAACTCATGCTGCCATTATTGATCCAGGTTACTGCTTGTAAACCAATTGCGACGAGCAGGGCGGCCTGCGCGAACAAGAAATCTTTTCGGGAAATATGAGGAGTATGCATAACCATAGTATACAGCGTCTTAAATCCTGCGTCCTGTCTCTACAAAAAAGTATCATTTTGTTTGCGGTTGTATGCGAAATGATACAGCCTCTCTCATAGAAAATGTTGTAGTATTTCACCTGGGATACGTTTATTACAGGGGTAACTTTCACTTCGTTTGAATATAACGAGGGAGCTCTAAATAATTTGGAAGGTTAGTAAAGCCAAACTCAGATAAGGTAGCCCGTCCTAGGAGCTCCAGTTTCTGGAGCGTGGCAGCATCTAGCCAGGTTGTAGGGTCTTCGTCAAGTAAATCACCTGCAATTACCAAGTCTGGCCGGTAGCCTGTTACAACGAAGCCAACAGATTCAGTTTTAGGGTTGTCGGGAGTTTTTGGTATATCTGCAAATAAAAAATAATCGTTTGCATCGGTTCCTGTGACAGTGAGCGGTCGTAAAAATCGGTCTCTTTCAGGAAATCTTTCGGTCTGTTCAAAAGAGGCAAGTTTGTTGCGGGGAAGAAGAAGGTGCTCTGGGGAAAGGCTCCAAACTTGGGTAATAAGAGGCGAAGTCTTACGATACTTCATTAGCGGATTACTTCTGCGATCTCGGAGACGAGTGTGGCGTTGAAGACGCTGGGGATGACTTCGTCGGCACTAGGAGCAGCGACAAGACTCGCGATGACTTCTGCAGCGGCTATTTTGTGTTGATCGGTTATGTGGGTAACACCGTGGTCAAGAGCACCGCGGAAAATGCCCGGGAAGGCGACCGCGTTATTAACTTGGTTGGGGAAGTCGCTACGACCAGTCGCGACAACTGCAGCTCCAGCGGTTTTTGCCTCGTCGGGCATAATCTCTGGTATAGGGTTTGCTAGGGCGAAAATGATTGAGTCTTTTGCCATGGCCTGAACCATGTCTGGGGTAAGGAGGCCAGCTTGCGACACGCCGATAAAGACGTCGGCACCAGCCAGCGCGTCAGCCATGCTACCGCTAATGTTATCGTGGTTGGTAAATTGCAAAAGTAATTGCTTCGCTTCGTTTAAATCTGAACGGGAAGGGGAGATGATCCCCTTGCTGTCGACGGCAATGATTTCGGGCTTGGCGTAGAGGTCGAGCAGTTTCGCGATGGCAACACCAGCTGCCCCCGCACCGACAATGACGATTTTGCAGTCTGCTAGCTTGCGCCCAGTGACTTTGCAGGCATTGATAAGGCCAGCTAGGGTAACGACGGCGGTGCCGTGTTGGTCATCGTGCATAATGGGGATAGTCAGCTCATTTTTCAGTCTTTCTTCGACCTCAAAACAGATGGGAGCTGCGATATCTTCAAGGTTTATGGCCCCAAAACTAGAAGCCATAGCCTTAACGGTAGTAACAATTTCGTCAGCGGTGTGCACGTCTAGTACTATCGGTACGCTATCGATTCCTGCAAAATGCTTAAAGAGTAGTGCCTTGCCTTCCATAACTGGCATAGCAGCTTTTGGTCCGATGTTACCGAGGCCGAGAACCGCCGAGCCATCAGAGATAACGGCTACCAGGTTGTTTGTCCAGGTGTATTCATTTAGCTTCGTTTCGTCTGCGGCAATACGACGACTGATCTCGCCAACTCCAGGACTATAGTAAGCACTCAATTTTTCGCGCGTCAGCTCTCCTGTGTCGCGTAGTGCGGTCGTTATCTTGCCCTTGTACTTTGTATGCAGTTCGACTGCCAACTCATCATTTGTCATAGAGACAGTATACAAGCTATTTATGAGAGTAGCTTTAACTAAATAGACGAGTGCGTAGCATGGCCAGCCGGGCAAGTACGATCAAAAGGAAAACATCCAGCGAAGCTACAATGACCACAGTCAGGCCAACGATAATGTCGCTAAACTGTACCGCGTATAAAAACAGGTTAGATAGTAACTTGAGAAGGAACCCAAGGTTAATGATGAGCCAGAGCAAGATAGCGCCGATAGCAAAAGACCGGAGCATCATATGAATTATTTGTTCGTGCCGAGCTCGGTTCGCAGCGTTTGGATCGCGCTTGCTGATCCGCAGAAAATCTCGTGTTGGTACGTCCGACTTATAGGCATGGGCGAGTGTACCGATAAGCCCTGAAAGGCTGTAGACTACAATCCCAACTCCCATCCAAAACACAAATACACCCCATTGGTTAATAAAAGGCTTGTCTAGAGCAATTGACCAGTTTTGGGTGACGCTATCGGCGATGGTTGTTTGCGTACCCGAGAGGATAATGGACCGTATGCCTCGTTGGTTCGCCAGGGCGAGAAGTGCAGTGACTATGATTGGAATGGTGATGAGCTCTGTTGATGTGGGTAAATATAGTTTATCTTTTAATTTTTCTTTCATAGTTTTTACTACTTTCTACGAGGTAGTGTATGCAACTTGCTTGTGGTTTGTCAAATAGTGGTAGTCAAAGCCGGTTTATTGCCTAGCGACTGCCATAAATACCACGCGGCTATAGATTCGTATGGGTGCCATGCGTTTGCCGCTGCGATAGCTTCTATTTCACCTGGGATTGGTCTGTGACCGATGTTGTATTTCACTTGGACGGCATTTTTTATGCCCAGATCGCCAACTGGTAAGACATCGCTTCTAGCCATGCAAAATATCAAAAACATATGCACGGTCCATTCGCCGATACCCTTTACAGCCGTCATTTCGGCCACAATTTCTTGATTAGAAAGGTCCGGGAGGTGCGTAAACTGAACTTTGCCCTCGATAATATGGGCTGCTAAATCTTTGATATAGTCCGCCTTACGGTACGATAAGCCGATGGCTCGTAGATCATCTGGGTCCCTCGCTGCAAGTATGTCCGGCGAAGGAAAGATGCCACCGAAAAGCTTCAAGAAACGATGGTTTATGGCTCTCGCAGCACTTACGCTAAGCTGCTGGCCGATGATTGACTCAACGAGCTCTCTGTAGTGGTCTGTATGTGCTCTGATGGGACACAAGCCAAATTCCACAACCAACTCCGCGATAACAGGGTCATGCTTAGCGAAATGGTCAGCGGCTTTACGGGCAATATCATCGGTGATAATCATACGTCGTAGTATACTATGAGGCAGGTAAAGGATAAGCGAATCTTGGGTAGAAATAAGCCAGACACTAAACCTGTAATTGACCCTGAGGAACAGGAGCTAGAGGCGCACGTCAAAGAAGTGATGGGCCCTGCTCAGCATTTTGATGGCAGTAAACCCTCAGACGAGGAGTTATCAGAAATGGAAGCTGCGGGGCTTATCTCAGAGCACGAAGGTGACACCGTGAAGGTGCACGTCCGCACTGAGCCAAAAGTGCAAACTGAACCTGCACTTGCGGCCGAACCCACGGAAACCGACACAACTGAAATGCAGAGTGCACCCGAACCAGTGATCCCAGAGCAGACAGACGCAGAGAAATTAAATAAAAAGCTTCAATCCGAAGTTGAAGAGGGGATTGAAGAGCTAGATATAGCATCTCTTGGGGAGTCAGATGTAAACGAGACAGAAAAAGTTGCCGAAGAAAAGCGCAACGAGCTGGTTGCGGCACGATCAATTCCTGTTAACCACGTGGACCCTGAACCAGTGGTAATGAAGCAAAATGTTTGGCAGCGCTTTCAGACAGCAGCTTTTGGCTGGTGGGGTACTCCATGGAAGCGGTACGGTTTGCTTTTTCTTCTCCTACTTATCATCGGACTGCTTTTGTTCGTGCCCCACCTCCGTGCTCTCTCACTTAACGCGGTAGGGTATCGATCTGGGCTCATCATCCACACGGTTGACCACACGACGGCGGTGCCAATCTCGGGTGTAACCATTAAAATCGGCAACACCACTGGTAAAACAGATGAAAATGGCATGTTACGTGTAAAGGGTCTACCACTTGGCGATACTCAGGTCACCATCAGTAAGCCCGCATACGCCACTATTAAGAAGCCAGTTGAGATTGGCGTTAGGGTGGCGGACCTTGGTGACGTAGACCTTACACTAACTGGTCAACGATACGTGTACGAGATGAAAGATTATGTAACAGAAAAGCCAATTAAAGGGGTGAGCTTGCAAGTCGGTGAAACGACAGCTGTGTCAAACAAAGAAGGTAAGGCGACTTTGGCGCTCATTCCTCCAGATGACGAACCACTTAGTTTGATGGCAACGGCGAAAGGTTACCGTACAGAAACTGTCGTCGTCCCGCCAAGTGCAACAAATGTGGTGGTAATCAAGTTGGTCCCAGAGGTAAAAGAAGTGTATGTCTCAAAGCAGTCTGGCCGATATGATGTATATAAAGTAGACTTGGATGGCAAAAATAGTGAAGTACTACTTGAGGGCACTGGTCTAGAAACACCTCAAATTGCCCTTCAGATGAGCCCAGACGGCAAACAAGTAGCAGTGGTCTCTACCCGCGACGACAAGAAGAGTACAGAAGGCTACTTACTGAGTGCTTTAACGATCGTAGATGTCGCAAGTGGGGACGCAAAGGTTGTGGAACATGCTGAGGCCATCTCACTTGTTGGCTGGAAGGCATCGGCGATCATCTTTAAAGAAACAGTAGCCGGTGCTAGTGCGTCCAACACTTCACGCCAAAAGATTATGCTCTATGACACCGACAAAGATAAGCGTTTGCAGCTCGCTGCAGCGAATAGCATCATAGGCCAATGGATTGGAGCAGAAAAGCTATATTATGCGGCGAGTGGTAGTGGCGCAGACACTACAGATGGATTTATGCAGATTGGATTTGACGGGGCAGGTCAAGAACAGCTGAGTAGCGAGGATATTTGGGAGGTGCAGCAGACTGGTGCGAGTGAATTTAAACTCAAAACAGCAACCAAGTGGCTATTGTTTAAAAAGGGAAGTGATGCGGTGGGTGAAACGACGCCACCAGCAGCTGCTTTAACCACGTATGTGGAGAGCCCAAGTGGCACCCAGGCAGCGCAATTAGAGAAAACTGGTAGTGTTACGACCCTCCGTATTATCGATGCAGCCGACAAGGTTACTACCGTCGAAACTGGCTTGTCAGTCCACTCGGTAGTGCGCTGGGCGAGTGAAAGTAGCCTTGTGTTCCGGACGGTTAGTGGGAGTGATGCGGCTGAGTACGTCGTGGGCGTAAGTGGTGGCCAGCCCAAAAAGATAACCGATTCATTTTATGGTCTCTAGCCCTCGATAGGGCAGGTATAATACGAACGATCTATGTCAGATGAAGAAGACGTGGCTCGAGATTTTATCACGACCTTACGAAAGTACTATGACGAACATGGGAGACACGATTTACCGTGGCGTTTACCCGGGGCAGACAGGTCGTTTGACCCCTATAAGATTTTGGTCAGCGAAATAATGTTGCAACAGACGCAGGTTGCGAGAGTCATGCCAAAATACGGAGCATTTCTAAAAAGCTTTCCAACGGTAGAGTCTTTGACCGCCGCCGAATTAGCCGAAGTGTTGCTGGCCTGGCAGGGGCTGGGGTATAATCGCCGGGCAAAATATCTCTGGGAGGCCGCGAGAGTAATCAAGCAGCACGGATACTTTCCTACGGACATGCCTGGGCTCGTTGCGTTACCAGGCGTAGGAGTAAATACAACGGGGGCGATTTTGGCCTACGCATACAACCAGCCGGTCGTGTTTGTGGAGACAAATATTCGCACCGTCTACATCCACCATTTCACCCGGGATGGCCAAA
This sequence comes from uncultured Candidatus Saccharibacteria bacterium, assembly GCA_964393815.1. GTDB lineage: Bacteria > Patescibacteriota > Saccharimonadia > Saccharimonadales > UBA4665 > JAGXIT01. The sequence goes on along the minus strand of CAYMUP010000011.1, from coordinate 19,025 downwards.
TTGTCTCTGATGATTTCATCCGGGATTTGGTTTCGTCCACAATTGACCGTGACAATCCGAGGGAGTTTTACTGGGCACTCATGGATTATGGGTCGCACCTGAAGACCCTCGTAAAAAATAACCACCGCAGTAAGCACTACGTCAAGCAATCACCATTTCAGGGCTCACGCAGGCAAGTGCGCGGGGAGGTTTTACGCCTTTTGCAGGCGTGTCCGTGTGAGCTCTCGGAGCTGAAAGGCAGAATGTCTGACGATCGTTTACCAGGGGTACTCGAAGACCTACTGAGGGAAGGTCTAATCTCGCAGCACAAGTCTAAATATTACCTCGGCTAATGGTACAATAGGTGGGTTATGGAAAATCAGCCACACGAAGTACCAGCAGAACCCCCAAAAGTGCTCGATGTCGTGTCCGCCCAGCCCGCCTCGCAGATGCAGCCAACAGCTGCTCATACCGAAGATGCCCCGAAGGCTAGCGCCCCCATGCAAACTGCGCAAGAACAGCCGGCCGTTAACGCACCGAAGCCCCAAAAAACTGCCAAAACACGCAACGCGGCCATCGTACCAGTGGTGGTAGCGGTTGCTGTCTGTGCGGCGTTAATCGCGCTAGCGTACATGTCGCTGTAAAACCGCCCGAAGATTATGTTTAGTACTGAAACATTGACCGACCCTAAAGTTATCCAGTTGCTACTGAGTGGTGGCGTAGGTGTTATACCGACCGACACCGTGTACGGGCTCGTTTGCCGTGCCGCCGACGAGGTGGCGGTCAAGCAGCTCTTTACTATCAAGAAGCGTGAAGGTAGTCCCGGAACGATTATTGCTGCAAGTGTTGATCAACTAGCTGGCCTAGGTTTAAAAAAGCGGTATCTTACTGCTGATCAAGAGTTTTGGCCAGGGGCAATCAGCGTCATCGTCCCTTGTGGCGAAGAGCTTCACTACTTACATATGGGCTTGAACTCACTGGCAGTGCGAGTGCCAGGCAACGAAGAGCTACAAGCATTACTTCGGTCAACGGGGCCGCTCATGACAACAAGTGCTAATCATCCGAAAGAGCCAGTGGCCACTAATATAGAGGAAGCAAAGCAGTATTTTGGAGAAAGAGTGAATTTTTATGTGGACGGGGGTGAGATTAGTGGCCACAAGCCATCGACTATTATTCGGATAGTCGATGATGCGATTGAGATAATTCGTGAGGGAGCAGTCAAGATAAACGAAAATGGGAGGATAGAGAAGTGAGCATGACATTTGATGAGTATCAGAAACAGGCACTTACCACGGCACTGAGTAGCGACAATGAGGTATTAGATCTGGCTCACTGGTCGCTGGGCATCGCCGGCGAGGGTGGCGAGATTGCTGAAAAGGTCAAAAAATACATTCGTGACAACAAGGCTACTGTCTCTGACGAGCAAAAAAAGGAGCTTGCCAAAGAGATTGGTGATGTCTTGTGGTACCTTGCTGTGCTTGCCAACACTCTAGGAGTGTCTTTTGACGAAGTAGCGAAGATGAACCTCGCGAAGCTAGCCAGCCGCAAAGAACGAGGTATGCTTACCGGCAGCGGCGACAATCGTTAGAGGCGCCAATTTCACCTGGGATGTCATTTTAACAGGGTCAACTTTCACTTCATTTTGGAGTGGAGCACAAGAAATCAGACATTGATACTTTGCTATCATCCTTCGGCTCGCTCCGACTTGCTTAAGGAAAAAGGTAAAGAGAGAATCACGCAGGTTTGCAAAAATTACTTTGTGTTGTAAAATTATAATAATATGGCTGAAGGACTTAACTTGTCCCGCGAGGACGAAGAACCAAAATCACCCGAAACTGATGATGACGATGAAGAGGATAGCTCGAGCAGCAAATCCACTTCCAAGAAAAGCGTTGGCCGGGCTGGTCTAGGTGGTCTTTTTAAAAGCGCGGAGCGCACAAATGAGGCCCCAAAAGAAAAAGAGCTAAAAGGTTTTGACCGGCTGCTAGAGACCTTCAAAGTAGATACGAAGGCCGAAAAATCTGACGCAGGCGCACCTAAGTCAGAGCAAAAGGCCGAGTTAGCCAGGAGTGAAGTGGCTGCTGAAGATCCTGACACCACACTTCCAGAAGTCGCTCCCGATGCCGTAGAGACATATGATCTCCGTAAAGACCAAGTAGGGGCGGGCGAGTTTATTGTAAATCTGCATCAGGCTAGCCCAGCCGAAACAGTTGAAATACCTATGGATGGGTCTGATCAAGAAACGCATGAAAAAGAAAATGAGGTGAAAGACAACGGTGGTGAAGACGCAGTCCCAGGTGAAACTTTGAGTGAAGAGAGTGTAGATAGCCCCGAAGAATCGCCCGAAGCTTCTAGTGAAGATGACGATGATGGTGCGGCTCAGCAGCCACAGGCCACTTCCCAGACCACGAACCAGACGCGCCAGCAGCCAAAGCAGCAACAGAAGAGAGTTGCTACGACTCCGCCGCCACCGCCGCCCCCTCCCGTAACCCAAACTTTGAGTACTCCACCTCCACCCCCGCGGGCTCCATACCCCCAACGGACCCCCTATCAGCAGCAGTACCAACATAATATTTTGCAAACGGTCCAGCCAAACCCTAATGTCGTTCAAACGACTCAGAATACTAAGGAAGTTGAAGATGCAGAGTACTACGGTCGTAGACAAGGCCGCCGGGAGGGACTTTTTGCGGGCCTTGTTGTGGGCGGTGGGATAGAGCATATCAGGCACAAACGGCGTGAAAAGCGTATGGAAAAACGCCACAATGAGGTAGTTAAGAAACACGAACAGCTTGCAGAGAACGCTAAATGGGACAACATAAGGGAGCGTGACGCCGAAAAAACACGTGCAGAGTTTGCTGCTAAGTTCGCCCCAGCAGAGAAGCCGAAAGGCTTACAGAGGGTCCCAGAAGTAACTGCGACAAGTACAACCCCTGAGCGTCCAATTACGACCGTCGTTAGAGAGTCGCATGAGCTTCGCTCGGCCGCCGCTGTAGAACGAATCAAACATGAGATTACCCGTGAAACAACCAAAATTGAGCGTGCTGCCGAAGTAGAAAATGAACGGCGACACGAAACCCTAGATGTACCCGAAGGCCACCGAGTTGAGCGAAGTGCTTGGCACACAGTAGAACTTGATGAGCACGGCCACCCGGTGGAAAACTCAGTGCTCGAGTACGGCAAAGAGTATTACCGCGAAAGAGCCCATGAGGCTGCGCCAGTCGATAAAGCGACTGTTAAATCTGCCGCAGCAGGGGTCGCTATGGCTGGAGTCTCAGCTAGCCTGAACGACAGCCAGTCTCATGCTGACGTGAGTAAAGCGTCCACTCCACCAGCTCCGCAAGGTATTGTGACGGAGGGTCAAGCCAAAAAGGCTTTGAAAGCAGTTGCTTCCCCTCCAACAACCTCAACAGGCACGATTATATGGGGCGCCGTACTCCTGGTGATTCTGATCATTCTTTCGTTTATTTTACTCTAGATACTACTAACGAGGTCTTTTTTAACAAGCCATCTATACAAGAGAGTGATGATAAAAAGGAAGCCTGAAAGCAGAGTAAAAATGAGTGACAGGCCAGCAACATCGGGCGACCATTTGGCCGAGATAAAATCAAACTTGTACAAGGCTTCTGGTATGGGGGCAAGTTGCACGCCTCGGGCTGAAGCATAGCTTTCGAAACAAGCCACTAGTTCAGTTGCTGATGCACCTGCATGTTGGCTCTCACAGTACATTTGCGCTTCATGGTATAGCGCTGCATTTCCCGGACCAAGTTGAGCTTGCTGTGCAGCCTGGGCTCTTTCATAGGTGTACTTGAGCTGGATTGGGGGGTGAATAGAGTTTGAGCCTGTGTTTAAACCGGTGTTCATGTGAGCGTAAATATGCTCTCGGAGTGCTCGAATGGCGCCTTCGACATCACCGTTTTGCTCATCTGCCGTATATACCGCCTCTCGCAGTTCAATCATACGCTCGTTGTTACTGCGCAGTGACATAAGACATATTGTACCGAGTAGGAGAGTGGCGGCGAGAAAGTAGAGAGGGTGCACTTGTTTAATCCAATGCCAAGGCAGCCACAGGTGATCTTTATTCATTCTGGTTATGATTATACGTCTCTTGGCGTGTTCTCGACAACTTATGCGCGTACTACTTGCTACAATGGTTACATGCATATTTTCTTTTCAGGTATCGGGGGGACGGGTATTGGACCCCTTGCTTTGGTAGCGAAACAGGCCGGCTACACTGTTTCTGGGTCAGATAAACAAGATTCGCAGTATGTAGACTACCTCAGAAAACATGGAGTTACGAGCATTACCATTGGTCAAACTGAGGCAGAAATTGCCGCTGTCCATGCCGCGAGCCCCATTGACTGGTTCGTATACTCTTCGGCAGTTAGCATAGAAAACCCCAATCATCCCGAGATTGCATTTTGTGACGCAAACGGGATACGTATGAGCAAACGAGATGAGCTCCTCAACGAAATCCTCGCTCAAAAGAACCTCAAACTCATCGCAGTCGCCGGGACTCATGGTAAGACCACAACAACAGCCATGATGGTATGGGCACTGAAACAACTAGGTCTCCCTATTGGCTATATTTTGCCGGCAAAAAGCAGCTTTGCTGAGATGGGAGCATATGAAGACGGGGCGGAGTACTTTGTCTATGAGTGTGATGAGTTTGATCGAAACTTTCTGCATTTTTCACCCGAAGTTAGCGTGATTACAGGTATTGACTGGGATCACCCCGATATTTATCCGACACGCGAAGACTATAATCAAGCTTTTCGTGAGTTCATTTCACAGTCGGCGCAGTCGGTACTTTGGCAGAGTGATGTCGACCGTCTGGCGGGTGAACCAAGTGAAAAAGATGTGGTTTTGTCAGATACGGACGAAAAAATGGGGTTAATTCGGCTAGCTGGCAATGTAAACCGCCGTAACGCCTGGCAAGTAGCTCATGCCGTGCATATGCTTTTTGATGTACCAACTAGCGAGGTGCTTGCACACCTTGAGAAATTTCCAGGGGTAAGCAGGCGATTTGAGCAGATTGCACCCAGACTATACAGCGACTATGCACATACGGTAGAGAAAATTCGAGGCGCGCTTCAGCTAGGTCACGAGGTTGCCAGTGAAAACCTTGTTGTGGTGTATGAGGGGCTTCACAACACCCGTCAGCACTTTATTCGTGACGAGTTAACCCACCTCTTTGACGACGTCAAACAGCTCTACATTGTCCCTAGCTATCTTGCTCGAGAAGACCAGTCTCTCGAACTGCTTACACCCGAAAAACTGCTGGATGGGCTCTCTGATGTGTCACAGGCTAAAACCAAGGCTGCAAATCTTGATTTGGACTTCAAAGAAGCTATCTCAGTCCACGTAGCGGCAGGCGACACGGTCCTTTGCCTCAGTGCGGGCGGCGGAGGCAGTCTAGACGAGTGGCTCAGAAAAGAGTTCCAAGCATGAAACTAGTGCAACTCAATATGTGGATGGGGCGATTAACCAGGCAGATTTTGCCACTAATCGAGCGAGAGGATCCAGATATCATCACGGCCCAAGAGGTTTTTAGTACCAAGGCCACCATACCGTTTCCAGACACAACCTTTAACCTTTTGCAGCTTGTTGAGGATTTAGGGTACGAACACGTATATTTTTCACCAACCTGGTCCATGACTGCTACTGGGGAAGTAGTGGAGTTTGGCAATGCAATTTTTAGCAAGTATCCTCTTTTACAGCCAGAAACAATTTTTACGAATGGTCACCATCAAGCTGACATCCACGCTGATACCTACGAGCCAAACCACCGAAATGCCCAGTTTGTCGTTGTAAACACTCCGGCGGGCCAATTTCACCTAGTAAACCACCATGCTTATTGGGAACCTAACCCTCATGGGAGCTATGAGAGTAAAGAAAAAATGCAAAAGGTAGTCGATCATTTAGCCTCTCTTGAGTCCCTTCCAATAATTGTGGCTGGAGATATGAATGTAAACCCAGGCACACTGGCTATGAACGTGTTTGACGGTCTCCTATCAGATCTAACGTCTACTTACCAGATAAGGTCGACGCTCAGTGAGCTTGGCAAGGTGTCTGATGTGGCGTGTGACCACATTTTGGTAAATAGCATGGTTAACGTAAATAAATTTGCTGCACTCGATGATTTAGTGTCAGACCATAAAGCCCTCGCGCTTGAGTTTGAACTGTAAAAGGTTTATTTTCTAAATTGCTTGCTACGCCGTAGTGAACCAAGTGAAACTATCACCTGATAAATATCCACCCCAAGTGAAAACCCCTTGGCGAACCAAGGGGTTTTGGACTACGAAACCGATCGCTTTAGCGGGTAGTAGTGTTGTTGGTAGGGGTCGTGTTCGTGTTGTTTGTGGTTGACTGACCAGCGTTGCTACTAGATTGGCTCGGAGCATTGGTGGCAGGTGTCTGGCTAGTTTGCTCAGTACAGTCTGGGCCATTTGGATACTTGGCCTTGAAGTCGGCAATGCTTTTTGCGACTTTACCCTTAGTGCTCAGGTTTTCCCAGAAAGTAACTTGGTCACGTGAGATCACCATGCGGTCTTCAGGGTAGTGAATCTGCTGACAGCCGAGTTTGACGAGCGTGTAGTCGCCAGTTGTTTGGTTGTTGGCGGCAGATGCCTGGGTGAGGTAGTAGACATCATCAAGCGTGACGAAACGAGCGTTTACTTGCTTTGCCTTACCAAAGTAGACTTGGCCATTGTTTAAGAAAACTGCCTGATAGCGACTGGTGTCAACGAGGCCACCTTCTTTGACGACGTTTCCACCCTTGAGTAGAGCAATGCCTGAAGCAAGTAGTAGGAAAAGTGCGCCGAGCAAGACAAGGCCTTTGAGCCATGTCAGCCAGCCAGTGTTACTTAGTGTGTTGTTGTCTGAAACCCGAACTGCGGGCTTTGTGCCAGTGCTAGCCTGTGCGTGCTCCTGGCGATTATTTGAAGTCTGAGATGTCTGACGAAAGTCCATCTTTTTACCACCTTTTACATATTGATACTAACAAACATAAGTGTAATACAAGAGATACCTCTGCTGCAAGGCTGTTTTTACCAGTGCCTGTGGATAGGGGTCATTGTAAGATTCACAGTTGACAAACAGTTTGAGGCCGAGGTATGTTAGGGGTACTAACTTAACGTTACAGAGGGAGAAGCACTATGGCTTATAGTCACAAGAACTCAAAAGGCGTCACTTACTACCTTAACTCAAAGAAAGTTACTTTGCGCGGTGGTAAAGAGCAGACCATCTACTACTTTTCTAAGGACGAGCGCCCAGAAGGTACAGATCTACCGGCTGGCTTCAGTGTCAACGAAAACCCACGCAACGGTTTCTTGACTGTCAAGCGCGGTAAATAATTTACGTAGGATTAAACAAAAACAACGTCCAGAGTAAAATCTGGGCGTTGTTTTTTTGTGCACGCTTACAGACAAGGGTAGGCAGATGAAAACTCGCATGGTACGGTAAAGGCATGAAACAACCAATCGTAGTAGTAGACAATTTGACCAAAAAATACGATGGCAAGGCTGTCGTTGATGGAATAAGCTTTGAGGTAAAAGAGGGTGAAATATTCGGCATTTTGGGGCCAAACGGTGCTGGTAAGACCACGACGCTTGAGATGCTCGAGACACTCAGGCCCATCGACGGTGGTAAAGCGACACTGGCTGGTGTTAACGTGGCGGAGCAGCCGGAAAAAGTAAAGTCACTGATCGGCGTACAGCCACAAACCCCTTCCTTTGAGGAAAAGACCCGTCTCACAGAGCTCCTAGAGTTTTTTGCCTCGGCATACGGTGAAAAAGTTGACGCCATGCAGTTTCTGAAAGACTTACAGCTCGAAGACAAGGCCAAAAGCTACGTAGAGCAGCTCTCTGGCGGTCAAAGGCAACGCTTTTCTATCGCAGCTGCACTCGTACACGGTCCCAAGGTCTTTTTCTTAGACGAACCTACGACTGGGCTTGATCCGCAGGCGCGACGTAATCTCTGGGAACTAGTACAAGAGATTCGAGATCGTGGTGTTACGGTTATCATGACGACGCACTACATGGACGAGGCAGAACTACTTTGCGACCGAGTGGCCGTAATGGATGCAGGACACATCATTGCGCTCGATACTCCTAAAAATCTCATCAAAGACCTGCTTAAAAAAGGTTTTAAAAAAGAGCAGCATGTTGAACAGGCTAACCTCGAAGATGTTTTCATTGATCTAACCGGAAAGGCGCTGAGGGACTAACGTATGAAAAAAGCACTTTTACCCGTACTAACATTTGCCAAAATTGATATCCGACGTTTGTTTCGTGACCCAATGGCGCTTTTCTTTACGTTTGCGTTTCCGCTGATCTTCCTTTTTATCTTCGGTGGGATATTTGGCAAAAGCTCTAGCGTAAGTTTTAAAGTTGCGCTACTGAATGATTCAAAGAGTAGTTTTGCGACACGCTTTGTAGAAGAAGGCAAAAAAGATAAACTTCTCAAAATAGATAAAGATACCAAAACGCTTAAGGACGCCGAGGAAAAAATGAGCCGCGGTGAGCTTGATGCAGCGATCATCCTGCCAAAATCATTTGGGGAGGTCGGTGCAAAAGGCTACCCAACTGGCCAGGCAGAAGTGCGGTACGACAAGAATAGCGAGCAGGCAGGTACTGCTCTGACTGCGGTGCTCGGGAGTATGTTTGAGGGTATAAACTCGCAGTTTGTGAAAGCAGATAAACCGTTCACCGTAACTGCAAAATCTACCTCCAAACCTGGTCTGACGCAGTTTGACTATGTCTTTTCTGGACTTCTTGGGTTTTCGTTGCTTGGGGCGGGTATATTTGGCCCAGTCAACATCTTCCCTAAACTCAAAGAGAAGGGTGTTCTGCGCCGCTACCACACGACGTCCCTGCGTGTTTGGCAGTACTTCCTCGGCAATGTGCTCTCAAATGTAGTTGTGTGTCTGCTGTCGATTGCAACCATGTTTGTTGTTGGGCTAACTATCTTCAACTTGAACATGCGAGGCAATTACCTACTTCTCGGTGGGCTAGTAGTTTTGGGTGCGATGATGCTCTTTGGTATTGGTCTTGCCATCGGCGGTTGGGCAAAAAACGAGCGTCAGGCTGCGCCTCTTGGCCAAATTGTCGCCATGCCGATGATGTTCCTCACCGGTGCGTTTTTCCCGCGATTCCTCATGCCTGAGTGGCTACAAAACATCACGGCCTTTATGCCGCTCACCCCAGTAGTAGACGCTGCGCGGCTCATCATAACTGAAGCTCGCGGCTTTACTGATCTGCTGCCACAATTCGGTATGATTGCAGCTTGGTGTGTCATCGTCTACCTGATCGCATTCCGTGTCTTCCGCTGGGAATAGTTGAAATATTCAACCATTTGTGCTAAAATATAAAACAATATGGTATCAAATTGGGAAATACAACGAGCTTACCGATATGGTCTGCAAACAAAGGGTGACCCAGAAGTTTTACGAGAAATGGGAATCCCTGCGTCTACCGAAGATGTAGCCAGCCACCTAGAAAGTTCGGAGGCGGTAAGGATGGCTATAGGCAACTGGGCGTCAAGTGACAAGCCTAAGATGCCATTTTGTGGAGATTGTTTGACAGACGTTGTGCCAGGAAAACAATGTCCAGGTGGGCACATGAAAGTTGCAGTGAACGGCGTAATAAGGGTACTCGGCTAATGTCAGTAGATGGCCCTCGTGTCGGACAAGGCATCCCGGGTGTCAGTTTGCCTCCTCCAAACTATGGGCCAGAGGGCAGAATGTCATTTTCTCGTTTTTTGGTTGAACAAGACCGAATTTTTGAGAGGGCAGGCGAGACATTTGCAGACATTGCACCGTACCACTTAGCTCATGTTGCGCCAGCGTTCTTATTTGCCTCTTTGGTTGGGGCAGGCGTGGTTGTTGACCGAGATGGCAGGGGCAAGCAAGCCGTCATGTTCCCCCAGGCCAACGGAAGATTACGTCCTGTGGCTCTTTCGCTCGTTGAGCGAAAATTGCTCCCAGATCATATTGAAGCTTACGGCCGAGGAGCTCACAGAAAGACAGCGGATTCTCAGACTCGGCGAATAGGGCTTGCTAGTTATGATACAGATGCACCGCGTCGGGCGATTGGTCATGCTCTCATACCAAAGATTGAAGAACTACAGACCTATAAAGACACGACGCTAGCCGACCAAGAAAAAATATTGAAACAGTTTATAGAAGGCACAACCGGCAGAAACGTGGGGTTAGCCCGTATGGGCACCGAGGGCAAGCTGCGTTTGAGGGCCTCGCTCCTCTTTGAGCAGATATTGCCTGACGCGCTCGATGCAATTGGTGACCAAAGGCTATGGACTCCAGGGCAGAAAAAGCTTGCGGAGCGGACTATTACAGCAAGAACGGTGCATTTTCGCGGTGGCAATGCACATGTTGGGTACGCCAATAAGTTATGTAGAATGCTTTTTGACTACAACTTGATAAAACAAAGAGTTTTTGAAAACCGTATCGAGCGCGCAGAGGCTTATTTGGTGGCGAACGGCATTGCGAAACAGACGTTAGGGAAATAAAATACACTGCTATATGAAGGTTGATTTACCGAAGCCGTTTTTTGTTTTGGCGCCGATGGATGATGTGACCGATACGGTGTTTCGGCAGGTGGTGGCCGAGATGGCCGCTCCAGACTTGTTTTTTACTGAGTTTGTGAATGTGGATGGGCTGATGAGTCCGGGTCGACCAAATTTGCTTAAAAAGCTTCGTTTCGCTGCAAAAGAAGGCAGGGTAGTGGCGCAACTGTGGGGGCTAAATCCAGATAATTTCCGGGCGGTCGCCGGGCAAATCGCCGACGGCTCAATGGCTCGCGAGCTGGGGTTGCCCGATGGCGTCAATTTCTACGGCGTCGACCTAAACATGGGTTGTCCAGCCAAAACAGAGGTCAAAAATGGTGCCTGCGCTGCCCTTATCAAACTAGAGAATCGTCCCCTCGCCGAGCAAATCATTGCCGCCACCCGACAGGGCCTTGCTGGTCGACTGCCGCTCAGCGTTAAGACTCGGGTGGGTTTTAGCACGGTGGATATGAGCTGGTTTGAGTTTTTGCTCTCGCAAGAACTTGATATGCTCACGGTGCATGGGCGCACGCGCAAACAGATGAGCAAAGTGCCTGCCGACTGGGATCTCATCGGCAAAGTGCGAGAAATGCGTGACGCTGCTGGGGTGAGTACGCTCATCGTCGGCAACGGCGACGTCATGAGCCGCGCCCAAGGTGAAGAATTGGCTAAAAAGTATCAACTAGACGGCATCATGATCGGCCGCGGTATCTTCCACGACCCCTATATTTTCGCCCAAAACGACCATCTACGGGTCGTACCCATAGATTGGGCAAAATATGATCAAATAAATAAGATTGAGCTGTATAAAAAGCATGTGGAGCTTTTTGCGGAGACGTGGCAAAGCGGCGAACGGCCAGTGCACACGCTGAATAAATTCTGCAAAATGTACATCCAGGGCTTCGACGGCGCCGCCGCCCTCCGCGAAAAACTCATGGCCGCCACTTCCCCCGCCGAACTTTTGCGGTTGCTAAACGTAGGCGAGAATGTAAAGATAGAAACGAACGAAATAAGGACGATCATCTCAGATGCTGATGGTACGCTTATCGACACGATGGATCTCATCCGGCATGGGCAGTATGAGGCTGTTGCTACATATCTTGAGCAGAGAGAGATCCAAACTAGTGACATCCCAACCTACCCAGATTTTGAGAAGGTATTACACCAGACCATCGGCGGCAGTGCCCGTATAACACTGGAAAGAACTGTTCGTGAGATATTTAAAAACAGCTCAGTCTCGATAGAGCATCTCGACTATGATGAGCTTCATGACCTGCTGAATCCCGCGCAAGATAGGCTAGCCCCCGAATATGTCCATGCTTATCCGGGTCTGTCTGAATTTCTCCACGGAATCGGACTACAAGGATTAAATTTTGCAATCTGGACGAGTGGTACGGCGCACCATGTTGTTAGGAACTTTGGACTCGCCTTGCCGGAGTTGGGCCTAGTAGATTTGTACAAAGACCGAACTCAAACGGATAATGACAAGCTGCTGACTTTTTCTAGCGTTTTTAAAAGGGTGTTTGGTTTATCTCAGTTTACTGTAGTAACTTGCGAAGACATACTAACTCACAAACCTGACCCAGAGGGAATTGCTCTGGCTCGGCGGAGGTTAAATGCAGATCTGCGGGCGACGATGGTACTCGGTGATCATGGCGTAGATATGCAGGCCGCTCAGAATGCTGGCATTACGAATCGAGTTGGCATTACGCACGGCTTTGGAGCCGCTGAAGAACTGCTCCGGGCGGGAGCAACGAAAGTTGTAGCATCGCTGGGCGAACTGACACCGGATCTCCAGCAGTAGTACAAGGATATTACAGTAGCAGAACATAGCGCTGGAGGATGCCACAAGGTACAATTGGAGAAAAGTTCTATTAAATCTAGGGGAAAGATTACACATATGACGAAAATCGCGGTGCTCGGTTTAGGGATAATGGGCCATGGGGTTGCCGATAATTTTTTGAAAAATGGGCAAGATGTGGCGGTGTGGAATAGATCGTCGGAAAAATACCGTGACCTAGTGGCGCGTGGAGCACGTCAAGCAAATTCTGTTGTAGATGCGCTGCAAGATGCTGAACTAGTATTTGAAATAACTGCCAATGATGAATCTTCCCGCACAATTTGGCTAGGCGAAAATGGTATTATTGCAAACGCCAATCAAGGACAAATACTGATTACATGCGCAACACTTTCGGTTGAGTGGGTGGACGAGCTTGCTAAAATCTGCGCTGAAAAGGGATTAACGTTTTTCGATATGCCTATGACAGGGGGGCGGGTAGCTGCAGAAAATGGACAACTAACTCTACTTGTCGGTGGGAACGAAGCAGGATTAGATGAGGTGAAGCCCCATCTGAAGAACATAGCATCTCAAGTAAAATATTTTGGCTCTGCTGGATCGGGCATGCGTTATAAATTAGTGCTAAATTCGCTTCAAGCAGTGCATATTGCTGCTTTTGGTGAAGCAATGCAGCTTGCTCGTACTTTAGGTCTCGATGAACGGCTGGTTGGAGAAGCTCTAGTTGAAAGACCCGGTGGAGCACTAACCCAACTTGCCTGGAAGGGGTATAATAACCTTCCCGACCCTATAAATTTTTCTGTCGGCTGGATTGCGAAAGATCAAGCGTACGCTTTGAAAAATGTGCCATATAACAGCCTACCTATCCTAACTGAATCTTTGCTTTACTATGAAAGAGCGGTAAGTGCTGGTCTCGCGAACAAAGACTGGACTTATATAGTTAAATCCAGGATAAACTGATACAAGAATTCTTACAGAAGCGAAGCATTTGCGGGCGTAGACTAGGGGTACAATAACGTAAGGAGCCAAAAACATGGCATACCAAGACCAACCAGTAAGAGAAACAATTACCACCGAAAGACAAGTAGATACTGCGGCAGACGTGCGTGACCAGATGCGCGACGAGCGGCCTGTAACCCCGCGAGATGACCACCGCATGAATGTGGCTGAGCGTTTCATTTGGCTGATTGCCGGTATCATTATGGGTTTGCTGGCCCTGCGCTTCTTGCTTCGTTTGCTGGGCGCGAACCCCAATAACGGTTTTGCTGACTTCATTTACAGCATTAGCCAGCCATTTGCAGCGCCATTTTTCGGCCTATTTAACTACGACGCAGATTTAGGGGCTGGCCGCTTTGAGTTTGAGACGCTTATCGCCATTCTTATCTACGCGCTCATCGCGTGGGTACTGGCCAAGCTTGTTACCCTCGGCAAACGCTAGAGCAAAGCTAAAAGATCTTTTTCTTCCGGCCGACTAGATAGGTTGCAATCACGGTCAAAAGACAAACAAACATCAGGGCAATAAAGGCGCCCTGATGTTTTTGTTGTGGCAGGCCGATATTCATGCCGTACATGCTGAAAAACATTGTTGGGATAGATATGAAGACACTGATCATGGTTAAAATCTTTATTGTTCTGTCGAGATTGTGCGAGTGGATGAGCGTGTAGGTACGGCGTATGGAGTCGACTGACTTGAGGTTGTCCTCGCAGGTCTGTATGGACTGCTCGTTATTCAATATGACGGTATTGACCAGTGTGTGGTGTTTGCCAAAGTCGGCGAGTCGGCTGTCGGCCAAGTGTCTGAGCGATGTGTTTGTGGGCTTAAGGGCGCTGATAAAATCATTCATATCATCTTCTATATGTACAAAGCGGATGAACGAATCAGGGCCGGCTTGGTCCGTCCCCATTTTTTCCAGTAGGTGTCGGATTAGTTTCGATGAGTTATGGATAAAACGGTCATACTCGGCATCGATCTGTAGCAATATGTTGAGCATGATATGACTGGGATTGGGGGTGCTGGCTGCGTGCTCGCCGCCAGGCACAATTGCTTCGAGGCCAGGTAGCCTTTCGGCGCTAATGGTCACTACATGCGTCTGGTTCAGGGCAAAGAGTACAGGTGCAGTTTCGATTTCATGGGCTGCTGTTTCGTAGGCGAAGCGGGTAATGACATATGTGTAGTTTTCGTCTGACTCTACGCGCGGTATTTCGTCGCGGTCCAGTGCATCGTGCGCAAATCTTTCGCTAACATGCAGTGTGTTTATGACATGAGCCAGCTCTTTGGCAGTTGGTTTTTCGACATACGTCCAGACGGTACCAGCCTGTGACGAAAGATTTTTAGTGGTTTTTTGGTAATACTGCTCTATCATGCGGTGCCCGTTTCTACTACCAGCAGTATACAGCTTACCTGGTCAAGACATAAGTGGTAAGATGTAAATATGATTGAAACCCAAGGACTTAGCAAAAGGTACAAGAAAAAACTAGCTGTAGATGACCTTAGTTTCAGGGTTGAGACAGGTAAAGTGACGGGGTTTCTGGGGCCCAACGGCGCTGGCAAATCGACTACCATGCGTCTGATGCTCGGGCTAGACGGTGGTGCTGGCAAAACATTGTTTGATGGCAAACCACTCTATGGCCATGCTCATCCGGCGCAAGTAGCGGGCATTCTCCTCGAAGCGAAGGCGTTTCACCCCACGCGTACTGCGCGCAATCACTTGCGTGTGCTCGCCGATGCCGGCGGAATCCCGATCTCTAGAGTTGATGAAGTTTTGGAAATCGTAGGTCTAAAAGATGTAGCAGGCAAGGGGCCAGGCAAATTTAGCCTCGGCATGAGCCAGCGGCTCGGCATCGCAGCTGCAATACTTGGTGAGCCAAAGCATCTCATTTTGGACGAACCAGCAAATGGTCTCGACCCAGAGGGCATCGCCTGGCTGAGGCAGTTTATAAAAGACTACGCAGATAAAGGAAACGCGGTGTTTGTTTCCAGCCACTTGCTTAGCGAAATGGCGCAAATGGCCGATGATGTTGTGGTCATTGGCCGCGGCAAGCTTATCGCCGAGACGTCTATAAAAGACCTGGTGGCGGGTAGCGCTCACGGTGGCGTGTACGTCAGAAGTACAAATGAGGTGAAACTGAGAGAAGTTTTGAAGCAATCCCAGGTGAAAATAGCCAAATTTGCCGAGGGCTATAAGGTTAGCGGCAAGACGACTGATGAAGTCGGTCAGATGCTGTTTGCGGCCAAATTACCAGTGCTCGAGCTGAGCCGTCAAGAAGCTTCACTCGAGGAGGCTTTCCTTGAGTTGACAGCTGACAGTGAAGAATATAAAGCGGGAGGGAAGGCATAAATCATGGTACCTGCACTGAAATCTGAAATTCGCAAACTGCTTACCGTTCGCTCGACGTACGTCATAACTGGCCTTGCCGTTTTACTGGCGATTGGTGTTAATTTCTACATAGCAGCCTTTAAAACAACTGACCCCGTAGCATCTGATGCACTGCAAAAGGGCGTGGTGATGGGCACGTTAAACGGGGTGTCGATATTTGTTGCAATCATTTCCTTGCTGTTAGTAACCCACGAGTATAGATACAATACTATCTACTATTCGCTTACGTCGGCACGGAGTCGTACGCAGGTGATGTTGGCAAAAGTACTTGTCTTTACACTCTACGCAGTCAAGTTTACTGTACTCATCTCGCTGGTCTCGGTCGCTGCCATGTTGATCGGGCTGAAAGTGGGTGACCACCATCTGACGGCTCAACACATAGACTGGTGGGGTATGACATGGCGTAGTCTCTACTATGTCTGGGGCCTAGCGGCATTTGCAGCTATGATTGGCTTTTTGGTTCGTAACCAGGTGGGTGCGATTGTGGCATATTTCATCGGCATAAACACGGTCGAAGGTTTACTCACGATGGTACTTAAAGAAAAGGCCGCATATCTGCCGTTTACGTCGTTAGGAAATGTGCTCACAAGCTATAACCCTACAACGGCGACATCTATTGGCAAGGCGGCGCTCATCTCTGGCACTTGGCTTACAGTTGGCTGGCTGATTGCATGGGTGCTTTTTGTGCGCCGCGACGCCAACTAGGGGAGGGTTCTTCTCTTACAAATAAAAAAGCTTCGCCGTTTAAAGATGGTGGGGGTACTTGGATTTGAACCAAGGACCAATCAGTTATGAGCCGACTGCTCTAACCACTGAGCTATACCCCCGCTCTTTAACGGCGAAACTGGCGACATTATAACAGATGCGCCGAGTGGTATACTACCTTACGTGATGAAAATGCGCTCTCTAGCTCAAAATATGTATGAAAATGCCTGGGGTAAGGCCAAGGGTTACTTACTTAGTCTCAGAGACGTGCGTAACACTGGCCTGCTGGTGTTTTTAGCTATGATTGTGCTCATTAGCTGGAGTGGTGTTAAGGCTATTCAGGCAAACTATGAGCTACAAAAGCAGGTGAGCGAAGTTTCTAAACAAAATGAGCTAAAACGGCTCGAAAACTCCAATATGGAACTACAAAATGAGTACTACAAGAGCAGTCAGTACCTAGAAGTAACTGCAAGGCAGAATTTTGGCCTCGCCAAGCCTGGGGAAACGGTGCTTCTAGTGCCAAAAGAAGTTGCAATGGCAAATACGGTTGATGTTGGTGACGAGCCCAAAGATGAGGTGACTGAGAAAAAGCAGCCCTTCTGGCAGGAAAACTTTGAAGCCTGGATCGACTTTCTTTTCCATCGGAGCCGGAATTGAGCCGCTTCGAACCGGTATCGGCGTTCAATGCAATTCGTTTGAAGTCATCTAGGGGTGTTGACAGTCTCGCCTTTCGATTGGGGAAGTTTCTAGCTTATGTATGGTGGATGGCTTTTTTTGTAGCGCTACTAATCGTTTTTATCGCCGAGAAGGGTGATATTGATTCGCTAGCTGAAAAATACGGAGGGCCTTTTCAGGTGTTTGTCGCGGGCGGGGTTTTGCTTTACTGCGCATGTTTAGTACACCTGCTCATCCGAGAAAACGGCGAAGAAAACCGCATAGATAAGGTAAGCGATCAATACGCCACGGCTATTAGAGGAGCATTTCGCACTGTGATCATACCTGGGGTGGTTATCGCTAGTTTGCTTTTACTGGGCACACTATGTTACTTACACTTCTTTCAGGCAGGCCGTTGACAGGGACACCTAACTCTGTTAGACTTCTGAGGCTAATATCGCGGGATGGAGCAGCGGCAGCTCGCATGGCTCATAACCATGAGGTCCCAGGTTCGAGTCCTGGTCCCGCAACCAAGAAAAGAGTCGGTCGTTAAGACCGGCTTTTTTCTTGGTTTTGGCCAAGCCTCGAACCTGGGACTAGAGATTTTGCGTAGCAAAAGATCGTACTCACTGGTTCGGCGGAGCGAGCGAAGCCCAGAAAGAATCTCTTTTTCCGGCGAGTGAGTGAAGTGGTATACAGGATAATAACCGCGAAGGAAGAACGTAAAGTTTTGCCCCAGCTAAGCTTTATTGTGCCCAATTTTGAAATCTTGCTTCGAGCTATATTGACCAACTTTATTTTTTCAAATAGGTAGTTTTAGGTAAGGTAACACCTCTGGAAATGAAAAGTGCGATCGTACGTGCTTCAATCAAGCCTATTGGCTGATTGTTTATTCCTAAATCTTGCTCTAATTGTCGATTTTTTTCTTCCTCTTTGAGCACTTCTATGAAATCCTCAACTGCCTTAAGAGAAATCCTAGGAGTTTCACCAAATCGCACCATCGGTAATTTTATTTTTGGAGGTTCTTGCAGTGTAACATCCCGGCGCCTAACTACATCATCCAACCGGATTTTGTCAGGAACACTGTAATCGTGAGCATTCATATAGGATCCGTTTAGTCGTCGAGGTCCCGCAAGTAGACGAACGTCATATTGGGGTAGGTCAGGATGTGTTACAGTGTCAACACTTTTTAAGTCAATCTCAATGGGTTCTCCATCAAGATCGAAGCTGCTCAGTATAATTTCTGAATAAACGCCTGCATTACGAACGGTAGGGCCCAATTCGTGAATGTTACTTAAGATTTTATCTTCTATTGCCCCTCTAAGCGTTGCCGTGGCCGCAAGTTGGTCTGGGTAATCGGGCGCCTCACTAGAGTCGAAGGGCACCATGTAATCAGGTAAATGTGATGAAGACGGGAAATTTTCGTGAAAACTAACCATAATACTATAATAACATATAATAAGGCAATTATATACTTGATGTTACCAAATACTGCGAATAGCAGCTATACCGCATTACTAAACCACTCGGTATCTTCAAGAACCTGGTCGCGTACTTTTGCGAGTACCATTTCACCGTGAGCTTCACGAGACTGATTCTTGATTGCTTCCCATTCTGTATCAGCCATAAACGCATCCCATTGTGTACGCATTGTTGTTTCGTCTGGCCATTCTAAAATGTAAACAAACTCAGTGTTACCCTCAAGCTCTGAATACCACATCGCAACGATATTGAAGTTATACGACTTCATAATTCTTGAGGCATGATTACGAAATCGGGTATCGAATTCCAACTTTAGGCTAGGTTCAATCCGATAAATTCGCAACTGATGAATCATAGGACAAGTATAGCAAAATTATACATGCTAGGTATTACGTTGTATAATATATGAAATGAGTTTTTCGTACAGGATACCCCCAAGTAGGACACTAACCCTGTATTGTTAATTGCTCTAA
>CAYMUP010000010.1:12151-30235 GCA_964393815.1 uncultured Candidatus Saccharibacteria bacterium | reverse complement strand
AACCCACGACCCGCTGTTTACAAAACAGCCGCTCTGGCCACTGAGCTACGTCGGCGCATCTTCTTCTTAGAAGTCAAAGCCTAGTGTAACAAAACAGAGGCGACTTGTGCAAGTTATGTTAGGTCGGGTTAGATGACAACTTTGCGAGGACGTAGGATACGCTTTGGGCGACCGGCCGGAACGATAAGGGTTGCGAGCTTTTCTTGTATACGATCGGCCTCTACGCTCATACCCCGCTCTTCGTAGGCATGCTTGAGCAGCAAATACGTCTCTTTATTTGGCTCGAGGTCAACCGCACGTTGGAGAGCCTTAAACATCAGTTTTTCATTGCCAAGCTTTTCGTTTACTTTGGCGTAGGCGACGTGGCGAGCGGCCAAGTTTTCTTCGAGCTTCAATGCTTGCTCAAAGGCGATGCCAGCTTTTTCGTAATTTTCTGTCTCATAGTAGATGAGCCCTAGGTTGTGCAGGCTCGAAGGAGTTGCTTCTATTGAACTAGCGATCTCAAAGCAGTCAATGGCGTCACGGTACTCTTTTTGCTTGGCATACAAAATACCGAGGCGGTTGTAGGCGGCCGCGTTTTTTTCGTCAATCTTAAGGATAGTAAGGAGCGCTTTTTCGGCACGAAGGAAACGGTTTTCTCGCATACCCTGATGGGCAACATCCCAAAGCTTACCGATTTTGTCGCCTACTTTGCGGCTCACATCATCGGCGTCGTAACCACGAAGTTTTGCGTGATAAATGCCAAAAGCTCCAAAAGCTGCAACAATGAGTAACTCGTACATAATCTGCAGTGAATTATACCATAGTTTAAAGAGAGAGCATAAGCTCAGTCAAAGAGAGTTTAGTGCTGGCGTTCGCACTCAGCGCCTCATCTGCTACCGTACATGCTCTGAGTACCCGATGCCACTGGGCAATCTTTGCTGGCTGATTGCTTTTTTTTAAGGCGGCGGATGCAAGCTGCGCTAAAGTCCGCACTACTTCGTGCGCCACTGCCTTATCTTTTAGCTCTTGATCGACCATGCAGAGGCGTTCATACTTCGTCGACTGCAAGATACGTTTGGCGGTAGCGAGAGTGCTCGATTCGTCGCTTTCGCCCGATAAAAGCACGCTCATTTGTGCGACTGAGCCATCGGTCATGGCGTAGGCACGAGAGATATCGGCAGGCTGTGCGCCATTAGCGGCAAAGAACGTTGTTGCTTCATTTTCTGTTGGTACGTGCAAATACACTAACTGAACACGCGACCGTATGGTTGGTAATAGCTTTCGGTCATTGCTAGAGGTAAGTAGCACGGCAACTCCCGCCGGCGGTTCTTCGAGTAGCTTCAAAAATGCATTTTGTGCGGGCACGGTCATTTTATCGGCATCTTGCATGATTATCACACGCTTAAAAGCGCCAGACCGTGATTCTTTGAGCTGCACAAATTGCCGAAGACTGCGAACTTGCTCAATCGTTATGACCTCCTTTTCTGGGCTAACGATACGCACATATTGGCTTTCTGGCACTTTTTCCGGATCAATTTGTAACCATGTGCCCACAATTCTATTTGTAATGATAGTTTTTCCTATACCAACTTGGCCCGAAAGTAGTATTGCTTGCGCTGGAGGAGTAGCTAGTTTGGTGATCTTATCCTGATTTGTTCGTGAAATAAGCAACCCAGAGAGGTCAGGCTTCATGTAGTTTTTCCTCAAAGCGTGTCGGTACGGGCACGGTGAAGTGCTTTATTTCACGACTGCTTGGCAGTGTAATTTCTAGGGTATGAGCGTGCAGATACAGTCTACCTGCCTTTTCGCCGCCGTAAAGTACGTCACCAACGATAGGGTGGCCTTGGTGGGCTAAATGTACGCGCAGCTGGTGCGTGCGACCGGTAACAGGCTTTAGTTCTAAGAGACTATAGTTACCTGAGGGACTTGTTTTTAGTACCTTATACGCTGTTTGCGAAGGCTTCCCCTGCACACCTACGCGAAAAGTTGATGGCGCTTTAGGATTTCGCTCTATCGGCATGTCGATGATGGCTTCGTCTAGTTTCATGTGTCCTTTTACCACTGCAAGATAGGTCTTTTTTACCTTCCGAGTGGCAAACTGTTGCTGCAAAAAGCTGAGCGCCTCGGGGTTTTTCGCGCATACCATCACACCGGAAGTGACGCGGTCTAAACGGTGCACGATGCCTCCACGCGAACCGCCCATGCTGTGTTGGTGGCGTCTGAGCCAGGTAGCGACCGTGCCTTCTTCCGTGTACTCTCCGATGCTATGTACCAGCACGCCCGCTGGTTTGTTTATCACTACGCAGTCATCATCTTCATAAATTATTTCAAGTTCTATCTCTGGTATGTTGTGCAGTTCGCTTGGGTCGTAGTCAATTTTGATGTCGTCACTACGCTTTAGTTTGAAGCCGGCCTTCTCTTGAACCTTGCCGTTCACGCTAACCTTACCATCGGCAATGATTTTGGCGGCATAGGCACGACTCATCAATGGAAACACGCCGGTCACCCAATGGTCAAGGCGGACGCCTCGTTTTTCATCTAGTTTAAACCCCGTTACACCAGCTAAGCTGCCCATGGCTTTTTTGAGCACTTCAGGTGCTATCACTCTCCCGGGATGTGGCTTGGGGCCTGGATCATGTGCAAGATAATTCTCTCCTTGCTTGCCATAGATGAGCACAACATGTGAAACGAAACCTTCTTTACCGTTCAGCGCACGCGAATTTACCGTCACGGTCACCAAATGGCCTTCTTCTAGAAAATTATCAATGTCACTGAGCTCGGGCTGCCTACACGTGTAATCTATCCGCTCAAAAAACTCCGCTAGGTATGGCAGGGTTTCGTCCAGCGTACTGTTTTCTGCGAACCACTCTAGCTGCTTGGCGTCAAAGATTTCCTGTAGGTAGCTCTCTTTTTCCTCCACGTACCGCTTGTAGTCAAAAGGCTCAATCATTTTTATATCAAGACCCATGCGATGAAATTGCACCAGAGAGCGGACGGTCCACGGCGCTTTGTAATCGTGGTAGCCTGTAAACGCCTCGATCTGTTCCCAGGTCATATCACGTTTCCAAAGGTGCTGCATAAGCATGCGGTAGCAAGCCAGCAAACAATGCATATTATCTTCATGATTCTGAACAAACGGTGGCACCTTCATACCCCTATTTTAACAGAGGTGGATGTTTATGCCTAAACCTATTAGCTTCGTTTTTCGCTGTGTTTACCCTGTCACATGCCTTACGGGCTTATCGGAGACCGAGGGCTTTTTGGGTGCGAAGGAGTGTGGCGTTAGCAATTTCATTCATTTTCACCTCGCTAGCCTCTAGCTTCTCAGTTAACTTCACTTCATCTACGTTTGCCAGCTTGTCTTGGAAGTCGTGTAGGAACTCAGAAATAGCTACGGCAGCATCGATTTTGAGCGGACCATATTGCATCTGACCGTTATAATGTTGCTTTATTTCGTTGTACTGGCGACCTGTGGCGAGTGCTAAAATTTGCATAAGGTTTACGATGCCAGGCTGGTCTTGGGTATCAACATCAATCTTACCAAAACTATCCGTCGCTGCGCTATGGATTTTCTTCGCAGCAGTTTCGGGAGTGTCGCCGAGGAAGATGATGCCTTTGCCACTTTCATCGCTCTTGCTCATTTTTTTGCTTGGGTCTTGCAAATCTTTTATACGTAGCCCCTGCTCATTGCCAAAAAACTCGTGCTGTTTGGCGACTGGCTCTGGGATTATGAATAACTCTTCGCCAAACCGTGCATTCATCCGCTCACCAATATCACGCGTAAACTCAAGGTGCTGCGTCTGGTCATCGCCCACCGGCACATACTTTGCACCGTAGAGTAAAATGTCTGCCGCCATCAGCACCGGATAATCAAAAAGCCCGACACTAATAGAATCATTCCCGAGGCTAGCAGACTTATCTTTAAACTGCGTCATGCGTTCGAGTTGTCCCATGCCCGTAAATGAATTGAGCATGATTGTCAGCTCGCTATGCGCCGGCACATAACTCTGACGATAGATATGGACATTTGGGTTGTCTAGCGGCAAACCTGCGGCGGCATATATCCGTAGATTGTGTTTGATTTGGGCTTGTAGCTGACTGTGGTCAATGGGCGTGGTAAAACTGTGCAAATCCGGTACAAAAAGATGCACCTCATACTCGTCCGACTTATTTTTAGCCATGTCGATAAGCGGCAAAAGTGCTCCAAAATAGTTCCCGATGTGCAGGTCGTTGTTGGCCCGAAGCCCCGTCAAAATCACTGGTTTATTCATATCCACAGTATACCCCATAGACTGCATTTGTTGCTTCATATCATTTCCTCTCGGGCAGGCACAACGTGGCCCTCAAAAATTATGGGCGAGATACTCTGCCCGGCGTATAGGTTTCGGAAGTAGGTGGTCTGCTCTACTGTCATTCCGCCCATCTGTGCGACACACAATATGCGGCTCTGTTCTCTATCTAGCTTTTCGTTTGGGTACTGTTTAGGTTCGAGGTACTCAGGCCCACCGTGTTTATCACAATGCGTTGGTACAAACTGCTTACCCATGTTTCTGAGTAGGACTATGGTGTCGTCTGGAAGCCCAGCAGCATGCTTTGAACTACTTAAAGCACCTAGATACGTGACGAGCGCACGCCGACACTCTCTTTCAGTGCAAAAATAAATGCTCGCAACTACAGCTGCGTTTTCGCCTGTGTTTAATATATTATGATTTTTCATAGTTACTCCTTAATGCTAATTTGCTAAAACTAAAAAGGCCGTTTAGCGGCCCTTTTCTATTTTGAGAAGTCTTAAAATCTACCACATAGAATAAGCCGTCACTGCAATGCGGCAGCGCCAATTATTTTTTTGGGGTCTTGTAGCTGGCATGTTTCTCCTAGCTTCTCCGCTAAATGACTAGAAGGCTATCCTGGGTTGAGTTGTTGTACTCACCCACGAGTTGCCTGCAAGCGGCGGTGCCACCACGAACCGCCGCATTTTTTCTCACTGGGTCCATACTTTCTAGCTGAATAACAGCCGCTGTAGCCTTTTCAACATGGTCATCAGGTAAGTAAGCGGTGTCAACCGCCACGACACCTTTAATGATTGCCCTTGCAGTAGTTGGACATAGTCCACCGCTTGGCGGCATCATGGGACACTTCTCACCTCTCAAACAGGCGAGCGGCATTAAATTTACTGGTTGCGCTTTGTACATTACTTTCTTCTCTTCTTGGTAAAAAAATCGTCTTTTACCTCTTAATTTGCTTACATTTACAAAAACCCGCCTCTTTTTGCGGTGGCGGGCTATTTAGTAGGTTTAAAGTTATTTCAACGCACAGAACAGACCGCCACAAACGTGTCGGTAAACCAATACTGGTTGTTCTGCTTTGTAATCATAGGGCTAATTTATACTCTCCTCCATGCTTTTTGTCAACCTACAAACAAAAAAGGCCTCGACACTGGGGCTAGGTAGCAACCTAAGCGCCCCTGCAATCTCTGAAGCGTAAGTTTTACCTTGCCAAGTTTGCACAGGTTTCACCGCATTTGGCATTTTCGCCTCTATAGGTTTCACTTGGGCATCAAAATTGTGCCTCAGCAGATAGTCTACTACTGCTTCGTTCTCCTCAGGAGCCATAGTGCAGGTGCTATAGACGAGCGTGCCACCTGGTTTCAGTAGTTGCCAAGCCTGCATAATCAGCTTCTTTTGTAATTGTTGCAGTCTTTTTATGTGTGCGACTGACCATGTTTCAAAATCTTTATCACAGCTATAGTTCATGAGTCCCTCACCGCTACAAGGCGCGTCTAACAAGATTTTATCAAAAACACCGCTCCCGCCCGTCCTACTCTGTCGGCCATAGGTATCATCGCTCGGCATAGGTCTTGAAATAAGTTCAGGATGAAGAGCACCGAGCTTACGGGTGAGCTGCGTCGCATCAAACATCGTTTCTTCTGCCACCTGCACGTCTAAACGGTCGAGATTCGCCCGCATTTTGTGCAGACGAGCACGCGAGTTGTCGTTTACCCATAACTCAGCTTTATTGTCTGTAATGGCGGCAATGTGAGACGTCTTGCCGCCGGGCGCGGCACAAATATCAAGAATCTTCTCGCCTGGCTTCGGCGCTAGGGCAAGCACAGGAAGCCAGCTCGCCGCATTTTGAATGTAAATGATCCCAGTGCGTGCAAGTTCACTATCACGTACAGCCTCATACCCTTCGTCAATGGTATAACCCACGCCAAGAGCCTCACCCTGCCATCCCTGGTCAAGAAGAGTCTTCAAAACTGCTTTGTCATCGGCCACTTTTAGAGTATTGATACGAAAACTCGGCAGTCTTTCGATCGACAGCAGTTCGACTACCTCCGTCTCAGTAAAGCCACTGACCTCAGCAGTCCGCTTCACCCACTCCCGCCTTTTTTTGGCTAGCTTATCGGGTTTCAAGAGCTAAGCCTCCTCCCTGGGGTGTCGATAATGATAGATTAGCCGTCATGAAGTGTTATATGGGGCATTTTGTGTTCTTTTAAATACGCGACGTACTTGTCAATGTCAGCTGATTCAGGATGGTCAGATTTGTAGTGAGGCACGAATGCGTAGTCTAGCACACCAAGACCTTCCCAAATTGTCTCAGTTTGGTAACCTTCGCTCATAAGATGCTCATCGTCAACAAGCTCCACACCATGAAGAGAAGGTGATAAAACGCATCCAGCGGCACTAAAGCCACCGTATACTAGTTGGTTGCGCTTCAATATTTCTGGTAGCACCTTATCAAGCCCAGTTTGATGAAATATCTTTCTGAG
Organism: uncultured Candidatus Saccharibacteria bacterium; assembly: GCA_964393815.1. GTDB lineage: Bacteria > Patescibacteriota > Saccharimonadia > Saccharimonadales > UBA4665 > JAGXIT01. The sequence goes on along the minus strand of CAYMUP010000010.1, from coordinate 23,484 downwards.
CACAAATGCATTGCCGCCTAAAATCCATATACCTTTTACCTCAGAGAGCTTCTGTTTTACTTCCTCTTGTCTGTCAATGTAGTCTCTTAGGTCGATTTCTTGAACCTTGAAGCCAAGCGAGCCAAGATAGGTCATACACTCCTCTGTTCGGGCATTTTTACGCGACTCGTCAAAACCATCTCTGGAATTTGCAATGACCGCAATCTCAGCGCCCTTACCGACCATTTCCAGATACTTAGCAAAGTCGTTTCCATACTGATACGACGATAAATACAGCTTCATATTCACCCATTATAATTCAACCCATTAAAAAACTCGGATTTACTCCGAGCTTTTTAATATCAACTTTTGCGCTTCCGGGAAGAGCAGCCGGACAAAATGTATTCCATTTTGCCCGCGCGATGAGAAACCTGCTTGCAGGTGTCTCATTACTTCTCTACCTCTTTGTGAACTGACGCTGCTTACGAGCGCCCTTGAGACCAAATTTCTTACGTTCACGTTCGCGGCTGTCGCGTCCGAGTAGCTCAGCGCGGCGCAGGGTTGCCTTGTAGTTCTCGTCTTTTTCGACAAGAGCTTTAGCGATACCGAGGCGAATCGCGTCGACTTGACCAGCGTGACCACCGCCGCTTACAACGACTGTTACGTCGTAGCTAGCAAGCGGTAGTTCCAAGACTGTAAAAGGCTTCTGGACCTCAGCGAGCAGCGTTTTGCTGCCTGCAAGGTAGTCAGCGACAGGTTTGTCATTGACCGTGATGTTGCCTTTACCGTTCATGAGACGCACGCGGGCAGTAGCGCTTTTGCGGCGACCGAGAGCGTAATAGTAATGACCTTTTGCTTCAGCCATGATTATTTATCTCCCCTTAGATTTAGTTTTTCGGGTTTCTGTGCGGCGTGGTTGTGCTCTTCACCGCCGTAGATCTTAAGGCGCTGCAGACGTGCATCGCGCAGTTTGTTTACCGGCAACATACCACGCACTGCTTCAAACACAGCACGAGACGAATCTTTTGCCATCACATCTTTGAGCTGAGCTTCTTTAAGTCCACCAGGGAAACCGCTGTGGCGGTAGTACATCTTGCTTTCCATTTTGTTGCCTGTGACAACGAGTTTGTCGGCATTGATGACAATTACGAAATCACCGCAGTCAATGTGGCTGGTAAACATTGGTTTACCTTTGCCAGTAAGCAGCGTTGCAACGCGAGTCGACAAACGGCCAAGGCTTACCTCTGACGCGTCGACAACGTACCATTTGCGCGTTACTTCACTTGGTTTTGCTGAATATGTAGACATGACTAGCGCTCTCCTGACTTGCGGACTGCTACCGCTGGTTTGTGACTACGAGGCTGAGCAGTACTAGCTGTGCTTTTAGTTGCCACAGCCGGCTTATCGCTAACCGTAGACGCAACTTCGTCGTGATGTTGCTTCTTTGGTGCGGCCTTGGTAGCCGCTTTTGCAACTGGTGCTTCACCAAGCTCGTCGACAAAGCTCACTCGAGCCATCTCTGCGTTATCACCGCGGCGGTTGCCAGTGCGCTCTACGCGCAGGTGACCACTTGTGCGTCCAGTCAACTTTGGTGCAATTTCGTCAACCAACTTGTGGGCCGATGAGACAGTCTGCAGGCTAGAAATTACCTGGCGGCGGCTGTGCAAATCACCCTTTTTGGCTTTCGTAATCAGTTTTTCTACGTAGGGTACGATTGCTTTTGCTTTGGGCAAAGTGGTTTCGATTGACTCGTAGATAACCAGTGCTTCTGCAAGACTCTTCATGAGTGCTCGGCGCTGGTCCCTTTCGCGACCAAATTTGGTCCCTTGATATCCGTGTCGATGCATATTTAGAGCTCCAACTCCGCGAGTTTATCTTTCACTTCGTCGAGGGCTTTGCTGCCAAAACCTTTGAGGTCTCGAAGCTCAGCATCGCTGAGGGCAAACAGATCTTGAATGGTGTGAATATCGTTGTTGACAAGTGCGTTCGTGGTGCGAGCGGTCAAGTTCAGGTCTTCGATCGAAGTACTCAGTACTGAACCGTCTTCACCCATTTCGCTTGATTCGCTAGCACCAGTAGTCGCTGGGTCACTCGCGGCGACTTTCGTCTTACCGGCAAGTGCGGCGTACTGATTGACTAGAATGGCTGCAGCCTCTTCAAAAGCGTCACGAGGTGTTATTGTTCCATCTGTGTCGACTGTGAGGTAAAGCTTGTCGAGGTCAGACACCTGGCCAACACGGGTTTTTTCAACCTTGTAGCGTACTCGGAGCACTGGGCTGAAGATTGCGTCCAGCGCAACAAAGTCACTCTGTTTTTTGGCAGTACTTTCTTCGATGGTGCGGTAACCGCGACCGGTCTCTACGACGAGGTCAACGGTAAATCCGGCTTTGTCATCGTCGACAGTGGCAATGACCTGGTCTGGGTTGACAACTTCGACATCGGCGTTTACCTGAATGTCTTTCGCAGTCACAACACCCTTGCCTTTTTTGACAATACGAAGTGTCTGAACGCTGTCTCCGTATACACGGAAGCGAACGAGCTTCAGGTTTAACATAATAGTAACAACATCTTCTTTGATGCCTTTGATAGCAGTAAACTCGTGTGTTACGCCGTCAACTTTAAAGCTTGTAACGGCTGCGCCGCTGATGCTCGAAAGGAGCACGCGTCGCATACTGTTACCAAGAGTCATGCCGTAACCACTCTGTAGCGGCTCAATAGCGAATGTAGCTGAAGTCGCACTGTGGTCATCAACGGCAACGAGTCCTGGGGTATGAATCATTTTTGACATTAGTTTCTCTCTATCCTCCCTATTAGCGTGAGTAGTACTCGACAATTAGTTGTTCGTTGATTTCAGGCTCGGCGTCATCGCGGGTAGGCACGCCGGTAATCTTGACTTTTGTTTTCTTGCGGTCGACACTGAGCCAAGTAGGCACCGTGCTTGGAGCCGGGCTAACATCGTCAAGTTTCTTGAAATATTCACTGTTTTTGCTGTGGTCACGCAGTGTGATCTCATCATTAGCCTTGAGGCGAATCGATGGAATGTCAACACGGCGACCATTCAACATAAAGTGTCCGTGGGTGACAAGCTGACGTGCAGCTCGGCGGCTCGGTGCAAAACCGGCACGGTAAACAGCATTGTCCATACGTCGCTCGAGGTACTGAAGCAGTGTGGCGCCGGACTGGCCGGGCGTACGACTTGCTTCTGCCATGAGGTTGCTAAACTGTTTCTCAAGCAGCCCGTACAGGCGCTTGACCTTCTGCTTTTCACGGAGCTGCAGTGCGTACTGGCTTGGCTTGCTGCGCATGCGTGCATTTGCAGCCTGGCCGGGCATGGTTGTGCGCTTTGCGAGCGCTTTGTGCGCTTTCGGGTGAAGAGCGTAGCCTTCACGGCGCGACATCTTAACGATAGAGTGTGTATCTCTAGCCATGGGTTAGACCCTCCTAGCTTTCTTTGGACGAACGCCACCGTGGGGTACGCCGGTCACATCTGTAATACTTTCGACTTGAATGCCTACTGTTTGCATCGCACGCACGGCAGCGTCTCGGCCGAGCCCAACACCTTTGATAAAAGCGTGAACTTTTGAAACACTGTAGGTCTGCTTTGCAGCATTGCCCGCTTTTTCAGCGGCAACTTGTGCAGCGTATGCAGTGCCTTTTTTAGAACCACGGAAACCACAGGCACCTGCGCTAGCGGTTGTTAGCACGGCACCTTGCGGGTCAGAAATGGTGACAATTGTGTTGTTAAATGTTGCCTGAATGTGCAACTGACCGAGCGAAACGCTTCGCTTAGCCTTTTTCTTCTTCGGTGCAGCCGGAGCTGCAGTCGTTGTGGGTGTATCTGCCATATGATTACTCCTACTGCCCCTTAAGTTTTACTTGCTACTTTTTTAGCGGTACCGCCAACGGTGACTTTTTTGCCACGACGCGTACGTGCGTTTGTCTTGGTACGCTGACCACGACTTGGCAAGTTCTGTTTGTGACGCAGACCACGATAGCTGCCAATGTCTTTGAGACGCTTGATGTTGCCACTGACAACACGTTGCAGCTCACCTTCGACGGTGTAGTTTTCATTGATAAACTCTTGGATCCGACCGACTTCTGCATCGGTAAGGTCTTTGGTGCGCACGGTGCGCTCGACCTTAGCGGCTTCAAGAATTGTGTCGGCAGTTTTCGGCCCGATGCCGTAAACATACGTCAAAGCGACCCAAATCTGCTTTTCAGCCGGAATAGTGACTCCTGATATTCGCGCCATGACCTACCCCTGCCTCTGCTTGTGCTTTGGTTTAAATTTGTTGATAACGTAAAGACGCCCTTTACGACGTACGATCTTGTCGTCAGGGCTCATCTTTTTGACACTTGCACGTACTTTCATGTACGGATCATGCTCCTTACTAGAGTGTGACTCACTGCTTTTAATTGATATTGAAAGTTGTCTTCTTGGGTAAAACTCCCTCAAGGATTGATCCGTACATCGATTTCGGTAAAGAAATCAGTCCGGATGAACCAATCTTCAGAGGAGAGTTCACCCCCTACGGTACGTGATGCGGCCCTTCGACAAGTCGTAGGGCGTTAGCTCGACCGTAACATGATCGCCAGGCACAATACGGATAAAATGTTTCCGCATCTTACCAGCGACATGGGCTATAATCTGGTGACCGTTCTCGAGCTCGACACGAAATTGAGTCCCAGGAAGGGTCTCAATGATCACGCCGGAGAGTTCGATAACTTCTTTATTGCCTGCCATACTATAACGTCATACAAGTATAGCACTTTTTACTACGAGCTGTAAACAGTAAAATTAGTTTCTTACTTCTTAGCAGTTTTTCGACGTCTGAGTGGAAGCATGCGTCGCAGACGAGATACGCGCTTCACCTCTGTTTCGGAGGTGTCATCGTAAAAGAAATCATCTCGCTGGTATTGGTCATAGGTAACCATGAGCGCGCGGGATTCAACCGCACGAAGTGTTTCTAGAGAAACAGCAACCAAGATAAGCACGCTCGTTCCACCTATAGCCACACTCGTACTTAAGAAAATCTGAGCAATGATCGGCATAATAGCGAGCAGACCCAAACAGACTGACCCAAAGAAGGTTAGTTTGTTTACGGTACGACCAAGGTATTTCTCTGTTTGTGCACCAGAACGCACGCCTTCGATGAAACCTCCCTGCTTTTGCAGGTTTTCGGCAATCTCGCGGCTATTAAAGGTAATACTCGTGTAGAAGTAAGTGAAAAGGACTACTAGGAAGAAGTATGTTATTGGGTAAATATATGGCTCCCAGCCGCCGGCTGCAAATGTCTGTGCGGTGGGGTTTTGAAACCACTGTGTAAGGTTTTGGCCGAGCTGTTGCCAGCGCTCTGTCTTGCTGTTTGCAAGCAGCGAACCAGCGAAGCTCGGAACGCTCAGGAACGCGACAGCAAAGATGATTGGCACAACACCTGCTGTAATCAGTTTTACCGGTAGCGTTGTTGTCACACCGCCGTAGGTGCGATTACCCTGAACTCGTTTAGCATAATTAATCGTTAGTCGCCGCGCGGCCTCATTGAGCATGACGACAATCCATGTCACGAGTACAACAGCGGCAAGAATAGCAAGCGAGTACCAAAACGCTCGCTGATTGATGGGCAGCTCGTGCCCAAATACGCTCCACTTATCCTGCTTGTTGTAGATTGATGAAGCAATGCCCGCAATAGTACTCGGTAAGCCACTCACGATACCCACCGTAATAAGCAGTGAAATACCGTTACCAACAGATTTCTCCGTCACCTGTTCGCCCATCCACATGAGCAGCATAGAACCGCCGGTGAGCGCCGCCACCATGAGCACCCACTGCATGAGCGAGGTTCCAGCGGTAATATCACCGATGCCTCCGACTTGCTGCGCGTACTGCCGTATCAGATAAATTGAACCGACTGCTTGCACGATAGCCAATGGGAAAGTTAGAAGACGAGTGTACTGATTGATACGCTTTTGCCCTGACTCACCGTCTTTACGCATTTCTTCCAACTTGGGTATAGCTTTGGTGAGAAGCTGCATGATGATGCTCGCGTTAATGTAAGGGCCAAGGCCGGCAATCATAATTGAGAAGTTCGCCAGAGCGCCACCAGATAGAACGTTTATAAAGCTCAGGAGCTGAGGGGTGTTGTTATTGAAAAGGTTATCGAGCACCTGCTTTAGCGTTTGAGGATCAGCGAGCGGCACGGGTACGTGCGCCAAGATACGAAAAACTAGCAAAATACCAAGCACGCCAAAAATACGCCTGCGCATATCGGTTTGCTTAAACGAGGCACCAATAATTTTCCAGTTCACAGCAAGTACTTCCTTCTTTTATCTCTTTAACTAGCACCTAGTATACATAATAACGTTTAGATACACCACCACTGAGCACCACTTAACCTCAAATATTGCATGTTCTAGCCCGCAGTGGCTTTTAGTGATGGTGAAATATATGTCTGCGTGTATGGTGCCCGCTCGTGCGTATTTCGGCCACCGCTAGCCCGATTACAATCAAACACCCCCCGATGGCCGTCTCTACCGCAAGCTTTTCGTCGAGCACCACGATGGGTAGCAAAATAGCCAGCAAAGATCCAAAGTACGAAATCGACCCCATGAGCGCGGACCCAACTTTTTCGTAACACCTGACATTAATGAGCTTAGACAGAAGTGAAACATAAACCCCTAAATAAGCCAGCGCCGTCCAGTCGACGACCGACATTTCGGTCGGCTTGTGCGAACCCATCAGCCACCAAATAAGCAGGTTTATAAAAACGACAAGTATAGCCGAAAATCCGAATAGTCCGGTCAGCGGCACATGATACTTTTCATTTGCCCTGCGATATTCGACAGTCGAAAGTGGATAAAACAGGATGTTTATAACCCCAAATAACGTTGCGAGCGGATAAAACACAAAATCACTTCTCTGCTGCAGTGCAATTGGCAAGAGTGTCATCACGGTAGCTCCAACCGCCGCAAAGGCAAGCCCCACGAGCAGTCTTTTTTGGATCTTTTCGCCGATCAAGCGCCGAGAGTACCAGACGAGTAGCAGCGGAGCGAGGAGCTGCAGAGTTGCCACGTAACTCGCAGGACCATAGTGTATGGCTAGCACCAAACATGTCGCCGACACACTCATGAGAAGCGCCGCAGTTACCGCAGTGCGCTTCCCTGGACCCAGTAGATTAGGGAGCGCGTGCATAGTCCAGGGCAGTAGCAATATTGCAGCTACCGAAAAACGAATGATATTAATGAGGAATGGGTCAAAATCGCTCCCCAGTGATTTCACTGCAAGCGAACTTGGCGCAAGCAACACGCCAGAGAGTAGCGCCAGCAGAAACCAGTTTTTTTGTTTTGTTTTCATTGTCTAACTCTAAGTATAACAAAACTCCCCTGGCCAATGGGGAGTTTTGTAGTTTCCTGTACCTACAAAAAACTATTTCTCTTCTTTTTTGCGGGTTGCAGGGCGCATGGCGCGGGGTACTTGCTTGAAACTACCACCAGCCGCCTGGAGCGCGTCTAGTGCTTTGGCGCTCACGCCTTGCAGCTCAACATTCACTTTTTTAGCAACGTCACCACGGTGTAGCAGCTTGACGGCAACAAATTCACTCGAAACAAGCCTTTTTTCTGCCAGCGTTGCGTTGGTAACGCTTGCGCCAAGGTCAGCGAGCTGGTCGGTGTAGACATTTTCGGCCTTTGTACGCAGGCTTTTGAACCCGCGGAGTTTTGGCAGGCGCTGCATGAGTGGGTTCTGTCCACCCTCAAAACCTGGTTTTTTACTGTAACCAGTACGCGCACCTTGTCCTTTGGTACCACGACCGGCTGTTTTACCACGACCGGCAGCAATTCCGCGTCCAACGCGGCGGCTTGATTTTTTAGCGACTGAACTTAGTTCGTGATACTGCATTATTTAGTCTCCTTCTTGGCTTTAGGAGCGGCTGTTTTGGCAGCAGGTTTCTTGGCTGGTTCAGCCTTTTTCACCTGGGATGCTGTTTTCGCCTCTGTTACTTTCACCTGGGATTTTTCTGCAGCTTTTTCTTTCTTGTCGTTAGATTTTTCTGAGGTAACCCAGTTTTTGGCTGGAACGAGGCTCGTAAGCGCTTCGATAGTCGCATAGGCGATGTTCGCTTTGTTGCTTGAACCAAGTGATTTGCTGAGCACGTTGCTGACTCCGGCTACTTCCAAAATGGTGCGCACAACGCCGCCGGCGATCAGACCGGTACCAGGCGCTGCAGGCATGATGAGGATGTTTGCACCGCCCACTTTTGCACGTGCTTCGTGAGGCAAGGTGCCTTTGTAGAGCGTTACCTTTACGAGCTGTTTTTTGGCAACTTCGGTTGCTTTAGAAACAGCTGCGGTCACATCTGCACCTTTAGCGATGCCAATGCCGACTTTGCCTTTTTTGTCACCGACAACAACGAGAGCTCGGAAACGGAAACGTCGACCGCCCTTTACCACACGGGCAACACGGTCAATGTGTACGACGCGCTCGTCAAATTGCTTTTCTTCTTGCGGCTGACCACCACGGTTGTCGCGGCGTGGACCGCGTCCACCGTCTCGACCACCTTGGCCACCCGGACGAGGTCCGCGGTAGTTAGGGTTTTGTCCCCTATTTTGCGCAGCGACTTCATTTGCTGCTTGTTTGATTGCTTCTTCGGCCATAGTTAGAACTCCAATCCTTTCTCGCGAGCAGCGTCAGCGAGTGCTTTGACACGGCCATGATATTTACGACCACTTCGGTCAAAAACAACTGCAGTTACTTTGGCTTTTTTAGCAGCGGCGGCGATTTCGGCACCAACCCAAGCTGCCTTGTCGGTCATAGAACCTTTGGCGGCTTTTGCGCCAACTGACGATGCGGCAGCGACGGTTTTGTGTGTGGTGTCGTCGATGATTTGGGCACTAATGTTAGTGTTGCTAATAAAGACGCTCAGGCGAGGACGGTCACCCGTACCGCTCACGGTGCTACGGATGCGGTTTTTGCGTTGAGCGCGCTGAACGAGTTTTTGAACCTGGCTCATGCTTATTTATCCTTTCCTGACTTACCAGACTTACGCAAAATGCGCTCGTCGACGTATTTGATACCTTTGCCCTTATATGGCTCTGGCTTCTTTAGGGCGCGAATCTCGGCGGCAACCTGACCAACCTGTTGTTTGTCTATGCCGCTCACCGTCATCTTGTTTTGCTCGACAGCTACTTGCACGCCCTGAGGCACTTTGTAGATAACGTCGTGGCTAAAACCAAGGTTTAACTTGAGGTCAGCACCTTGTAGCGCTACGCGATAACCAACACCGTTGAGCTCAAGCTGCTTGCTGAAGCCCTGGCTCACACCGACAACCATGTTGTTGATGAGTGCCCGGATGAGACCGTGGGCAGCGCGAACCTTTGGCTCGTCATTTGCCCTCGTTACGGTGAGGACGCCGTCCTCTTGCTTTACAGTAATCCCCTCGATTTGAGGAGTTTCCAGATTGCCCTTGGCCCCAGACACTTTGATAGCGTCTGAGTCGACAGTGATTGTCACGCCGCTTGGAATCTGGATGGGTAGTTTTCCTACTCGACTCATATCTTTCCTTTCTTAATTGACGAATGATGGATGATGAATGTTGTATTCTTATACTTCATACATCATTCTCTATACTATTCTTTAGTACACTTGGCAGATTAACTCGCCGCCAACTCCTTGTTGCTTAGCTTCTGTGCCGGTCATCAAACCTTTGCTGGTGCTGATGATCAGTACGCCACGACCGCTTTTGACCACTGGGATCTCGCGGGCGTTTGTATACTGACGACGACCAGGTTTACTGAGACGTTTAATCTCGGTAATGCGGGCGTTTTCGCCCTCTAGGTTGATGACGATGGTAAGCTGTTTGCCGACACTGAGGTCGGTTACACGGACATCCTGCAAAAAGCCGTTGTTGCGAAGGCTGATTGCGACGTTCTCTTTTGCCTTGCTGTGTGGCAGGCTCACTTCGTTTTTGCCAACAGCGATTGCGTTTCGTACGCGGGTCAGCATGTCAGCGATAGGATCGGTAGTTGTTACGCTCATATTACCAGCTCGCTTTCGTTACACCAGGGATTTCTCCCTTGCTTGCATGCTCACGGAAAGCTAAACGACTCAGGCCAAACTGACGCATGTAGGCATGTGGCCGACCAGTCTCAACACAACGGTTTTTGCGGCGTGTTGGGCTGCTGTTTCGCGGTAGCTTAGCCAGACCGTCAAAATCGCCGAGTTGTTTCAGCTCTCTGCGCTTTGCAGCATATTTATCGATCATTATGGCCCGTTTTTTGTCACGGGCTAACATTGACTTCTTAGCCATATTTATTTGCCCTCCTTTTCAAACGGCATTCCAAATTTCTGTAGCAGTGCTTTGCTGTGGTCTTTGTCATGGCATTTCACTACAAACACAGCCTGCATGCCGTGCGGCGTAGTTGTCTCTTCAAAGGTCAGTTCGGGGAAAACGCTCTGGTCGGTCAGACCAAGGCTGAAGTTGCCCTGCTTGTCAAAGGCTTTGTTGCTAACGCCGTGGAAGTCACGCAGACGTGGCAGCACGATGTTGATGAGGCGGTCCATAAACTCATACATCCGCTCACCGCGCAGGGTAAGCTTGAGGCCGATCATATTACCTTCGCGGAGCTTAAAACCAGCGATAGAGTTTTTGGCAACGGTCTCGACTGGTTCTTGACCAGTGACCTTGCGAAGCGTGTTTTTTGCAGCTTCAATCGTCTTTTTATCTTCTTTGGCTTTACCAAGTCCGACATTGATGACGATTTTTTCTAGCTTTGGCACCTGATGCGCGTTTGTCAGGCCCAGCTCCTTTTGAAGCTCGGCAGCAAACTTGGTCTCGTACTCTGTCTTTAGACGAGCAGTGTAGGCAGCGGGTTTTTTAGTCGTTTCAGCCATTTAAAGTACCTTCGTCTCTTTCTTCTTCTCTGCAGACGCGGGCTTGGTAGCCTTAGGCGCTGCTTCGATCTTGATCTCTTTGCCGGAAGCCACGTAGACACGGGTCTTGCTACCGTCTTTGGCTACCTTGTAACCAACACGGGTTGGTTTTTTAGTGCCTGGATCGACAACGGCGACTTTGCTAACCCAGATTGGCTTGGTGATCTCGATGATACCGCCTTGTGGGTGTGCCTGGTTTGGCTTTTGGTGCTTCTTAACGATGTTAATGCCCTCAACGGTTACCTTGTTTTCGGTAACATGAGTAGCGAGTACTTTGCCCTGCTTACCTTTGTACTTACCGCTCAGGACTTGTACGAGATCACCTTTTTTAAGGCGAATCTTGAATCTTGCTTCTTTAGTAGTTGATTTCATCTAGAGTACCTCCGGTGCAAGGCTAATAATCTTGCTGTAGCCCATGTCACGTAGCTCT
>CAYMUP010000010.1:0-12141 GCA_964393815.1 uncultured Candidatus Saccharibacteria bacterium | reverse complement strand
AATGGCAAAACTTTTCGCCAACCCGGCAAAATCCACCAGCGGGTTGCCGAGGTAGCTCTCGTGGAACTGGACCAAAAATACGGGTTGCTTTGGGGTTTTTGTCGTCCCCGATAATGACTGCAGCATTGTCATCGAATTTGATTGTACTGCCATCTTTACGCTTAATCTCTTTCTGGGTGCGGACAACGACTGCTTTTACGACTGACTTTTTCTTGACGTTACCGGTAGGGTTAGCTTGCTTGACAGTGGCGGTTATAACATCGCCGACCTTAGCGTAGCGCCTACGCGTACCACCGAGCACACGGATGCACAAAATCTCTTTTGCACCCGAGTTGTCGCAGACGACGAGACGTGTTTCTTGCTGAACCATCTTATTTCTCCTCGTCCTTCTCTGGCTTGTCGGTCACGCCAGGCACTACAGGAGTTGCCTCTACGTGAGTGACACCCGCTTTTTCTACGATTTTCTCTAGAGTAAAGCTTTTGCGCCGACTAATTGGGCGGGTTTCGACGATGATGACCTTGTCGCCAACATTGGCAGCATTTTTTTCATCGTGAGCCATAAATTTCTTTGTGGTCGTGTACTGTTTGCGGTACAGTGGGTGAGTTTTTTTCTCGCGCACCGTTACCACGATGGTTTTGTCAGTCTTGTTGCTGGAGACGACGCCAGTAATAGTTTTGGCCATTATTTTGCCTCCTTAACTAGATTTTCACTTAGAACAGTCAACATACGAGCGAGGTCTTTGCGCTTGCCGCGTACTGCACGTACGTTTTGGTTGTCGCCCATATATATGTGGCGGCGTAGTTCGGCGATCTCATCGCGTAGTTTTACCGTTTCTTTGGTAAGCTCAGCGGTGCTGAGTTTGCGGATATCGGCGATTTTCATTATGCACCCTCCTTCACGACAAACTTTGTCTTAACAGGCAGTTTGTGACTGGCGAGACGCATAGCCTCACGCGCAGTTTCCTCTGGCACACCCTGCATTTCAAACATGATGGTGCCTGGGCGAACTTTGGCGACAAAAAACTCTGGTGAACCTTTGCCGCTACCCATTTTGACATCAAGTGGCTTGCGGGTGACAGGTGTGTGTGGAAATATGCGAATCCAGATTTTACCGCCACGCTTGATGTAACGAGTCATCGCCTGACGGCTCGCCTCTATCTGGCGGCTAGTGATGCGTTCGTGGCCCTGAGCCTGAAGTGCATAATCACCGTAGGCAATGTAGTTGCCGGCGGTTGCAACACCGCGAACTTTGCCCTTACGGACCTTACGGAACTTAGTGCGTTTTGGGAGTAGCATATTATTTTTCCCCCTTATAGACCCAGACTTTTACGCCGATGATCCCGGCGATAGTCTGTGCCTGCACACTTGCAAAATCGATGTCTGCGCGAATGGTGTGAAGTGGTACTGAGCCTTGCGCTTCTTTTTCGCGGCGGCTCATCTCAGCACCGTTCAAACGGCCAGCTACTTCGATACGAACGCCTTTAGCGCCGGCGCGCATTGTTGCTGCGGCAGCACTCTTGATAGCACGACGAAAACTCATGCGGCGCTCGAGTTGGTGAGCGATGTTTTCAGCAACCAACTTAGCGTACAGGTCAGGTTTTTTGACTTCCTCGATATTGACACGGGCAGGTACGCCGTACACTTTCTCGATAGCAGCCTTGAGCTCTTGTGCGCCCTGACCGCCACGACCGATGACAACACCCGCCTTAGCGGTTGCAATTGTGACCGTTACGAGGTTTGGCGAACGCTCGATATCAACTTTGTTGATTGCGCCCCGAGAGCCAAACTTGTTTTGGATAAGCTTGCGAACCTGTAGGTCCTGTGCAAGGTAGCTAGCATACTCTCGTTTGCCAACAAACCACTTACTCCGCCAGTCTTTATTGGCTTGGAGGCGCATTGAGATTGGGTTAACCTTTTGACCCATCTTATTTCTCCTCCTTCTTAGTAGCGGCCTTGGCGGCTGCTGGTTTCTTTGCTGGACGCTGTTCTCCATCTACGAGTACGCGGATGTGAGATGAACGTTTCATGTACGGAAGCGCACGGCCCATCGCTGCTGGGCGGTAGCGTTTTTGCCTGGCACCGTGGTTAACGGTAATTTCGGTGATGACAAGCGTGTCTGCCTTGTAGCCGTGGTTGTGGCTTGCATTTGCCTGGGCACTTTTGATGGTTTTGAGGACTGGAAGTGCCGCGCGGCGTGGGGTGTGCTCTAAAATAACAAGCGCGTCAGCCACCGTTCGACCACGGACGAGTGCAGCCACTGCTGCAACTTTACGTGGGCTCAAGCGAACGCCTTTACTTTCTGCTTTAACTGCCATGGTTTATTTCCCCTTCGCTAACTTACCGCCGTGACTGCGGAATTTACGAGTAGGGCTAAACTCACCGAGTTTGTGGCCAACCATGTTTTCTGTAACAAAAACCGGTACGTGGACTTTGCCGTTATGCACCGCAAAAGTCTTGCCGACAAAGTCGGGTGCAATGGTGCAGGCACGAGACCAAGTCTTAATGATTGTACGATCCTCTGGGCCAGCAGCTGCGACTTTTTTCGCGAGCTTCGGATCGATAAACGGCCCCTTCTTTAGTGAACGACTCATTTACTTATTTCCTCTTGGCCGCGTGGCGGCTTCTTATGATCATATTGTCGGTAGACTTACGGCGACGGGTCTTGAAACCAAGCGTCTTTTGACCCCAAGGCGTACGAGGCGCTTTAGCCATACGGTGACGGCCACCGTCACCACCACCGTGCGGGTGGTCTACTGCATTCATTACGACACCGCGCACACTTGGGCGCTTGCCCTTGTGGCGGTTACGACCGGCTTTACCAATCTTGATGTTTTGATGCTGCTCGTTGCCGACGGTACCGATACTGGCTGTGCAAGCAAGTAGGAACTTGCGAACTTCGCCGCTCGGCATACGTACCTGAGCGTATTCACCTTCTTTAGCCATCAGCATTGCGCCGTTGCCAGCACTGCGGACAGCCTGTGCGCCACGACCAGGCTTAAGCTCTAGTGCGTGGATGGTTGTACCAACTGGGATATTAGCAAGCGCAAGACGGTTGCCTGTTTCGATGGGTGCTTCTTCGCCAGTCGTGACTTTTTGGCCTTGTTTCATGCCGTTTGCAGCCAAAACATAGTGGTAATCACCCTTGGTGTCTTTGACACGAGCGAGCCGAGCGCTGCGACCTGGGTCGTACTCTATGTGCTCGATTTCACCTGCACCGTCAAAGTTGAAGTTGACGAGGCGGACGTGGCGGCGAGCCCCACCACCTTGGTGGCGTGTCGTGATCCGACCCTGGTTGTTGCGACCAGAGCCACGCTTGACACTTTTTATGAGTGAGCGAACGGGCTTTTTAGTCGTAACGACATCAAAGTCCTGGCTGCTCATACCACGTCGACCTGGAGTCGTTGGGTTATATTGCTTAATAGCCATTATTTAGTCTCCTTTTTGCCGACAAGTTTCTTGAGGCCATTAGCTTTTGGCTTGTCGTCTGCAGATTTCGCTGCTTTCTTAGCCTCTTTCTCTTTGGTAGCGGCTTCTTTGGCGATAGCCTCTTCAGCGGCAGCAAAGAAAGGTAGATGGCTGCCAGCCTTAAGGGTGACGTAGGCTTTTTTGACATCAGCCTGCTTGCCGTGACGGTTTGCACTGCGTTTGCCAGTGGTGTTCATGACGCGTTTTTGCTTGCCTTTGCGGTTAACGACACGGACCGTTTTGACCTCAACGTCAAATTGGCGAGCCACCTGGGATGCGATTTCTGAGGTGTTCATTTCACTTGGTACGTCGATGACATAGGTATTTGTCAACTGGCTAAGACCAAATGATTTCTCACTCATGCGTGGTTTCAAAACTGACATTATTTTGCCTCCTTCGCGGTTTTAGCTACTGGCTTCAACCATGTCTCGACAGATTTGAGTGCGTCAGCAGTCATCACAACGTGGTGTGCGTTTAGAAGGTCAAAGACGTTTAGGTAGGTAGCGCTGACCAGCATGACATTTTGGAGGTTGGCAGTTGACTGGACGAGTTCAGGGGTCTTTTCGGCGACAACGACGAGTGCGTCGCGCTTCACACCCACACGAGCGAGCAGGCGTGCCATCTCGGCAGTTTTGCCTTCTTTGCTCGTAAGCTTCTCAACAACGATGATTTTGCCGCTTTCACTAGCGAGGCTGAGTGCCTGGCGCAGTGCAACGCGCTTGCTCGTAGTCGAAATGCGCTTGGTGTAGTTTTCTTCGCCCGTAGGGCCAAAGACAATACCACCTCCGCGCCAGATTGGGTTGCGTGAGCTACCGAAACGAGCTCGACCGGTGCCCTTCTGCTTCCAGGGTTTGCGGCCACCACCACGGACGAGTCCGCGGGTTTTGGTGACGGCGAGATTATCGCGCCCGTTCGCCAAATAGGCTTCGTATGCTTGCTTGAGCAGCTGGTGGTTTTTGACATCGACGCCAAAAACTTCTTTACTCAGTTTTGCTGCGGTTGTGGCTTTTGCGCCTGCAGCGGTAAATGTAGGAGTTGCCATAATTAGTTCTCCTCCCCGTTTAGAATAACGATGCCCTTGCGTGGACCTGGCACAGCGCCCACGACGCCGATATAGCCTTTTTCCGCGTCAACAAGCGCAACGCGCAGGTTGCGCACGGTAACTTGGTCGTGGCCAAGATGTCCGGCCATTTTCTTGCCGGGCAAAATGTGCTGAGGGTACATAGAACCAATAGAACCAACACGGCGATAGCTACGGCCACCGTGTGTTTTGCGACCGCGGTGGAAGTTGTGACGGCGAATAGTGCCAGCCCAACCCTTACCTTTGCTCGTGCCGGTCACGTGCACAACGTCGCCAACTGAAAAGACCTCTGCGTTGATGGTTTCTCCAACTTTGAGGTCTTCAGTGATTTTTGGTACGCGGAACTCGCGCACAATCTTTGGTAGTACCTTGGCCGTCTTGAAGTGGCCTTGTTGTGGTTTGCTGACTGCAGTTTCCTTAGCCTCTTCAAAGCCGATCTGCACAGCGGTGTAGCCGTCTGTTTCATCGGTTTTGACCTGTGTAATCACACAGGGACTAGCGGAAAGCAGTGTCACGGCCTGAACAGTGCCATCTTGGGCGATGGTGCTGGTCATGCCGATCTTTCTTGTGATAAGTGCTTTCATAGCTTTTTTTGTGTGCTTAGTAGTCGTATCGTTATCTTGCCGTCAGCTCGTTATACCTGAGTTAAAAGTGTGCTTCTACTTTTAACTCTTGTGCTATCCGCAAGAAAGCGCTCTGCTTACCTCGGCACACTCTTCCTTTGTTATTAGAGTGTTATCTTGTACCCGCAGCAATTCTTTCGATTTATGCCTTGTACAGTGACATAAAAAAATTGATGGTAAGTGGTTTCTCCCTGGTCGGCTGTATGTAAGCTTCAAGAAAGACCTGTCTCACATCACCAATGAAAATCATTGATACGTAAGCAACAGATTAGCACAAAATCGTAACACCTGTCAACCCGTTGTTTATTCTACAAAGATAATAATAAAACTACGACATGGGGGCTATTTAGTCAGACTACCGCAGAAGAGCCGCGGCCAAAGGATAAAAGCGCTGTGTTTGATTATCGCCACCCAGATCCGACACAAGCAAGTCATAGGGGCCTTCATAGTCAAATTTAGTCTTAAGTAGTGAGTGTGGTAGGATACTCATCCTCCCAAGAGTAAGATTACGCGCAACCTGAGCAAAAACTTTTTCGGGAAGACGTCTATAATTTGCTCCTCTGCCCTGGCAAGGTCTGCCATGGTATTGCCATAAAAGAGAGTCGGGAACGCGTACAGAGGTTACTGTATCGCTGCCAGGCAAGAGAACGTCGAACTTATGCTTGCCAGCAGTACTCAAGTCTCTAACATTGTTGCCTGGTATGAAGAAAATGTCTTCAAAATTCGGATCTGATTCTAGGCCCCTCCTGTCATGGACTATTGCCCATAACCTTGACTGTACCTCAAGTGCGCCGACAGGACGAAAGAGCATGGTCGGGCTACCTTGTATTTCATGAGTTAGCTGGGCCATAGAAAGTTCCATTATCTCTTGATTATAGCACAATAGTAATGTTTTTGCAATTTTTGAACTACTTTGAAAAAGAATAGGTTAATTACTGAAGAACTTATACGCCATACTGGAGACATCCTGGATGTTTGCCCAGTTGTTGCCCCGATTACTCATCACGACGAGCACATAGCTACGGCCTGAGGCGTAGACGATTCCGGCATCATGAGTATAGCCATCTAAAAACCCAACTTTATCTGCAACTGTAACGCTTGCTGACCCTGCCGGAATGCCACGGCGATATATCTGTCTCTTCATGTAGTCAAGGAGTCTTGTTGTATGAGCGTTATTGAGCATAGAGCCCCTACTCAGTCTTCGCAAAAAAGTGGCAATGTCACTTGCAGTACCCATCTTTTCCCCATCCAGGTTCCCTCTTTGGTCATAATTATTTAGTTTGATGCTGGTTAGTCCTGCATTTTGCACGAGTTCTTGACACTTCTCCCAACCCAAGGCAAGTGCGACCGCTTTTGCACAGTCGTTGTCAGAGTACACGATCGCCCGGCCGATGCAGTCTTCTGCTGTTTTCTCTGCTAGCACCTTTTTGCTTAAGTCAAACCTGCCCTTTTCGGCCTGTACATAAGCTGCATATGCAACAAAAAGCTTATACGTACTTGCGAGCACCGTAGGCCTGCCGCCGCTTACCGCTGCCGACCGACCCGCACCGCCAATCTCAACCGCAGCAATGTTGTATCCACCTCCATGATCACTTGCCCAATCGCCCAGATGCGCCGCAAGCCCTGCACTGGTATTAGAGTAACTGCGATTTTTCTGCACTTTTGCTGGTAGGGTGGTCGTTTCAAGCGCTACTTCCTCATCGCTTGGCTTAGCCAGCCAAGTACGCAACCGGAGCGCCGCCTTGGTTTTATCAATTGCGCGGCCAGATTTACCCACCTTACGATCAATCTCTTTCCCGTCACGGTAGTTGATGACGGTCGTACCAGGGATGGTGTCATAGTTTTGACCCCACTGCGTCAGCAAAGCTGCAAGACCGGTTTTACTAAACTGCAGATGGATGTCTTTTGCCGATGTCCCTGTTACTTCTAGAGAAGACAGATACGTCTTTGGCTGTACAGAGAAAACGCGGTCCTGTACCGAGATATGGAGTGTCTGCTTTTTAACCGTTTCTATCTGTTTTTTAGCTGCAGCAAAGTCACCTGTTTTGATAACAGCATCGTACGTTTTGCCCCTAATTACAATTGGTTTATCGCCGTACAGGCTAACGTGCGCAATCTTGTCCGATAGCTCAGTGAGATCGTACCGTTTGCCAGGCTTCTCGCGCGTAACACTTAGCTCGCCCCGTGCATTTAACACTCCAGTAGCATTGACCGCGCCGTAGGAATGCTGGTTAATGAGCCTTCCGATAGTCGCCAGCTGTTTTTTGCCGTCACGATTGATGGTGCTATGAATGAACTTTGGCTGAAATAGTTTGTAGATAACACCGAACGGGATGAGTTTATTCGTCTTGGTGACGCGAGGGATTCGCGCGAGCGTGGTCTGTGCGTCCGCCTCAATCCCCAGGTCTTCAGTAGCAACGCGAACATTTTTATCGTCGAAACGAAACTCTACTTTTTGAGTATTTTCAGCATACCGAGCTTGGACCGATGTGATGGTCGAGAATGCCAGCGGCCGCCCATCTAACTTCGCGAAGATCGAAACCGCCCCAGCTGGCACAAGTTGTTGCAGTAACAAAACAGCTGCAAGGGCAATGAGTAATTGTTGCCATGCCGTAAGACTGCGGAACTTTCTCCACGCAGCGCTGTCCATAACTCTTCGTTTCATGCTCCCCAAAGTATACCCGATGTTACAAACTTACGTAGAGCCCAAAAGGTGCTATAAAACCAAAAAGCGCTGCCACTACAAGCACCGCATACTCAATCTTACGGTCAACCTTGAAGTGTTCGTGCATGGAAAAAAGCAGTCCTGCGATTAGTCCGACCGGGACAGGTACATGGAGCGACGACCCACTTTTGGTTACCTTAACCCACAAAGAGCCGAGGATCACATAGAGAGTGAGTTTCAACAAAAAAACCCCATCAAAATCCGCACTTTTCCGTTGTTTTTGTTTTACTTTTTTCACTACATAGTAGTGTAGCACATTAGCTACGGCAGGTAACGTGCCCTAACATCGCAATGACATGCGTTGTTAGTGGGACGATATCTAGGGTCTTACCCTTTTCTTCGTTAATTCCCGTTTCAAACGCGCCGCCCACCAACTGGCTAATGTCATCAGGGATGGCGACATGCTCACTGCCCGCATCCAGCGTAAGGGCAGGAATGACGCGGTCGAGTATGTCTTCTGGCAAATATGGGTACACTACTAGTGCATTTGATTCTTTAAAGAGCTTGAGGTCACCGACATCAGCCACAGGGCGACGTCGACGCACGGTCCCAAAATGACGGCCGTTCCGAATACCTTCCTCTGTGACTTCGTCATTTCCGAAAGGTCTAAACCGGTATGAGACAAGAGCGGGATTTTTATCAGCGTAATCGTTTGTTAGTACTCCTAGCTCATCCAGCTCGTCCCGTAGTTCTTTAAGGCGAATGTCACTTGATGGGGTATCCCATAGCCCGCACTGATTCTCGCCGAAAACATCAAAACCGAGCGACTGTTCCATGCCCCTAACCGACGTAGTAGTCGCAAGCTTCGAAAGTGTAAGTATAAAGTTTGCCGGATTCTTTACTCTGTCTCGATGACTATTCAAAAACTCCGCAACTTTTTCTTGCTCAGGGTCCGCTGCCAATAACATAGCCTTGACCACATCTACGGACCTGCGCTCTTGTTCATCACGTCTTTGATTGACGCTTTCTGTTCCCTCGACAATGGCCCTTAAGACATTCTCATGGATACGTTGCTGATCACCATATCTTGCTTCAAGCGAAGCCAGCGCCTCGTTAGAGATAGCAACTCCTGCTCCAAAGTCCCACTTTGGAGCAAGGGGTGCAGTCATTACATTAGGCCCCGCAAAAGGGGGCGTCTTTATATCTAATCGCATATAGTTATATTATAGTCATTATTTGTACATTTGTCAAGAGTTACATCTTGATTTCGACGTCGCAGCCAGCTGGAAGAGAGAGGTTCATCAGGCTGTCGATAGTCTTAGGCGTTGGCTCAAATACGTCGATAAGTCGCTTGTGAGTTCGCATTTCAAACTGCTCGCGACCTTTTTTGTAAACGTGAGGACTTTTGATAACCGTAAACGTACTCTTACGAGTTGGTAGTGGGATTGGACCAGCGAGCGTTGCACCGGTGCGAAGAGCGGTATCGACAATCTGCTTTGCAGCCTGGTCGATGATTTTGTGGTCGTAGGCCTTTAGACGGATGCGGATGCGCTGTTTTTTGTCTGCTTGTTTGGCGTCTGCCATGGTGTAATTCTCCTCTGACTGGTGTCAGGTTTGGTGTCTCAGTAACCTCTCCCGGAGTGATGAGTGACCGGACGAGTTCTCTGAAACAATGATATTAGTAAGCTCACTATAGCATGGATAGGTGAAATTGCAAAAAGTGTCCGCAGCTACATACTGACTCAGTCATCATCTGACTCTCTAACTTTTTGACCGATCTGCCAATAGGCGTTGTTAGCGAGTTCACTGAGGACATGCTTTGCATCTTCACCTCTTTTTCCCGTAGTAGCCAAGATAGTCAAAGCCTGGTCAACAAAATATTTTTTTTCGATATGGTCATTCCTGTCCATTCGGCGCTGTCCTTGTAGAGTTAAGAATTCTGGTTCTGGAATGGGGCTAATCATATTCCTTGCCATGACTCCAGCATAGTAAAAGACGTTTCTTGACAACGCTTCCCGCTGCTCCTTTACCATTGACGCCACAACATAGTGCTCGGCTAATTCCGTTACAATAACCGGTTCAAAACAGATCATAAAACCCGCATATTGTCGCTCTTGCTTTGGACCACGACCGTTCAATCTTATGCATGCTTTTTGTAGCTGCTCCGGCCGCATGCTCCTTACGAGCGGTTCAGCTGGCACGATAACATCAAGCATAGCTAAGAGCCCGCCGCCATGCTTACCAAAATCATCACCTATCATAGCCGCTTCAGATAGTTTTTTTGCTGCTATTTCTTCCTCATTATCTTCTTTGGCCACTAGGTCTTGAAAAGAGAGGATATAATTATCAAGCCAGGTCGCCCCTGGGTATGGAAGACAGTCGCTATAAAATGAAGTCGCTCCTGCACACTTCCGTTCAAGCCAGTTTGTGTATTTTGTTACGTCAAAGCCAGGATTTTTTACACAAAACTGTGCCAAGAACGAGGTACAACGCTCTCTCAGAGCCTCTTGGTCATTTTGCCAATCAGCCTTCATAGAATCTTCCAATTGATGAGCAATATCTTCAAATACTAGTCTGTCTGCTTCATTTGAAACCAAAAAAGCTTCAACTTCTGAGATTAACCCATTGCGATCTTCGCCAAACTCACTCATGCGGAGAAGTGTACGCTTTGTTTCCAGATGTGGCAATCACCATTTTTTGCCGACGCGCTGTCTGCCGCTAAGGACAATGTATGGCTTCTCGGCATACAAGAGGAATCTAGCGCGGCCACCCTTCGCCATTAACAGATGGGTGTGTATGTGGGGCTGGGAGCGCTCATGATTTGCCTCGCCGCGCGAATAGACAGAGTAACCCTCGCTTTCATATTTTGCGAGCATTTCCATATAATCCATCTTCTCTTCTCTGTTCAGCTCTCCGAGATTAATATGATGCTTACGTGGAATAAGCATAAGGTGATCACTAACTGGAACCCCCTCAAAAAAATCATAGGAAACCCGGTTTCTGATAACGAGCATTGTTTTATTCTCGGCAATTATCTCCTCAACCTGGTTCTGGGCATCACAAAATGGACAACTACGTTTTAGCTGCTTATCCTGACGGTTAAGCTTGTCGGCACGCCGTATACTAGACCGTCTATGAAGCATTGGAAGTGTCCTCAGTTTTTTTATGGTGATGATGCACTCTTACCCCAATCAGCGCCGCGGCAGCAGCCAATGTGAGTCCAGCTAGGATCATTTTGCGCACTTCCTCATGGTCATCAAGGCTCAAGTGTCGCTCCGGAAAAACAAACGTGCCGTGTTGCGAGTAGAGTGGTGTTTCAAAACGACTAATAAAAAGTGCCTCCCCCGCCTCAGTGGGAGTAGGTGTAGCTCTGCCGTGAAAAGTTCGGCCATCGATGGCAGTCGCCAAAAAATGCAGTCCACCGCGGACCCTCGCTCCTAGGTGTATACCACTCTCTGCAAGCTGAAATATTTCTCCTCTTCGTTCCATGCGGTACTATTGTACCCGATAACCTTTAGTCCCCGCCAGGGTATTTACATTTGCTTTTTGCTCTGGATCTTTTGCTTGACCCGCGTACGCAGCGTTTCTTTTGCTTTTGGCGCTGAGTACTCCTTAAAAACACTGTTTACAAACTCGTCGATTTCTTCGTCGCTCATGCCTTTTAGG
Organism: uncultured Candidatus Saccharibacteria bacterium; assembly: GCA_964393815.1. Classification (GTDB taxonomy): domain Bacteria; phylum Patescibacteriota; class Saccharimonadia; order Saccharimonadales; family UBA4665; genus JAGXIT01. The sequence continues at coordinate 641 of CAYMUP010000010.1, read as the reverse complement.
CTGCCTGTTGCCGCTCCGTCGCTGCTAGCGCGGTAATGGAGTTCTGCCGTACCAGTGTGAAACTGATGTATCAGGTCGTAGGCGCGCCGTTTTGTATCGTCTTTGAGCGTTGCATAGGCTTTGTTGACTAATTGCATCTGCTCATCGCTACCACCAACATCGGGATGTTGCTCTCGTGCGAGTGTGGTATAGGCTTTTTTGAGCTCACTTTCCGTCACATGCGGCTGCACGCCAAGCACGGCGTAATAATCCACAAATGACGACTCGCTCTCAATCATAACCTCAAGTGTACACGACATGTGCTCACAAAAACAAAAAAACATCCTAGGTGAAATGTTTATCTGTTATTTTGCTCATCCCGGATGAAGCTTGGATGAAAATAAAAACTCCGACCCTTATGGACCGGAGTTTTTAACGAGTCTAAAAGTAAGACTATTTGTTGATCTTGGTTACAACACCAGCACCAACGGTGCGGCCACCCTCACGGATAGCGATACGCTGACCCTGAGCCATAGCGATAGGTGTAAGCAACTTGACCTTGAAAGTTACAGTGTCACCAGGCATGACCATTTCTTTGTCAGCTGGGAGCTCAACCTCACCAGTCACATCGGTGGTCTGGAAGTAGAACTGTGGTTTGTAAC
>CAYMUP010000009.1:0-31011 GCA_964393815.1 uncultured Candidatus Saccharibacteria bacterium | reverse complement strand
GAAGAAGTCATCATCGAAGTGCCCGCCGAGCATGTTGGTACAGTGCAAATGGAACTTGGCACCCGCCGCGCAACGCTCAAAGAGCAATTCGCTAGCCCCAAAGGCGTTACCAAGCTTGTCTACGAAATGCCTACTCGCAGCCTCATCGGCATGCGTAACATTTTGCTCACCAACACCAAAGGCACCATCGTTATGAACAGTCTGGTCACAGGTTATGCACCAGTTGGTACGGCGCTCGAACAGCTCCGAAACGGCGTGCTTATCGCCTGGGAAACCGGCACAACAATGCCGTATAGCCTGGAGAGCGCTGAGGACCGCGGTGTGCTTTTCATCGGTCCAGCGGTAGAGGTCTATGCGGGCCAGATCGTCGGGCTCAACAACCGCCGCGAAGACATGGAAATAAACGTCTGTAAGGCCAAGCATCTTACCAACATGCGCAGCAAATCTTCTGACGGCGTCGTACAGCTTACCCCTCCAACCGTCTTCAGCCTAGAGCAGTGCCTCGATTTCATCGAAAACGACGAGCTATTAGAAGTCACGCCCAAATCTCTTCGCCTCCGCAAAAAAGAACTTGACCCCAACAAACGCAAACGCCAAAAAAACCAGTAAAAAATCGCCCGTTGTAATTTTGTGAGGACTGTCCTCTAGGTAGGGTTATTTCACCTGGGATTCTTTTGGGTCATCTGTTAATTCTGCTATTTTTCACTTGGTCTGGTATTTTGGGTCGTGCTCAAGAGTAAAAAGATGATAGAAAATGACGATGGAAGACAAGGAAAATTAGAGCAACGCGCCTTGGGTGGCGCCGTGGTTGGTGCGTGCGTCATACAGTTCGTTAGCAGTGTTTAGCATTGTTGTTACGCTCCTAGCAACGGTTGCGGCTTGTTCGTCGATGGTCGTACAGTCACCACTTACAGTGCGAAAAGCTGCAAGTAGCCGTTCCGCATACTGCGAGTCCAGGTCGATGTGGCCTTGCTCGTGAGCCTCAAGACCACTAAAGTAAGCAGACCACTCACTAGCAGTAGACCGAGGTGTTGTGACTCCGGGTATAAAGTGCGGCAAATGCTGATTTACGTGTAGACCAACGCGTACGTTACTGAGTGTACAGAGATTCCCCTGCGCCGAAACGTCGTACGCCCAGGTCAGATTGTAGGCGGTTACAGCGTGGTAATCGCCAGCACTCTCTCGGAGTGGGCATGCTTCTATGGCCACTCGCAAATCACGAATGGTCAAACCGTGCACTTCGTAGTAATTAGGGTTATCGATAACGCTAGTCAGACCGCTTTTAAGGGTCTGGGCAGGTAATGCTGCAGGCAATACATAAGGGGTGCCCGTGCATGACTGCGCAAGAGCCTTGCCGGCAGCGTGAGTTGACTTAGCTTTTTGGGTAGTCTGCGTAGACACTGACCCGGCCGCCGCGGAGCTTCTGGGCGCTAGAGAAAGAGTATTTGTCACCGGTGCAGAGGCGGTACGGCTTGCAAAGCCCACACTTACGGCCAGCAAGAGTAACGCAAAGACTAGACTATATAAAAACGCGGCGCGAAACCGACGCTGAGAGACGATATGTTGCATATGGAAACCTCTGATACTCCACCTCTGGAATGATCAAGAGTCATTATAGCAAAAAAGAGTTTATTTGTCAAGATTAGTATATAAAATAACAGATATGGCAAGGATAAAGTTTTGTCATTGATAGGCTTTTCGGGGTATGATGGCACCATGATAACCATGTATTACAGCCGAGCGAGGGAGCGAGAGCTCCAGGAGCTTACCGAGCCAAGGCCCGGTTCGTGGATCGTTGCGTCCGAACCGACAAGTGCAGAGCTTGATCGTTTAGTTGACCAGTTTGGTTTGGACCGCGACATTTTAGAGGATGCCATTGATATCTACGAAGCACCGCGCGTTGACACCGAAGATGGCGTTGTATACATTTTCACCCGCTACTGTTTTCCCGAGGGAAAAGAGATTGCCACTGAGCCGCTTTTGCTTGCCTACACCGCAGATTACCTTTTTACGATTGCCAGACGTGACACCAAAATTCTCGACAACCTCACCCACGACCGCGTCGAGTTTGTGACCACGCAAAAGACTAAAACTATGCTGCAGATTTTAACTGGCATAAACCAGTCGTACGAAAAAGAACTGACCAAAGTTTCCCGTCGTATCTTGCAGCTCCGTGCCAAAATGCGCCAAGGCCAGCTTACAACTCGTGAGTTTCTCGGCAACATTGAGCTCGAAGAGGATTTAAATGAGTGGCTTTCGGCCCTGCAACCACAGGCGCTCCTGACAACTTCACTTCTCGGCGGTAAATACATGCGTCTGTACGAAGAGGACCGAGATATGATAGAAGACATCGAGCGCGGTACTGACGAGCTTATTACCCAGGTGCAGGGGCGTCTAAGAACACTTGTGAACATGCGCCAAGCATATGACGCCATCGCTACGACTAACCTTAATAACACCTTCAAACGGCTGACTTCTATTGCTATTTTTCTCACCATACCGACCATCATTGGAGGTTTGTGGGGTATGAATGTGGCTGTGCCGTTTCACGATGACCCGCATGCGTTTCTGGTCGTGCTGGCCATAATTGGTATTTTGGTGATGTTTACGATAGCTCTCTTCCATCGCAAAAAGTGGCTTTAGTTATTTGACTTATTTCACTCGGGATGCATTTTTAACTTCGGTCAGTTTCACTTCATTTGATAATTAGGCATTGGTGATTTGTCATCCTGGGCGTAGTCGAAGCACCTTCTTTCTATTACTTATGCAACCCTATTGGTCTTGGTAGTAAATCAGAATGACGGCTGCAGTAAAGCACGCTTGACTACGCTCTGATGATTTCTCTGCTATACTACTTGGGATATGAAAAATTTATTACACTCACACTCTGCTTTCCGTATATTCGGATTTTCTATAATTGCCACTATTGCAACTCTAATTGGAGTAGCGGTAGGCCTCGGTTGGAATGCGCTTTTTGTCACGGTGATTTTGATGATCGTTGAGCTTACGTTTAGCTTCGACAATGCAATTATAAATGCCAAAATCCTTGATCGTATGAGCAAGAAATGGCAGATGATTTTCCTAACTGTCGGCATTTTTATTGCTATTTTTGGGATGAGAGTCGTTTTCCCCATCTTGATCGTTTCTATTACGGCAGGGCTTGGTTGGCAGACAGTGCTTGACCTAGCACTTAATAATCCTGAAAAATATGCTCATTACTTGGAAGATGCTCATCCAACAATATCTGCTTTCGGTGGAGCATTTCTGCTCATGCTCGCTTTCCACTTTTTCTTTAGTGATGAGCGAGACACAATGTGGGTCAAAAGTATCGAGCGTCATCTTAGCAAGTTGACACACTGGGCTTGGCCAGCAATCGTCACGACTATTATGCTGTTTGGTTTTGCCCTACTGCCCATCAACTCACATGCGCGCACTACTTTCCTTGCCGGTGGCTTTGGTACCTTGACCTACCTTGCTATCCACGGCGCCATACGTTTTATTGAGAAGTACCAGGGTCTTGAAGCAAAAAACTCTGCCGTAAAACAGGTGGGGTTAGCAGCGTTCATGAGTTTCCTGTATCTGGAAATCCTGGACGCAAGTTTTAGTTTTGACGGCGTCATCGGTGCTTTTGCTATCACGAGCAACGTTGTCTTGATTGCCGCTGGTCTCGGTATTGGCGCGATTTGGGTGCGTTCAATGACGATCTTTATGGTTCGTCGTGGTACCTTAAATAACTTCATATACCTCGAACATGGCGCGCACTACACGGTCTTTGTCCTGGCTATTATCATGCTGACAAGTGCTCTGTTGCGCATACCTGAGCTTGTCCCTGGACTTGCGGGTATAGGTATTATTGGTGCTTCCATAGCCGCGTCCATTCGCGTCCGTAAAAAGCTCGACGAAGCAGAAAAAGAAAAAAAAGAAGCCGTATCTACGGCTCACGCTAAGCAAAAAGTTACGAAAAAAAGAGCTGCTAAAAAACGCAGCAAAGCGTAAGGCGAGAATCGATGTTTCGTAAAGTCATAAAAGAGTTTGCTTCGTCGCGAACGCGGGTGCTAATGACCCTCGTCAGTGTCTCTACCATGCTACTCATTGTCAGTAACCTCGCGAGTGTCAAGATTACGCAGGTCGGTCCAGCTGTGTTTGACGCAGGCACACTTATTTTCCCGCTCGTTTACATCATTACAAGCGTCATCACTGAAATTTATGGTTCAAAAGTGGCGAGGACTATGGTGTGGATTGGCTTTGGTTGTTTACTTTTTATGTCTTTGTTTTTACTTGGCGTGCAGTACTTACCTGCAGATCTTGCTGCTAGCCGTCAAACAGCGTATGAGCAGATTTTGGGTTTTGTGCCGCGCCTGGCGGTCGCTAGTCTCATCGCCTATCTAATTGGCGAGTCGATAAATATTGGAGCGATTGAACGGTTGCGTAGACATGTGGGTCCGCGCAGTTTGTGGACGCGGCTCGTTAGCTCTAGTGCAGTTGGTGAGTTGGTCGATACCGTTGTCTTTTCGGTGATTGCGTTTGCCGGAACTATGCCGGGTAAGACGCTTTTGCAGCTCATCATCACGGTCTATCTGATCAAGCTTGCAGTCGATATCGTTTTATCGCCACTAACGGTACGATTTACCACTTGGCTTAAGACGCTAAAAGAAGAGTCCATCCATAGCACTATTTAATAAATTTCACCTGGGATAGGTTTTTAACTTCGGTAACGTTCACTTCGTATCATAAATCTTAGATCTAATTTATGATTTTTTCCGAGTGTCCAAGAGCTCAATAAACTTGGGCTGCTTGGCATAGTAGCGGCGGAGGAAGGTGTCTTTTAGTGCAAAGAAGCTGCCGTCTTTTATAGACTCACGTATCTTGTCGACGGTGCTCACGATGAAGTATTCGTTGTGTATGCTCGCGAGCGTGGCGCCGAGCATTTCGTCAGCGTGAAAGAGGTGGCACACATACGCCCGGGTGAAATTTTGACAGGTATAACAGCCACACTCACTATCGATGGGGCTAAAGTCTGTGCGGAACTGCTGCTTTTTGATATTCATGCGACCGTCATAGGTGTAGAGAGCACCGTTTCGAGCCTGGCGGGTGGGGGCAACACAGTCAAACGTGTCCACGCCGTACTCTACGCCGAGGAAGAGGTCCATTGGCTGAGCTCCCATGCCGAGCAGATGTCTTGGTTTGCCTTCGGGCAACGTTTCGTCTGTCCACTTAACCACGGTTGGAATCTCTCCGGTTTCAAAAACGCCGCCGATACCATAGCCGTCAAAATCTCGTTCACCGAGAAATGACGCAGACCGCTTTCTTAGTTCCTCGTGTCTAGCGCCCTGTACGATGCCGAAGAGCGCCTGGAGATTTTCGTTTTTATCAGCATGTTCGGCGTTGAGCTCTTGGTGACGGGCAATGCATCGCTCGGCCCAAGCGTGCGTGCGCTCGAGACTCTCGACAATGTAGACGTAGTTCGCGAGCGGAGCGGGGCACTCGTCAAAAGCCATGTGGATGTCTGCGGCAATTTTGTGCTGCAACTCCATGCTGCTTTCTGGTGTCATGAGCAGTTTTTGGCCGTCAAGGTGCGAGCGGAAATGAGCGCCTTTCTCAGTGATTTTGACAAGCTGCTCGGCGCTCGCCGTAGCCTTTTCGGCGTCACCTTTTTCGGTGTGCGAAACGGCGTCGATTCCTTTGTTGAATGCCACACCTAGGCTAAAGACCTGAAACCCACCACTATCAGTAAAAGTTGGTCCGTCAAAGTTCATAAACTTACCCACGCCGCCAGCTTGGTTTACTATGTCGGCGCCAGGCCTTAGCATAAGGTGGTAAGTGTTTGCCAGTACCGACTGTCCACCAACACCTTTGATCATCTCGGGAGTCAGGGCTTTAACAGTCGCATTTGTGCCCCCCACAATAAATGCTGGCGTCTCAATCGTGCCGTGCGGCGTCGTTATTACCCCAGCCCTCGCCAGTGTGCCTTCTAACCGATCTGTAATCTCAAAACTAAGTGACTTTTTTGCCATATCACGTTAATTATACCGAAGTTGATGAATACGGTCACTAGGTTTATTTAAATAATTAACATGCTGTCGCCGTAGGAAAAGAAGTGGTAGCGCTCTGCTACGGCGTGTTCGTAGGCGGGGCGAAGTTTGTCCCAGCCGGCAAAAGCGGCTGTTAGCATGAGGACGGTGCTTTCTGGCATGTGGAAGTTGGTGATCAGGCCATCAATGGTCTTAAACTCGTAACCAGGGTATATGAAGATATCGGCTTCACCTCGTAAGGTGTGGTCGGCACCAGAAAATATGTCTTTGTAGGCGTACTCAAGCGTGCGAGTGATGGTGGTGCCGAGCGCTATAACTCGCCCATTTTTCGCCCGGGTTTCACGAATTAATCTGACGGTTTCACTTGGGATTTCGTAGTACTCCTGGTGCATTTTGTGGGTGGTGACGTCTTCGACGCGTATAGGCAGGAACGTACCAAGTCCAACGTGCAGTGTCGCGTAGGCAACCTGTACACCTTTGTCTCGGAGCGTTTGCAGCGTCAGTTCGGTCATGTTGAGACTCGCGGTTGGGGCGGCTACCGAGCCTGCCTCGCGGGCAAAAACCGTTTGGTAGCGTTCGATATCTGCTGCGGTGGCTTCACGCTGCATGTACGGTGGCAAGGGTACAGAACCATGCTCTTCAGCAATTTCTAGGAGGTTGCGCTCACTTCGTACAACCGCGATTCCGTCGCCGCTTATCTCTTCTACGGTAATTATGTCGTTACCGATTTGCAACTCGTCTCCAGGTTTCAGACGTCTCCGGTAAATAACGCGGTGTCGATGCCAGTCGTCTTCAGACCCGTGCTTTTCGACGAGTACGAGTTCGCGGGTGCCACCGCCCAGCACTTTGTGGGTTATTATGCGAGCTTTGATGACTTTGGTGTCATTTATGACCAGCACATCGCCCGCCTGAAGGTACTCGACGATGTCAGGGTACTGCCTGTCGGTAATCTGCCCAGTACGACGGTCTAGTACCAGCAAACGCGCATCGCCGCGGACCATTGGCGGTTGACTGGCGATGAGTTCCTCGGGTACATCATAATGAAAATCAGCTAATTGCACGTGCTCAAGTATACACCATACTAGATTGTTCAGGGGTCTAACGCGTACAAAACTATTTCCGGCTTCAAAAACTACATTGTTCTTTTGCCTGGTCAAAAGAACCAAAACCCACCGGGGAGAAGCAAACGACCGGCTTACTTATATAAATATAGCTTCGAGCCAGGGCAGCTCTCCTCTTTAATTAATGGCTGCCTTGGTCTCTGCATATAGTCTCACTAACCGTTCGATTATCAGTCGTTATGCATCCCCGGCTCTTGCGGCGACCGACGCTCAGACTGTTTTCATGTTATTCACCGGGGATTAAATTTTTAACAGGGGCGTGTTTCACTTCATTTGCTAAACGCGAAGCGCTGCAGGGTGAGAAAACCTATCTCGGTTTTCTTGATAGGGTTAGTTTATAGCCGCTTTGCCAAGGGTAATGATGTGGTGCTTACGGTAGCTCTCGAAAGCTGTCTTATCAGTGCCGTGCTGACTTATGAATGCACTCATTTTTTCAGTGCCGATAAGTCGAGGAAGTATGACATATGATGCACCATGTTCGTATAGCTCAGCAGCATTGTCGTAACTGGTAGCGTGGCAAATAAATATGCCTTCAGGATTATGCTTGAGGTAGTATTTTAGTAACTCGCGGTTAGTCGTGTGGCCAGGCAAGATGCTGACGATCATTTCTGCTTTGCCAACACCGAGCTCCTCGAGTAGTTCGTAATCAGTCGCGTCACCGTAGACATGGGTGATGTGCTGGCGCTCGAGGGTCTCAATAACCTCAGGGTCATAGTCCACCACGACATATTTCTTTTTCATGTCGCGGAACGTGTTTATAAACTCATGCCCGCCCTTGTGATACCCAAAGAGAAAGAGTTTGTACTGCGGTGGTCGGGCAGAATCGGGACGAATGTCTTTTCGCTCAAAGATGGTGAGGGCCTTCGCAAACTTTTTGTAGAGCACATCGTCGTAGTGCATAAGGTAGGTAGAAACGGCTATGGTGATGAGCGCTGTGAGCGTTAAGATGTCGATGAGCTCCGCACGTACCAAGCCATTTTTGTAGGCGAGCACCGCTAAAATGACAGAAAACTCACTGATGTTCGAAAGGTGAATGGCGGTTTTGAAACCCGTTTGTTTGGTGTAACGCAGCAGTCCCATGCCAACCTGCGTCGAGAGCGGTTTGATAGTAAGGGCAATAGCCGAGAACACAAGAGCGGGAACAATCGCGTTTTGGATGTGAGCGAGATTTAGTTTTTCGCCGAGCGTAACAAAAAATATGAGCAAAAAGAAATCACGTAGTGGTTTGAGCCGCGTACTTATCTCTGATGCATAGGTGAGGCTAGCTAGAGACACACCGGCGAGCAAGGCGCCAACCTCTGCCGAGAAACCTGCTAGGTGAAACAAGCTTGCGATACCAAATGCCCAAGCAAGTGCAAACCCAAACAGCATTTCTTGGCTGCGAGCAAAAAACCGGGTGACGTGCGGCATGATGTACCCACCGACAGCGATAAGGAGCAGTGCGAGACCGCCACCTCTTGCAAGAAGTGTGCCAACTTCTGTCAGACTAGTTCCCCCTGTTTTTGCAGTGGCGACAAACAATAACGCAAATGTTGCGAGCACGTCGTCGAGCAAGATGACGCCAATGGCAATCTGTCCGTAAAGCCTATGTTGGGCACGTTTGTCGACGAGTGACTTGACGATAACGATAGTGCTGCTAAAGAAGAGCCCCAAGCCCGCTATAACCGCCTCTGCCGTAGTCAGATGCATAAGTTCGGCGGCGCAGAAACCAAAAAGTATCATAACGGCGGCGTTTAGCAGGAAAACAAGCGCAACAGGCTTACCGGTAGCACGTATGACGCCGATGTTGAGCCCGAGTCCGACGATGAAAAGCAGCAGCATGATGCCAATTTCACTAAATGAATCAAATGCCTCATGGTTGTGGATAAGGTCGAGCGCTGTCGGGCCTACCGCTACGCCTGTCAATATATAGCCTACGATAAGTGGCTGCCGAAGCAAGCGCATGATAATTGACACGCCTGCAGCAACAGCGAGAACGGCCGAAAGTTGGAGAAAAATAGAAGATTCCACTGCAACTATCATCGCATAATGTTTGTGCTTTTCCTAGACACCAGGCTATACCAATTTAGAGTATACTACCAGATATGGCGCAGCGAATTTTTGTACGGAATGTTTCCGCCCGTGAGTATCTGGACCTATTTTTGGTGTCCGCAGCCAGTAGTATATTGCTGCTGCGCTTTGCACTGCACGTGCTTGATTATCCGTCTCTAGGAGGGACAAAATACCACATTGGGCACATGCTTTGGGGTGGTCTCGCGATGTTGCTGGCCCAGGTTCTTAGCTTTGCCTATATGGGTAGGCGGGTTCAGCGGCTGGTGGCGGTTATCGGGGGGATAGGATTCGGTGTTTTTATAGACGAGGTTGGCAAATTTGTGACACGGGACAATAACTATTTCTTTAGGCCAGCCGTAGGCATTATTTACGCAATTTTCGTAGCTCTTTACCTCATTATTAGCTATTTGACTCGTGAGCAAAAGCTCACTCATGAGGAGTACCAGCTCAATGCCCTCAGAGAACTCGAAGAGGCAGTTCATATGGATATGGATATTCATGAGAGAGCAGCCACTCGTCGATTACTCGCACAAGCTCGGCCGTCCGACCCGGTAACCCAGAAACTACACGAGCTCCTTTATGAACTACCGGTTGTACCGAGGGGCAAACCGAGCCGACTTCGGCGGAGCAGAAACCGTCTCGCGCAGTGGTATGAAGGCTTGTGGCAGGCACGGTCTACGCGGGCGCTTGTGCGTTGGTTTTTTGTCGTCGAAACCTTGTTTTTCCTTGGCGCGGTGCTACTAGCGGTCTATAGCAATATCGACGATGTGCGTGATTTTCTGGCGGGAAAAGCAGATTATGGCCATAGCCTTATCATGGGCCAGCTGGCCTCAACAGTCGTGGCGGCGCTTTGTGTGATGATCGGGCTTAGCTGGTTAACTGGCTCGCGGGTGCGGGCGCTCGAGTGGTTTAGACGAGCAACTCTCGTCAATTTACTGCTGACAGAATTCTTTTTGTTTGGCCGTATAGGTCTAGGCGCGGTGCCTAGCTTTGTTTTTAACCTCGTTTTATTTATGCTTCTTGACTCGGTTGCGACGTATGAGCGTCGGTCGACTGTTGAAGCTGTTTAGCGACCGCACGGCCGTAGCGGGTAGATAAATCATGGGTTGCCAAGATAGAGTGTAGGGTAACGCGTTTGTTTTTTGCCAGGCGCTCCACATTTGCGCTCACGACAACCTGGTCGAGTGTGCCGTAGAACACTTCTGTAGCGATGCCTAGTTTGCGTACATCACCTAAAATGGTCTGATGCTCTATACACTCCTTGAGAGTGCGCATGAAAGGCAGCCAAGTGTCTGGATTTTTAAGTATGCTGCGGGGTAGTGGGGCGAGGTAGCTGAGGCGCCGAAATGTTTCGGGCGTCATTTTTTCGCCGCGGAGGAACTTATAAAGCTTAAGAAGCAGGCCGGTCATGCGCCGAGCGGTGCGCTTTTCGATGCTTGAAAGCGGCGGGTACACAGGTGGACTCAGCAGGTACAAGCGTTCAAGATTTGGTTCATGTTCGCTCGCATAGCGGGCGGCCAGAAAACTGCCGAGCGAATGGCCCACAAGCGTAAACTTGCCGCCCAGACGCAGCTTGTTCATGGTGTGGTAGAGCGAACGGGTGTGGTCGGTCATGGTGTAATCGCACCACTGGGGTTTGGGAGATTTCCCAAAACCAAGCAGGTCGATGGTGATGCAGCAGTAGTCGGTCTCGAGCAAGGGAATAAATTTGCCCCAGTCTTCGCCGCTCGCCGCAATGCCGTGAATCATCACTATGGTTGGGTTTGCTGGGTCTCCGTGCCGCTCAACATGGAGCTCATACGGCCTGCTCAGCTTACGGTGCCAAAATTCGTCAAAAGAAATCATCGTTACTAGTGTAGCAGGCAAGTCAGTGGTGCCCCACATGAGCTCGAATAGTTGTAATCTTCCAGATTGCTACTAATCTGCCAGCAGGTAAGACCTATAATTCGACATCCTCTACCAAGCTCTAGCGTTCTATTTTCAAATGAAGTGAAGGTCACTGAAGTTAAAATAGCAAATGCGGTGAAATCATGCGAAAATTTATCGGCGAAGCTCTGCCCACTGCGATTGGCCGTCTTTGTCCATAGCATCAAACTCTTGGTCGGCTACTCGAGCCCAATAAGCATCATCTTTGTTACGTTCGTGACTGCTAAATATCCACATAGTCATTCCCTCCATTTATGTGTAACGTATATTTTAAAATATGAGAAAAAACAGTCTATAAAAAAGCTTACAAATGCGTGAAAGCCTCAAGGTCACCTCTGTTCTTTTCGTCAGTGATAATGATTACATACGCATGTAGAACATAGGCGTACTATGAAACTGGAAAGAGAATTTTCCACGAAAAGGGCCGAAAGTACCGGCCCTTTTAAAGTGGGTGAACTGTATAGTTTGGGTATTTCATCGTGCTACACTTGTAATCAATGGCATGTAAGTACGACTTTTTTATCGCAGGGCGCTGGCGAAACCATAAGGCAATCAACGAAGTACTCCAAGCCGTGCGTGCATCCGGCAAAACAGCCTATTGCTTTATCGAAAACAGCTACGAGGGCGAGAAAATTGAGCTTCGCCAAGACGACGGCATAGAAGCAAGCATGCAGGCCACAGAGTCTTTGCCCATCAATGATCCATTTATGAAACAAATCTTTACCAAAGATATTGAGGCGCAGAAAGACTCGGCGGCTTTACTACTTGTGTTCCCAGCCGGTCTCGCTGCTCATATGGAAGCCGGCATATCCTACGGGCTTGGGCGACCATGCTACGCCATCTACCAACCTGAAAAAACCGAAACCCTCTACAATATATTTGAAGAAGTTTTCCCAGATCTATCTTCGCTAGAGGGCTGGCTAAAACTGCAAGTGAGCAGTCATCTGTCTAAAGAACACGATGAAACCAGGCGGCCTTTAAGCAACATATAAAATCTTCTTGACAAATATTATACTAAGTGATAATATGGGCATATTATGAACAAAGAAGATTTAGTTGAGAGTAAAACTGCACTTCAGGAGCTGGCATATACTAGTCGTATGAATGCTATAGTGGCTGCAAGCTCTTCGATAGGACTTGCCATAGGCGCAGTCAGTTTCATGGCTGAGAGAAGCTATGTTCAGGGCAGCATGTTTGGAGTAGCTTCAACTGTACTGGGTGGATTGTGTGCATCTGAAATTATGCGGGCCAGGAGCTTAATGCAAGTGCGGCTGCTCATGAGACAGCGCTTTTAATAGCCTCCTCAACTAAAGAGGACTAAGCTACTCACAGGCTTCACAGAGGCCGTGAAGTTCTATCTGGTGGGAGGTGAGAGTAAAATGGCGGCGTTTAGCCAGCTCTTGCAGCCTTGTTTCTAGTTGCGGGTCCTCGGGCATGGCAATTGAGGCACCGCAGGTATTACATGTGGCGTGATGATGGTGTTCGTGGTAATCAAGTCCGAGCTCAAAGCGGTGCTTGAAACCTTGTGGTATGCGCACGACGATGCCTAGTTTCTCAAAAAGTTCGATGGTGCGGTATATGCTGGAGCGATCATGTTCGCTCGTCGCAACTACTATTTCATGCATCGTTCGGCTTTGGTGGTGTTGCAGGGCGTCAAATACGGCTTGGCGTGGCCTTGTTTGGCTGTAGCTATGACTTAGTAGGGTTTTTTCAAAGATTTCTTGGGCACTCATGTTGCAATCATAGCATTTTTTGCGACACTTTTGCAAAAATACGTCCGGTAAAATACTATCAAGGATATGGTATTTCTACTAGCAGTAGCAGCGATGTGTGCGAGTCTGCTCGGCGGCAGCGTTGCCCTCAAGAACCAAGATAAGCTTTCGAGATTGCTCGGGCTGACCGCCGGAATCGTGATGGGTGTAGTCGTCTTTGGCCTGTTACCAGAGATAGTCGAGCTTGCGCACGAGCAAAACCTGGCCATCACGACCGCCATGATTGCCCTGATGGTTGGCTTTTTACTCTTCCACATTATAGAAAAAAGCATTCTCATAAATCATGCCGACGAGTCGCAGTACGGTGACCATCACCACCCGCATGTGGGGTGGGCAAGTGCTCTGGCGCTTGCGGGTCACAGTTTGCTCGACGGCTTTGGCATTGGCCTAGCTTTTCAAACTAACCCTGTCGTAGGGGCTGCTGTCGCGGCAGCGGTTGTAGCACATAGCTTTTCAGACGGGTTAAATACAGTTAACCTAATGCTGCTACACAAAAACAACCGCGCGCGCGCAAAGGCAATGCTGCTCATAAATGCGCTTGCGCCAGTCCTGGGTGTGACGCTGAGCTACCTCATTTCGGTGAGTGACAAGCTGACCGTGTTTTATCTGTCGTTTTTTGCCGGCTTTTTGCTCTACATCGCGGCGGCAGAGATTTTGCCTGAAGCGCATAGCAAGCGGTCATCGTACACGACCATTGTGCTCACCATCGTCGGTGCCACCGCCATGTATTTTGTAACGCGCCTCGCGTAGCCCAAGTGGTACAATAGCAGCATGGAAGCGGTATCGATCTTAATCGGACTCATATTAGTGATGGCATTCGCCATTGTTTATTTGCTGCTTAAGAAAAATGGCGGAAATAGCACTGAAAGCACGCTGTTGCTCAAAGAAGACCTGCGCGGTCTTAGCGAAGACATCACCAAGCTCAAAGACCACATGCAGGCGCAGGTGAGCGACCGGCTGGACAAGTCACAGGCGATGATGATGGGCAGCTTGCAAAAACAATCAGCCGAGACAAACAAGATCATCGCCGACATTACCCGCAACCTGACCGAGCTCAAAGACAGCAACAAGCGCGTCTCTGACGTGGCAGATGAGCTCAAGACCCTGCAAAACGTGCTCCAAAACCCCAAGCAGCGCGGCGGACTGGGCGAATATTACCTCGACACCGTGCTCGGCAACGTACTGCCGCCGCACATCTATGAGCTCCAGTATCGGTTCAAAGACGGCGAAATTGTCGATGCCGTCATCAAGCTCGACAAGGGTCGATTGCTACCCATCGATAGCAAATTTAGCTTAGAGAACTACAACCGCCTTATCGAGGAAAAAGACAAAACGCAGCGGGAAAATCTGGTAAAAACCTTTAAGGCAGACCTCAAAAACCGTATCGACGAGACAAGCAAATACATTCGCCCGCGCGAGGACACGCTGGACTACGCCTTTATGTTCATCCCCTCTGAGGCGATTTACTATGACCTGCTGGTCAATAACGTGGGTGCAACCGGCACCAACGCCCGCGACCTCATAGAGTACGCGTTTATCGACAAAAAAGTCATCATCGTTAGCCCTACCACGCTACTCGCATACTTGCAGACGGTGCTGCAGGGGCTTAAGAGTTTGCAAATTGAAGAGCAGGCCAAAGACATTCAAAAACGCGTCGCCGAACTCGGCAAGCACATCGCAGCTCACGACACGTACATGCAAAAACTCGGTAACTCACTCGGCACCACCATCAACCATTTCAACGCCGCTCACAAGTCGCTTGGGCGCATGGACAAAGACGTCGTGAAAATAGCCGACACAACCGCCAGTGTCGAACCCCTCCTGCTCGACAAACCCACTGTTGAAGATTAACAAATTTCACTTGGGGTCTACTCTTAACTTCGGTGATTTTCACTTCACCTGGGAGTTAGACGTTCGCAGTCGGATGTGAGACATTGGTATGATACTTTCATTCTGAAACGAGTTGAAGATAGTAAGGAGCGACTGTGCTTTAAATACGCTACATACAGATTACAGTTTAATTTTAGCCCCTCTCCCTACTCGGGTTGCTTAGCCGACCTCAAAACGAAGAACATGGGCGGGTAGTATGATATTTGGCGGTATAGACCATGCAGCAATGAGGTTGGAAGAATCGAAGCGGTAGGGTTCGTCTATAGTATTCCTGTTATCAATAAAATAGTGCTGTCTCAGGCCATGATCTCGAATTGCCTTTGTCACGGCGAGTTCTTTTGCCAGCGGGCGCAGATGTTCAGTAGAAAGATCTGGATGAATCTGTAAATGCGTTGCAGAAACTGACTCTTCTGGTATGGCGATACCAGCTAAGTGCCTTGCCGAAATATCTGGGATATGGTTGTAAGAAAGTGCGCTAATCACTCTCCTTGCTTTCTCGCTTAAGGGGAAATCAGGATTGGCTGATGCGATCATATTTGTAGGGTTTTCAAGATATCTGTGGCTGGCCCTGTAAGCAAGTGACTCTTCGGTAACTTCATATCCTTGGCGCCGCAGCCAGGTATGAAGGTTTTCGTCGTAGGCAGCGGCACCTATGCCACTAGAAAATCCCATTGTTACGCTATCTTCAGTCTCCGGTGTTTTGTAGAGTCGAATGTACCTCGCCAAGATTATACCCTCCTGTTATCGATTTACGTTCAATCATTTTATTTTTAAGAGCAACAGAGCGAAACCCAAAACGGTTGTTTTTTTATGACACCGCTAACGCTAGAACTTTTGGTAAATGTGTGCATCTTTTTAGGTAATTTCACCCGGGATTGCATTTTTACAGAGGTAAATTTCACTTCATTTGCTTCCGCAAATAGATTCTAGTTCTTGCTGCTATAGCACTCAGAACTAGATTGAGAGGAGAGGGGCGAGGCGGGCGAGGCTGTGATAATAGGGGATTACTGGTTGTGTTGGCGGCAGGCGAGACTGAGAGCTGAAAAAAGGGCGAGCGTGCCGAGTCCAGCGGGTATCGCTACATTATCAAAATTCATGGCTTCCCTAAACCCAGCATCGTAGCGGTGCATGTCTGCCGCCAAGTGTAGGGAGGCGCCAGTAAAACATCCTATAGATATACCTCTAAGGCTATCTGCTAGCCGGTGGTTTATGCGTTCATAGATACTAGGAGTGGTCTCGGGCATGGCGTGTTTTTTTATAGCGCCCCAAATGCAATGAGAAAAAGAATGATAAAGCCTGCGACGATGCGGTAGTAGGCGAAAGGTTTGAAGTTGTGGTGTGCGATGTAGCGTAGCAGCCAGCTGATGGCAAGGAGGGCGGTGACAAAAGCAGCTATCAGCCCAACGATGATTCCGGCGTAGCCACCGGTAATATTCGGGATCTCACTGTTGTACTTGGCGAGTTTGTAGGCGCTTGCGAGCACCAAAACCGGAATGGATAGATAAAAAGAAAAGGCCGTTGCCGTTGGGCGGTTGAGTTTGACGGCGAGTCCGCTCACGATGGTCGCGCCACTTCGTGACACACCCGGTATCATGGCAATGCACTGGCCAAGGCCGATGAGTGCAGCTTGTTTGGTGGTGATGTGCTCGAGCTGAACAGGGTCGTCGCTGGCGTGAACCGGTCGGTTGTCGACCATCCACAATATGACACCGCCGATGATAAGCGCCAGAGCAACCACCAGAGGTGTGGTGATGCTCTCCGACACTTTGTCAAAAAGTAGTCCGAGCAGCCCTGCTGGGATAGTGCCGATGACGAGAATTTTCCAAAAGTTAATCGCCGCTTTTTCACCGCGAAAGAGTCCAAGTGTTTTCGCCCACAAGTCACGTCGGTAGTACCAAATCACCGCGGTGATGGCGCCTACCTGTATGACGACGGCGAATAGGTCTTTGTAGTCTTTAAACCCGAGCAGTTTTTCGCTCACAATGAGGTGGCCGGTGCTGCTAATGGGCAAAAACTCGGTAATGCCCTCGATGATGCCAAGCAGCAAAGCGTGAAGCAAATCTATCATAAAAATAGTATACGCCCTTTCTTAAGGCCTAGGTCTTCTTTGTTTTTAGTAAATCAAGAATGAGGGCAGCGGTCCAGGAGAAGTTGTGTGCGCCCAGACCTTCGCCAGAAATGGGGTGAAAATACTCCCAGAAGCCATTCTCCCGAACCATGTCAAGGGTTGTGTCAGTGAGCGCTGCCGCGTGCTCGTCAAACCCATATTGTTTCAGCCCTTCTATGATCATCCAGTTAGTGTTCACCCAACTCGGTCCTTGCCAATATTTGTGCGGGTCAAACATGGGACTGTCGATCGGTACGGTTGGCACGGGGAAATTCGGGCCAAATACATGCTCGTTCTCAAGCAGCTTTACTAACACAGCTGCACGTTCTTTGGTGATGCTGCCTGCGTACAGTGGCATGAGAGTGGCGATGCTGGGCTGCTTAAGCAGGCGGTGAGTCACAAAATCTCGAGACCAGTACTTCTGGGCGTAGGGGTCCCAAAGCTGTTCAAGAGCGGTCTCGGTTTTTTGCATGCGTTCAACAAGCTCTGGCGGCAGGTCATATCGCACTGCCTTAGCGATTTCTCGCAACCGAGTGTTGGCCCGTACAAACATGCAGTTGTAAGACAGGTCTTCAATGCTGAAAAGACCGTGGTCAAGGATCTTTATGGTGTCATATGCTTTACGTCTGAGGCGCCGTTGCGCCGCAAAGTAACTTAGTGTCTCTAATGTGCTGAGCCTCTGCCCCGGTGGGATGTAATGGCGATCACGCCGAAAAAGCCCAACGACGCGGTCCAGGTTGGTAGCGCGTAAGAAACGAATCCAAGTGGGCATGAGGTGGTCTTGTAGCTCTGTCGTCCAAGGAGGTGTGTTATCAAGCCCAGTTTCCCATGGATGCACAAGCAGCACGAGCCCTTCGCCGTGTGGGTCACGGTCGTGGTAGAGCCACTGATGATACTCGATGATGTGCGGGAGCATCAATTTGTACCAGCTTCGGCGTTCAGGTGAAGAGAGTTTCTGACCTACTTGCCAGACTGCTTCCGCAAGCACGGGAGGCTGCGTAATCCCGCTCGTGGCGAGACCATCAGGAGATTGTGGATTGACCCAGCTACGCCAAAAATTGCGATCATGGTGGTACTCGGGCGCAGTATTAAAAATCATGTTTGGCATCATTCCGTTGTGCCACTGGCCGCGCGTGAGGCTAACAAGTTCAGTTTGAGCCCTGGTCGGGTCGAGGTGGCGCAAACCTATGGCTATAAAGCAGCTATCCCACAGCCACTGATGTGGGTACAGCCCTTTGCTTGGTATAGTGTACTCTCCCTGGTCATTCTCACTGAGAATGGTTGCTGCTTGTACTGCTAGGTCAGACGTCGCCTCTGTTGTCTCAACAGCCACTTCATTGCTCGCATCACTTTTTATTTCGCTCATAGTTATTAGTATAAGGTTGCTGCAAAATAAAGCAAAAGACTAGGGCCTACACCCTGTACGTCAGGTCAAAAAAGGCATGCGGTCACCGCGTAAAATTGCCATTAAATCAGACATGCTGGGGAGCAGTTTCACCTGGGATTTTTCTATATCAGAGGTAGAAACCCATATATTTCGTCCCGTTTGATCCTGTTCATACAGCTTGCCGGTACATTGAGTCGCTTCTAGAAGCGTGGCGTGCACAAAGCTGCTGAGACCAGCTCTCTTAAAAAAGTTTTAATTTTGACTACTTGTCTGGTTTTGCTTAGAAGGTTCCCTAACTAGCGGTAGTTGGTGAAACTGAGGGGGAAATCGAGGTCTTCGCGTGATTTGAGTAGTTGCATGACGGCTTGTAGGTCGTCTTTGCTGCCGCTCATGACGCGCACGGCATCGCCTTGAATCTGGGTTTTCACCTTGGGGTGGGCGTCGCGAATGAGTTTGGTGAGGATTTTAGCTTTGTCTTGGTCGATGCCGGCTTTAAATAGCACTTCTTTACTGGCTTTTAGGTTTGATTCGACTAGTTCACGGGAGGTGTCGAGCACTTTTTGGCTTAAGCCCCGAGTACTGAGCTTCTTACGGTAAATGTCGAGGATGGCGTCGATTTGCCACTCGCCGTTTCCAGTGACACGCACGCCTTTTTTGTCTTCAAGCCAGTCGAGTTCTGCGGGCGTACCTTTAAAATCGTATCTGCTAGAAATCTCGCGCTGCGCTTGGTCATAGACATTATTCATCTCGGCTTTGTCATATTCACTGACAATATCAAAACTAAAATTTCCCATAGCTACTATGATACATCATGTCAGGCTGTAGGCGAGTCGAAGCACTAGACAATGACATGAAATATACATATAATCAAAAGCACTTTCATAAGGTAACACAAAGGAAATAGATACCATGAAAACTCGATCCAGCTTTGTGAAGCTGCCTTTATCACTCGCGGCAGTACTGTTGCTGGTCCTTTCAGTTGCGTCACTTAGTGGGACTGCCTCGGCCGAACCAAATGATAGACGAGGCAATCAGGTATATATAGAGACTACAGACGAGAGTGAGGCAGCCAACGAACAAGCAACATCTGAGGCTACCGCCGAAGACCAGGTATCTGAGGATTCACCGAAGGTTAGAAAGGGCGCGGAGGCAGCTCGTGCTGCTGCCCGGGCTGAGATAGAAAAAGCGCGATCTGAGCGTAAAGAGGCGAAAACTGCCGAAAAGCGTAAACTGTTATGCGAAAACCGCAAAAAGGCTATCGATAACAAGCTCGCAGCTTTTACTCAGGCAGCGGACAAGCACCTAACTAAACTTAGAGACGTCGATGCCAAGGTACAATCGTACCAACTCAATAACAATGTCATGGCGCCAGACTTTGTAGCGTTCCAGGCTGCTTCTGAAGAGAAAAAAGCCGCTGCAGAGCTAGCGGTTGCAACCCTGAGGAGCGTGGCAATAAGCGTGGACTGCGATAATCCCGAAACAGTGGTGAGTTTGCGCACCGTCAAAGATGCGTCACAAACCACTCGCCAAGCGTTACATGAATATAAAGCTGCTATAAAAGCGATGGTTTCGTCACTAAGGAATGCGCAGCACGATAAAGAGAACACGGCTGCATCTCCTGGTCAGGCAGACGATAGCGCCGTTGATCGTACAAATCAAGTAACTGAGGAGAACTAATTATGAAGATATCACAGCGTGGCCACGGGCTTGTTGGAACAATAGTGACCCTTGCGGTTATATGTTTGCTAGCTTTCGCAGGCTATAAGGTGTGGCAGTCGCGCCAGGCCGAAACCAATACCTCTAACCAGCCAGAGACAAGCCAAGAGCAAGAGCTTGATCAGACAGACGCAGAATTGGACTCAACGGCCAGCGAAGTGGACGAATCTCTCGACACCACTGAGCTCGATGCTGACATTGACTCAATGCTTTAAGGATAAGACTAGTTGTAAAAAAAACTACATACTTTTGATATGATTGTAAGACAGATTACTTTTCAAAGTCAAATGAGCTGGTAGACTTGTCTTTAGCATTTATGAAAAACACACAATTTCACCGAACGCAATCTTATGTAAAAACGGTTTTTTCGGTTTTTCTTGTTGGTAGCGTTAGTCTTTGCTCGTTGTCAGCTCAAGCCGTTGCGGTTGCACCCATCGCTCAAGACAATGCATCGGCGAATGGGCTAGCAAATAGCAAATCCAAATCTTTTGTTAACAAAAAAAATAAACAGGCTAGTACTAACGTGCAGGAAGATGAGCAAGCGGCAAAAGCAGTCTCTAAACAAACTATTTGCGAAACAAAAAAGCCGGCTATCGAGAACAAGGTACGGGCATTTACCGGAGCGGCAAAGTTGCACGAGCAGAAACTGGATGATAAGCTAGTGCGTCTTATGGCGATTAAGCAAAAACTTGGGCTTCAATCAGCCGAGCTTAATTCACTCATCGATACTGCAAATGTAATTAAACGTGATACGGTTCAGCCCGCTATTGACCAGATTGCCACCACTTTACAGAGTAACAAACTAGAGTGCGGCGCAACGGACGTTGCAGTAGCGGTACGCGGATATCGTGATCAAGCTCAGACGACCAAAGATGCACTCGACGACTATCGTCAGGCTATAAAAGCAGTAGCGCTAACCATGAAAGATGTTGCTAAAGCATCAGTAGCTCAGTAATACATGGTAAGGCAGACTTCTTCAATCGGTTCTTTGCAGTACTCCAAACTTGTGTTTGGTCTTGTAACGGTGGCGCTGAGTGTTTTTTTGGCATGGCAGCTGGCGAGGAGAGCCCAGCCAGTTAGCCCAAGCACAGTACGCTCTGAAACGCGCCAGATTGATCAGACGGTTAATGATCTAGACTCCGATATGATTGACTTACAAAAAGGATTTGATGCCTCAGCACTTGATCAAGATATCGAGACGCTTGAATAGTAATATTGTCTTTCAGTAGCTTTTATAACACTTAAACTTAAGATGGTATCTGGTATACTTTTTGTAGCATGCACTACGAACAACCACAGATAGCCGAAGCCGCGGCGACGCTCACGGAGCGGCTAAAAACACTTGATGATAAAGCGAGTATATTACGAGCGCCTGAGCTGGGGGCTCTGTATGAGCAACTCCGTACCCTGCCGAATGAAGTGAAACCTGCCTTCGGTCGAGAGCTTAATGAGTTGAAAAGCCAACTTCAGGCAGAAATTGCTCGGGTCGAGGAGGACGGTGACACACGTGTGGCGATCGACGTTACGGCGCCCATGGATGTAAATACGTCTCTCGTGCAGCTGCTCCCAAGCGAAAATGGCAGCCAACATCCTCTGACAAAAGAAATAGAGCAGGTCGTCGACATTTTTGGACGTATGGGTTTTGTGGCGGAAGAGTCGCGCGAGATCGACGACCAATACCACATGTTTGAAACGCTCAACTTTCCAAAAGGACACCCGGCGCGCGACGACTACGACACATTTATGACCATTGAGACCGACAAAGATGGAGATCCCTTTATTGCACCAGCGCACACGAGCACTATGCAAAACCGTATTTTACGAAAGTATAAGGCTCAGCTTGAGGAAGGTGGAGCCATTGCGGCAATTGTACCCGACCGAGTTTTCCGTAACGAAGACCTCGATGCTCGCCATGAACACACGTTTTACCAGCTGGAAGGCGTTTACGCAGCAAGGGGTGTGCACGCCGGCATGCTCATCGCTACTCTCAAAACCTTTCTCGAGGAGTATTACAGCCAAAAGTTGGACGTACATGTCAATCCATACTACTTTCCCTTCACAGAGCCGAGTTTTGAATTTGGTTTGAGCTGCCCGTTTTGTGAGGCAAAAGGCTGCAATGTCTGTTCGCACGAGGGTAAGATAGAGTTACTCGGCTGCGGCATGATCCACCCAAATGTGCTTAGAGCAGCCGATATTGACCCTGATGTTTACACTGGATTCGCATTTGGCTGCGGCATAGACCGCCTCGTCATGATGAAACACGCTATCGAAGACGTTCGCCACTTTGAATCAGCAAAACTAGATTTTTTGAGGCAATTTTAGATGAAAAACGTGAAAATCGTAACTTTTGTTCCGCTTAAGAACGCTGCGGCGATGCGTACAGCGCTGGGTGAGGCTGGTGCCGGGGCGCTCGGTGACTATATGCATTGTAGCTATACACTGCTCGGTGAAGGCCGCTTTACCCCGCAAGCGGGAGCTAAGCCGCATATCGGCCAAGTCGGTGAGCCCTCAGTGGTTGAGGAGGCCAGAATAGAAGTTGTCTGTGAAAGAAGCAAGGCTAAACAAGTCGTATCTGCACTACGCGGTGCGCACCCTTACGAAGAGCCAGCCTTCGACATCATTGCTTTACTAGACGAGGAAGACTTATGAGTGATTTAGGTGAGCTACAAAAAAGAGCTATGGCAATCAGGCAGAGATATCAAGAGGTAAATGATCAAAATGGTTTTGACCGTTGGAACGGGCTAGACTATACTGCGGGGTTCGTTGGTGATGTGGGCGACCTAATGAAGCTAGTGATGGCCATGGAGAACAAGCGAAGTGGCGAAAACACTGACGCCAAGCTTCGTCACGAACTTGGAGATTGTCTTTGGTCATTATTAATAATTGCTGAACATTATGGAATTGATCTCGAAAAAGCCTTCCAAGACACCATGCTTGAGTTGG
Source organism: uncultured Candidatus Saccharibacteria bacterium (assembly GCA_964393815.1). Classification (GTDB taxonomy): domain Bacteria; phylum Patescibacteriota; class Saccharimonadia; order Saccharimonadales; family UBA4665; genus JAGXIT01. The sequence continues at coordinate 8,065 of CAYMUP010000009.1, read as the reverse complement.
ATGAAAGGTTAGCCGCATGAAAGTTAGTGTAAATACGCTGAAAGACTTACTAGGTTTTGAACTGCCAGCGGTAGAGGAACTGGTACGGCGGATTAATGCGCAGCTCGGCGGTGTCGAAGAAGTAGTCGACCTTAGTGCGAAGTATAAAGGCATAATTATCGTCAAGGTCGTGGAGTGTGTCGATCACCCTGACAGTGATCATTTGCGCGTTTGCAAGGTCGATGACGGCGGTGTAGCGAAAGATGTAGAGCGTGACGACCAGGGACTCGTGCAAGTAGTCTGCGGTGCGCCAAATATTGCTGCGGGGCAGTTTGTGGTGTGGTTACCACCAGGCAGCACCGTTCCGGCTAGCTATGATGATGCGGATCCCTTTGTGCTCGGAGCTCGCAACTTACGTGGTGTCATGAGTAACGGCATGATCGCGAGCGCCCGCGAGCTCGCTATTGGCGATGACCATGAGGGAATCGTGGTGCTAACTGAAAAAGATGTATCTTCAAGACCCGGCTCCCAAAGCAGTGCGCCCCAACTTACGCCTGGGCAAGGCTTTGCCGAAAGCTTTGGGCTTAACGACACGATTATTGATATCGAAAATAAGATGTTTACTCACCGTCCAGACCTTTTTGGCCAACTTGGTGTGGCGAGAGAAATTGCAGGCATTTTCGGCAATGATTTTAATGACCCAGAGTGGTATTACCAGCTAACCGACCAGTCAGGTAGTGACGCACTCCCACTCACTGTTTTTAATGAAGCGGGACACAATGTACCACGTCTGATGTTCGTCGCTATGCAAGGTGTCGCGACTGCACCAAGCCCAATGTGGCTGCAAACGACTCTCGTGCGGTGGGGCGGCAAGCCCATCAACAACGTCGTAGATATTACAAACTATGTTATGCTTCTCACCGCTCAGCCGACACATGCGTATGACTACGACAAGCTACGCGGCGCAACGATTGGTGCGCGGATGGCAACTGCGGGCGAAAAGCTACCGCTTTTAAATGGTAAAACCTATGAGCTTGTCGCTGATGACATCGTCATTGCTGACGGCGAAGGTGCGATTGGCCTCGGTGGCATAATGGGTGGCGGCAATAGCGAAGTTTCGCCCGAGACGACGCGAATTGTGCTCGAAGTTGCCAATTTTGATATGTACGCAGTACGTAAAAGCGCCATGCGCCACGGTTTGTTTACCGACGCACTCACACGGTTCAATAAGGGTCAATCGATGCTGATGAACCCATATGTCATGCAAAAGACTGTCGAGATGCTGAGTGGTCTCACGGGCGCAGAAATTGCATCTAAGAAGTTCGATGATCTCATGGCCGATGAAACAAACTGGCGGGCAAAACCAGCTGTAACTCCCATGCTTCAGCCTGCAAAGATTGATACGGCTTTCATCAACGATCGACTCGGCCTTCGACTTAACGCAGAAGAGATCATGGGCATACTTACGCATGTGGGCTTCGAGTGCAACCCTGAGGCCAGCGGCTTTACCTATTGGGCGCCAGCCTGGCGTATGGACATACAAGAATCAGAGGATGTAGTAGAGGAGATAGGGCGTTTATATGGCTTTGACAAGCTGCCACAGGAGCTCCCAGCTCGCAGCATTGTGCCTGCGCCCAAAAACTCAAATTTTGAAATGCGGCGAAAAATTGGCCAAATTCTCTCTGGAGTTGGTTCAAATGAAGTGAAAACGTACAGTTTTGTGCACGAACGAGTGCTGAAAAACGCTGGCCAAAACACGGGCCAAGCTTTTCGTCTTAGTAACGCACTGAGTCCCGACCTTCAGTACTACCGCCTCAGCCTGGCACCAAGTTTACTCGACAAGGTTCACATGAATATCAAGGCTGGCCACGACTACTTTGCTCTTTATGAGTTTGGCAAAGCTCATAACAAAAAAGAGTTCGACAATGACGGCACGCCACGAGAAGTTCAAGCTTTGGCGTATGTCTACGCCGCTAAAAAACCGCAATCTGGGGCTGCTTACTACCGGGCTCTACGTGCTCTAAACGAGCTACTCGACCAAAATAATATAACCTCACTAAAATTGGATTTGCTTGAGGAGCTGGACCTACATGAAAGCCCATGGCTAGAGCAAACGGTGGCGCCATTTGACCCGAAACGAAGCGCCGTGCTGAGAGCTATTGATGATTCTTTGACGGGAACTAAAGGTCAGATTTTGGGAGTAGTCGGCGAGTTTAAGCAAAGCGTTTGCAAGAGCTTTAAGTTACCGGCTTATAGCGCAGGTTTTGAGGTTGACCCAACAATGTTTGCTGAAAAAACCACTAAGTCGTACATGCCGCTCAGCCGTTTTCCCCATGTGACGCAGGATATTTCATTGCGGGTTTCTGAGGAGACAACGTACGGCGATGTGCTTGCTGCGGCAAAGGCAGCGCTTGACCCCGAGCAGTCTACAACACTTCATTTAGAATTAAAGCCACTCGGTATTTACAAACCAGCAGAGGGTGGTAATAAAACAATCACTCTTCGTCTTAAAGCTGTTAACTACGAACGCACCCTAACCGACACCGAGGTAACTAAATACCTCGACCTCATTGCTGAAACGGCAGGCAGTAAGTATGGCGCAGTGAAGGTATAGCCCTTTGAGGTAGAGAAACACATGAAAAACTTGGTACGGATTGTGCGGTTTACTGGTGTACTCAAGCGCTACTACATAGGTGTGGCGGTATTTTCGGTGCTGGTGGCGCTGACGACTCAGGTGCAGCCGCTGCTTACCAAGACCATTGTCGACGAAGTAACAAAGCTTGCCGGTGACAAATCTGCAAACCTTAGCTTGGTTATCTGGTGTGTGCTCGGGATTTTTCTGGCCGATCTTGGACAAAACTTGTTTAGTAATATTGGCGGTGTTATCGGCGACCAACTGCAAGCGCGTCTCCGCAAGCTGCTCAGTGAGCGTTATTTTGCTCACTTACTAACGTTGCCGCAGCGCTATTTTGACGCCGAGCAGAGCGGCAAAATTCTGAACCGGCTTAACCGCAGCATTGACCAGATTAGCGGCTTTACACAAGCGTTTAGTAACAATTTCTTGCAGTTTATCTTTACGACAGTTATATCACTCGTCGTTATCTATTGGTACTCGTGGCCCGTTGGGCTCATGTTGACGGCTCTCTATCCGATTTTCATCTGGCTCACAACACGAACAAGCGGGAAATGGCGCGAATATCAAAAGACTATCAATGGTGAGCTCGATGCGGCAACTGGACGTTTTGCCGAGGCCGTAGGGCAAATAAAAGTAGTCAAAAGTTTTGGTCGAGAAGACGGCGAGCTAGCACTATTTAAAAAGCGTTATCAAAAGGCCGTCAAAACCACCTGGCCGCAGAGCAGGCTATGGCACGGTCAAGACGTCAAGCGAAAGTTGGCGCTCAACATCATTTTCCTAGCCGTCTATGGCTACATCTGTGTCATGGCAGCACGAGGGCAATACAGTTTAGGTACTATGGTGCTACTTTTGCAGTACGCGGCGCTCATACGTATGCCGATTTTTAGTATCAGCTTCATTGTTGACCAATCGCAGCGGGCTATAGCAAACACAGAAGATTATTTTGCGGCCATGGATGAAATACCTGAAACAGCTGACTCGAGGCGAGTGGCCATGTTGCAGCCGAAACACGGCCAAGTGAAAGTGACCGAAGTTATTTTTGGCTACGAAGTGAAAAAGCCGATTCTAAGGGGTGTTAGTTTTAAGCTCGAGCCAGGCACAAAGTCGGCTTTAGTAGGGGAGAGCGGTGAAGGTAAAACGACCATCACTAGTCTGCTGCTCGGGCTATATTCACCACAAAAGGGCGTAATCGAAATTGACGGCCAAGACGTTGCCACTGTTTCCCTCTCAAGCCTGCACGATGCGACGGCTGTAGTTTTTCAGGAACCAGCGCTATTTAGCGGTACGGTACGTGAAAACATAGCGTATGGCAAACCTGGCGCGAGCCTCGAAGCTATTATCGACGCTGCAAAAGCCGCCAATGCCGATGAGTTTATCGCCCAGTTTGAAAATGGCTATGACACAGAGATTGGAGAGCGAGGACTGAAACTCAGTGGCGGGCAAAAACAGCGCATAGCGATTGCGCGTGCGCTCCTCAAAGATGCTCCTATCCTCATTCTCGACGAAGCAACCAGCAGCCTCGATAGTCGCAGCGAACACCTCGTTCAAGAGGCACTCGAACACCTCATGCGCGGACGCACAACGCTTATAATCGCCCACCGACTAAGCACTATACAGTCAGTTGACACCATCATTACGCTAAAAGATGGCAAAGTTGATGAACAGGGCCCCCCGACAGCTCTTGCAAAAACCGGCGGTATATATGCTCAGTTACTTGCGCTTCAGGAGCGCCACACGGCGGCAGACGAAAAACAACTTAAATCATACGAAATCAAGAGCTAATTGTAGGGATTTCTATAGCGAAACTTGCTATGCTGGTTACATAAACTTGGAGGACAACGATGAAGCAGGCGGTTAGGGCAATCGTGACGCGCGACCAAGACATGCTCGTCATGAAGCGAAATAAATTTGGCTCAGAGTATTACACGCTCATCGGCGGAGCGGTAGAAATGGGAGAGGCACTTGAAGATGCTCTAAGACGGGAGCTAAAGGAGGAATCGGGTGTTGTGGTTGGCCGCGTGCAGCTCGTCTTTGTGGAAGACGCTGGGGAACCGTACGGTGAGCAGTTTGTGTACTGGTGTGAATATGAGTCTGGTGAAGGTGTACTCAGCCCAGATAGCGAAGAAGCTAAGATCAACAAGTTGGGGCAAAACACCTATGAACCGCAGTGGCTGCCGATTTCCGAGCTAGGTAATATCAATTTTGTATCTGGTTCACTAAAAGAAGCCCTGATACAAAGCTTTACTAACGGGTATCCAGAAGAGCCAGTTTTACTTGCCTGGAAACGGTAGGTTGTGGCAAACTAGTACCAGTAAATAAGAGGGGATTTTTATATGGCACAAACGCGTAAACGCGATCGGATATTTGCAGCTTTTGGAGCGCTGCTTTTTTTGGTAACAACTTTAGCCTTTACGGCATACGCTATCTATGATGCCTCCACAAACAAATCGACCGACCCGGTGTCTGAAGCAACTTCTAACGCTTGTGCTATGGAGTCTCCGGTTGCAGAAGCTCTGCCAGCCCCAGAAGTCTTTAAGCCAGAGGGCGATGTTACTGAACTGGTTACGACTGACCTAGATGAAGGCACAGGCGCTGCTGCAAAGGCTGGCGATTGTTTGCAGATGAAGTACTATGGTACGCTCGCGACAGACGGCAAAATGTTTGACGAAAACTATACAAAACCTACTTCTCTGCAACTACAACTCGGTACTGGCCAAGTGATCAAAGGTTGGGAAGAAGGTCTCGTTGGCCTTAAAGAGGGTGGTACGCGTCGCCTCGTCATACCAGCAAATAAGGCTTACGGCGAGCAAGCAGCAGGTGAGATTCCCGCCAATTCAGCGCTCGTTTTTGTGGTGAAGCTCGTTAAGATCAAAGAATAGCTGAGGCTCATTCGCTCATCTCTAACCTTATTTCTTAAAGAAAGGACCTCATATGCTTCCAGATTTCACTCCAGTTGATTCAGTTTCAGAACTACAAATCATTGATCGTGTTCCAGGCACTGGCGACACGGTGCAGTCTGGTGCAACGGTGACATGCCACTACACGGGTGCTGTTGCAAAGACGGGCAGCGTGTTTCAAAGCTCAAAGGACTTTGGTCGGCCAATCTCATTCCCCTTGAGTGGTGTGATTGCCGGTTGGACAGAGGGCGTGCCCGGTATGAAAGTTGGGGGTACTCGAAGACTCATCATTCCCGCCGCAAAAGCCTATGGCCACAACCCCCCTTACGGCTCAGGCATCCCGGCCGATGCTGACCTAGTTTTTGACATTGAACTTGTTAGCATCGACAGCTAGCCTTAAGAGTAGATTTATTGCGAAAAACACAATATCTAGCGTATTGACGATAACATAAGCACTATATATACTACTTATGTACAGTTTTAAAGCTTGTCTCTCAAACCAAAACTGCGCTAAAATAAACGTATTGAACCCAATGTGGAGGGGGTTTCTTATGGTCAAAAATATCACCATCTTTACTACCAAAACGTGTGCTTACTGCCCCATGGTTAAGAAATATCTGGCCGCCAAGGGTCTCAATTATGACGAGGTAAACCTCGACGACGAACCGCACCGCCAGCAAGAAGCCCTCGCTATCTCGGGCGCGCTAACGGTGCCAGTCACCGTTGTGACCAAGCAGGATGATTCACAGGAAGTAGTCGTCGGCTACAACCTCGCGAAGCTTGCTCCCGCAGTTGCGTAGACTAAAACAGCAAAATATCGTAAGATAATAAAAATGAGTGAGTTTACCTGGCGAAACGCCCCAGATGCAATGTGGGGAGAGTGTGCGACATTTGCCGCGTTGAGAACGGTCGTGACGGAAACACTACTACCAAGCGTTACTGGAGTAACAATTCGTAACGGTCTGATCGAAGAAGCCTTTGAGCTGCTATCACCAGAAGAGTCCTCTGACCGGGCTAATCTTGTAAAAGAAGTGGGCGATAACCTTTGGTACCATGAGGCGGCACGGGGAATTTTGGGCCAGCAGAGAGCCTGGCCCAGTGCAGACGTGCAGCTGAATTGCTATCAACGGTATAATCAGGAGCTTGCCATGCCTATTACCGGCCCAAATGGTAGTTTGCTTGTGCCGAGACAAGACAGTAGGGGCGCCTTGGCGGTTACAACGCTACGCCTTGTCGACACTATGAACCCAAAAGATGATGAACTTTGGCGAGGAGTAACTGAAGCTAAGATTCGAAGTCCCGAGCCAGTTCTTAGAGATCACCTTGCGGCACTAGCGATATTTACACTAGAGCACGATATTAGTTTTACCGAAGCAGTTCAGGCACTTGCTAAGAAGCATGCAGAGAGGCAGCGAAAGCCTCATGTTGTGGAGACTCCAGTGACCGATTCCGCGAGAGGAAGGCTTGAACCGCTCAATCCGTGGGTAGCTGGCATGATCAGTAAAGTCGCACTCCAAAATATGGATATCAGTGCGCCTGGTCAAGAACGAATGGTACAATAATACAAAAGTTAGATAGTAGAGGGAAATATGGCAGATAACACTGAACGGCAGGAGCATACAGTTGTGATGATTGGGGCAGGGCCAGCGGCGCTCAGTGCGGCGATATACACCACACGCGAAGACATCGAGACCTTGCTACTCGAAAAAGCTATCCCTGGTGGGCTTGCAGCAGTAACCGACCAGGTAGATAACTATCCGGGTTTTCCAGATGGCATAGCGGGCCTTGAACTCGGCAATAACTTGCAAAAGCAAGCTGAGCGGTTTGGTGCGGTCATCGAACCCACAGAAGTTTTGGCGCTTCACGACGAGGGCGAATGGAAGCGAATAGAAACGGTAACGGGCGATTATTATGCGCGCGCAGTTTTGGTAGCAACGGGCAGTGCTTACAAAAAACTTGGTGTGCCAGGTGAAGAAGAGTTCTATGCTCGAGGGGTGCACTACTGTGCTACCTGTGATGGTGCTTTTTACCGCGATAAGCGTATTGCCGTAGTTGGCGGTGGCAACTCGGCCGTGCAAGAAGCTATGTTCTTGACTCGTTTTTCTTCTCATCTTGACCTGATCGTTCGCAGCAAGCTACGCGCTAGCGAGGTTTTGCAAAAAGAACTGCAAAAGTTTGTCAACGAAGGCAAGATCACTGTGCATCTCGGCGTTACGACAGACGAAATCGTTGGCGAAGACGGCAGGGTTGTCGCAGTGAAGGGCACAGAGGTAAAAAGTGGTAATGAGGTAAAAATTGAGACTGACGGTGTTTTTGTTTTCATCGGCCTAAGTCCAAACAGTCAGTTCTTGGGAGGCCAGCTAGACACCGATGAGATAGGTCTTATCAAGACCGACGCCGATCTTATGAGCAACATGCCGGGTGTGTTTGTAGCGGGCGACATCCGCAGCGGTGCAACCATGCAGGTTGCGAGCGCAGTTGGCGAAGGTGCCACAGCCGCCCTCAAAATCCGCGAGTACCTAGAAGGCCACAAAGTAGACGTCCAAGCCGAAGT
>CAYMUP010000008.1:0-32023 GCA_964393815.1 uncultured Candidatus Saccharibacteria bacterium | reverse complement strand
TGTTGTAAAAGTGATGGTGACGGGTGGGGAGTGCTTACGGTATAATTGTAGGTTAGAAGTAGGGGTAAAATTATGGCTGGCAAGAGAGGGCTTGGTAGCAGCGTGAACCTCTGTAGAGTGACTTTAGGGTGATAAAGAGGGTAGATTTTGGCTAAAGCAGCAGCAAAAGAGGTGAAAGAGGGAGTAAAGAGGGCGCTACAGACCTCAGATTATGTGCATCTCCACAACCATACCCAGTTTAGTTTGCTAGACGGCTTGACCAAAATACCCGAACTGGTGCAATTTGCAAAAGACCAAGGCATGGAATCGGTGGCGATGACTGACCACGGAACACTCAGCGGCACTATCGAGTTTTATAAAGAGTGCAAAGACAAGGGTATCAAACCCATAATCGGTATCGAAACGTATGTGGCAGCGCGTCGCCACACCGACAAAGATCCTGGTAAAGACAAAAACCGCTATCACCTCATTGTGCTTGCCATGAATGAAACAGGCTATCACAACCTTATGCAGCTGAGTACGACGGCGAACCTGGATGGTTTCTACTATTTTCCGCGTATCGACCATGAGCTACTAGAGAAACACAACGAGGGTCTAATCGTTATGAGTGCCTGCCTAGGTGGTGAAGTGGGTGACGCGCTCAAAAATGATGATTATGAAAAAGCTAAAGAGGTAGCAGCCTGGTACAAAAGTGTTTTTGGTGACCGGTACTACCTCGAAATCCAAGATCATGGACATACGGAAGCTCCCAGTCATAGCGCAGAGCAAAAAAGAGTAAATGACGGCGTGTTTAAGCTCGCTCATGAGCTGGACATCGATGTGGTGCTGACCTGCGACGCGCACTATCTGCGCCATGCAGACCAAGATGCTCACGAGATCTTGCTGTGCGTTGGCACGGGAGCATTTCTGGCTGACGAAAAGCGCATGTCCCTTAAAGAGTATGAGCTTCACGTTATTCCGCCTGCAGAACTCATCGGTCGTTGGCAAGAAGAACACCCCGAAGTTATCGCCAACACAAGGAAGGTTGCCGAGCGTTGTAACGTAGAGTTAGACCTTGGAAAAATCCTCATCCCTAAGTTTGAGGTGCCAAAAGGCGAGAGTGAAAAGTCATTTCTAATAAAGCTCGTCTACCGTGGCCTTGCTTGGCGCTACGGTGACGTGAGTGAGGAAGACTCACGTGAGATGACGGCCACCGAGGCAAAAAAACACATACCGCCGAGCGTTATCGAACGGGCAGAGTATGAGCTGGGCGTCGTCGATAGCATGGGCTTTAACGGGTACTTCTTGATTGTTCAGGATTTTATTAACTGGGGTAAGAACCAGGGGATCATCTTTGGGCCAGGACGTGGTAGCGCAGCTGGGTCTATCGTGGCGTACGCTACAAAAATCACCGATCTTGACCCGCTCCGCTACGGGCTACTTTTTGAAAGGTTTTTGAACCCAGATCGTATATCAATGCCTGATATTGATGTAGATATCCAAGATAGCCGCCGAGACGAGGTCATCCAGTACTGCGCCGACAAATATGGCCATGACCGTGTGAGCAATATTGTGACATTTGGCCGAATGTTTGCACGTAACGCCGTACGTGATGTGGCACGGGTACTAGAGGTGCCGTACGCCGAGGCTGACCGTGTCGCCAAAATGATACCCGCCCCAGTGCAGGGTCGCCACGTACCGCTCGCCAAAAGTATAAAAGAAGACGTCGATCTCAAGCGCGAGTACGAAGAAAATGCTACGAGCAAACAGGTTATTGACTATGCCATGATCCTTGAGGGCACCGTGCGAAGTCATGGTGTACATGCTTGCGGTGTGGTGATTGCCCCAGATACGCTTGTCAAATATGTGCCTCTTGAACAAGCTCAAAAAGGAGTGGTCGCCACCCAATTCCCCATGAACCAAATCGAGGATATTGGCCTGCTCAAAATGGACTTTTTGGGCCTCTCTAACCTTACGATCATAAAAAATGCTCTTCGTATCATAAAACGTGTCTACAAGACCGACGTAGATATTTCTACCATTCCTCTTGATGACGAACTAACCTTTGAACTCCTGCGTCGCGGTGATACCACGGGAGTTTTCCAGTTTGAGTCTTCGGGCATGAAACGTTATCTTCGCGACCTTAAACCGACCGAGTTTGATGATGTGATTGCGATGGGCGCCTTGTACCGTCCCGGCCCTTTAAGTGCTGGTCTGACCGAGAGTTTTATCAAGCGTAAAAACGGGCTCGAAGACATTCACTACGCTCACCCACTCATGAAACGGGCCCTCGAAACGACGTTTGGTGTGCTCGTGTACCAAGAGCAAGTGATGCAGATTAGTCGTGATGTCTGTGGCTTTACGGGCGGCGAAGCCGATACGCTCCGTAAGGCAATCGGCAAAAAAAAGCATGATGTTATGGCCAAAATGCAGGTACTCTTTGTAGATGGGGCGGTTAAAAATGGAGTGCCAAGGCCGATAATCGAAAAGTTTTGGCACGATCTGCTAGGTTTTGCAGACTACTGTTTCAACAAGTCTCATTCTGCTTGTTATGGTATGATCAGCTACCAGACTGCGTATCTAAAGGCGCACTACCCAGCGGCGTTTATGGCGGCGCTTATGACCAGTGACTACGACGACACCGACCGACTTGCGATCGAAATTGCCGAGTGCAAGAAAATGGGCATTCAGGTGCTTGCGCCAGATGTAAATGAGTCGTTTGGAGAGTTTGCAGTGGTGCCGCCAGAAGATGGCAAGCTAACCGGCCGCGAAAACATCCGTTTTGGTATGAACGCGGTGAAAAACGTCGGTACAGGTGCAGTTGAGGAAATACTTCGCGCCCGTGAAACTGGTCGCTTTGCAACACTTGATGATTTTCTAGGCGCAGTTAACACCCGTTTGGTTAACAAAAAAGCGCTCGATAGCCTCGCAAAAGCCGGAGCATTTGACGGCTTTGGTGACCGCTCGCTCATACTCCATAACATGGAAACTATCGTGGCCTTTGGGCAGCGTCTACAAAAAGAGCGTGCAAGTGGGCAGACAGATCTTTTTGGGAGCGTGATTGATGATGTAATCGACGCTAAGCCAGTATTGCAGCTTGCTAAGCCAGATAAGCCGTATGGGCTTCGAGAGCTCCTGACCTGGGAAAGAGAGCTGATGGGACTGTACCTTAGCCAACAACCCTTAGAAGCCTTTATGACCTTGCTTGCCGAACAGACTACCCCCATCAAATCTGTACTACCCGCCCATGAAGGTAAACTTGTCGTCATCGGAGGGGCTATCACGGACTTCCGAGAGATTACGACTAAAAAGGGTCAGCATATGGGGTTTGTGAAGATAGAGGACGCCGCCGGGTCAATAGAGGGCATTCTTTTTCCAAGCGTCTACCAGCAGACCATAGGCTTATGGGAGCGAGATAAAGTTGTTATTTTGCGTGGCAAGGTTAACACCAAAGACCGAGACGGCAACCTTGGTGACGAGGTCAAAATTATGATTGATGATGCTCGTGAAGTTACCCACGAACAGGCTGCTGCCTACCAATCGACAGGACGAAAGCAGCGTGAGCTTAAGGTACCCAAGGCGCGGAAAGTGCCTGGCTCGGCGATAAAGGCTGCCCAAGAGGCACTCAAAAATCCTGAGCGTCTGTATGTAAGGCTGCGAAACAGTGAAGATACCGAACTACTTGCGGCTCTCAAAACTGTGTTAGACGAAGCACCTGGTAGACATGAGGTCGTTTTGGTGTTGGGCCCGGATGAAGCCAAACAGCCCATTCGGTTGCCGACGCGGTGCAGTAGTTCCGACGAAACACTGACAAAATTAGCTGACCTTGTCGGTGCAGACAACGTGAAGCTGAGCTAGCATTAGCACATCAATTACGAAGGATGATTAACCATTAACAAAAATGGGCATTGGTGTGTTTAGCCCAAGCTACATCCTACAACGGAAGCAATGAAGTGAAAGTTACCGAAGTTAAAAGTCGATCCCAGGTGAAATAATGAGATTACTTTATTAAGCCAGAGGTTTGCGTGAGAATGAAACCCAGTGTAGCCACCGCGACAAATGAGATGTCAATGAGCGGGTGTTTCAAAATAAAGTCCTCACCCTTTACGATTGCCCTGTGCCACGCAAAACTATGGCGAAGCAAAAAGGCGAGCAGGGCGACAGATGCAATCATACTGACCGCGAATCCACTCCATGAGACATTATTTGCCTGAATGGTTTCGATGCGAGCTACTTTTTGAGTGTCTTCTGACTTGACACCGCCACCGCTACTAGCGGTTGCCGTGGGCTTTTCTTGTGATTTTTCAGGGGTACTAGGGCTAGCCGGCGCTGGGACTTCAGGGGGTTGAGTTTGCTCTGTTGCAACAGGTGTCGTCGCTGTAGGCGCTGGGGTGGGGGCAGTCTGTTTGGCAGGTGTAGGAGTGGGGGCGGGGCTCGGTGTTGGTGCGGCAACTTTTGCAGGTTCAGAGGGAGCCGCTGCGATCGGAGTCGGTTTAACAACCACTGGAGGTTGAGCGTACAGGGCAACCACAATGGTTTGCGGACCAGAGCCTTGGTAGCTTGGAGCATTCACGACACCAAAGCCAACCTCTTGAAAACTAGTGTTTAATATATTGGCCCGGTGTCCTGGACTGTTCATCCAGCCGGTGATGGTCTCCCCAGAAGTCGAAAATCCGTAGGCAAGGTTCTCTCCTGCGGTCTGGTAACTGTAGCCAGCGCTACTAAACCAGTACCACGGCGTGACGCCTGTTGGCGATACATGTGCCCAATAGTCGTGCGCCATCATGTCATTGGCTTTTGCTTGAGCGGCTTGGCTGAGGGTACTATTAAGCGCTAAAGCTCCGAGCCCGTTTGCAGCGCGTTGCTGATTGGTGCCAGAGAGTAGACCAGAAACACTCATCTCACCAGCGTAACCAAGAACACTGCGATGCATCCCACTGAGCCAGCTATTGCAGGCAATGCCGAGTGTGATGATGGCGATAATGGGAAGGTACGGCCAGTAAGCCTTTTTGTAATCAGGGTTTTTGCGGTGATGAGTGCCAGCTCGTTTACGGTGAGCGGTAGCGGTTCGCTTCGAGGGTGTTTTTTTGGCAAGTGTCATATATTTGTTTTAGCTAACTAACATCAACATATCATAAGCATTTACTATTTGCAAACGAGCAGCTCATAAAGGGCGATTGCAGTCGCCTGGACGACGTTGAGCGATTCTTTTTGCCCGACTTGCGGAATTTCTACCACATCGTCACACTGGGTTAGCAAATCATTGTCAATGCCTTCCACCTCTCGGCCGATGAGTAGGCAGATTTTTTCGGTAGGTTTATAGTCGGCCAAAGGTATGCTTTTTACGCTTTGCTCTAGGGCGACGATACGGTAGCCTTCACCGCGGAGGCGGTTAATAACAGGGAGGGGCTCCACCTCATTGCTCCACACAATAAGATTCTCTGCCCCCAGCGCTGTTTTATGAATCTGCTGACTGAGCTTCGCAGCAATGTGGGGTAGGCGGTCATCACGAGGAGTCGCAGGGTAGGGTGTGTAACCAGTCATGATTGCCTGACTAGCTCCAAGGCATTCGGCCGTTCGAAGCAACGAACCAACATTGTGGGTACTACGTATATCATGAACTAAAAGGATAATCTCTCGCATAGGGTTATTGTAGCAAAACATCGTGCCGCGCTCTTTCATGACCGCCCCGCTTGTGCTTAAATAGAAGGAGTATGAGTCAAGATGCGCGGTGGGATGAAGAGCGTTCGACAGAACGTCGAGCTGAAGTGCTTAGGGTGCAATACCTAGACACGTCACGCATGCCTGAAAAACCTCTTTTTCGAGACATTTTGCCCATAGACCAAATGCGACAGTACAAGATCATCCCCATTCAGGCGGATCAGAGCAACATTTTGTTTGGGATTACCACTACCACCTCCCAGCAGACCATGAACGCCCTCGTCGATCATTTTACTGACCAGAAAGTGACTTTCTCACTCATTTCAGACGCTGGCTTTCGTGACTACATGTTGCTCTATGACCCTCCAAAAAAGGTTGAGTATCAAGATATTGCTATAGATAACACTGAGCCAACCCAGCAAGTCGAGCAAATCTCGGGTATTTTGGAGCAGGTCCGGGCAGATGACATGCTTGCGTACATCGTAAGTCAGGCTCACCAACTTGGGGCGAGCGATATCCACCTTGAGACTCAGACAGATCGAGCGCGCATTCGTTTTCGTATTGACGGCGTCCTGCACCCAGTTGCAGAACTAAACTTTGACAAATACCGTGTACTGATCGGTGCTATCGCCAGTGCGGGCAATGTCAGCACAAGCGCTGATGAGGCCCAGCAAGGTCATATCGCCCAGCATGTCAAAATGGCTGACGGCACAGAAGTGGATGTAAATGTGCGCCTTGAAACCGTTCCCACCATCCATGGTATGGACGCCGTTATGCGGCTTTTTAACATGGAACGGGACATGTACAATCTTGATCGGCTGGGGTTGTCACCCGACCAGCGAGCAGTCGTAGACGATATCATTGCGAAACCAAGCGGACTCGTAATGATAGTCGGCCCCACGGGGTCAGGTAAAACTACTACGCTGTACTCTATGCTCAACAGTCTGGTGACCGATGAGCGCAAAATCATTACGGTAGAAGACCCGGTCGAGTATCAGTTCGACGGTATCACTCAGATTCCCATTCACTCTAGCCAAGCGGGCAACGACGGCACCTTCGCGGAAAAACTCAGGGCTATATTGCGCCTTGACCCAGATATCGTGATGGTCGGCGAGATTCGAGACAACGACACAGCCAAAACTGCGCTGCAAGCCAGCCTGACTGGACACCTGGTGATGAGTACTTTTCACGCCTCGTCGGCAGCCGCAGCTTTAACCAGGCTTGGTGATTTGATTGGTCAAAATCCGCTTTTTGTTTCTGCCATAAGGCTTGTCATGGCGCAGCGGCTTATTCGTCGGCTGGACGACAAAACCAAAGTACCTTACGCACCGACCGATGCCGAAAGGGCAAAACTACAGGCAATACTTGACACCTTCCCAGATGGTCACGACCGTCCAAGCCTCGACGGCGTGCAGCTGTATAAAGCAGGCACCTCTGACGAGAACCCGTTTGGTTACCAGGGTCAGATCGCCATTCGCGAGCAATTCCGCATGACGGGCGAGATCCGTGCTTTACTCGAAAATCATACCCACACGCTCTCCGCGCAGGAAATAGAAGCAGCCGCCGTAAAAAGCGGCATGCGCACCATGCTACAAGACGCCTTGCTCCACGTCATTGCTGGCGAAACATCTCTCGAAGAAGTCTACCGCGTTATAGAGTAAACACTACCTGTAGCGGCTATGTTTTGTCTATGACGCTACCTATAGTACTATTCTCTGATGACGACACTAGGAAGAAATTCATTTGAAACGTTGCCCAATTTTCATAAAGGAGATGACTGGCGGGACCGGGCTGCATGCCTACAGGAAGACCCAGAGCAATTTTTCCCAGAAGGCAAAGATCTGCAAGCGACGTTGGAGACAAACAGGGCGAAAACTGTTTGTAGGGGTTGTGCAGTTGTCGCCGCATGCCTCAAATTTGCTCTTGAAACCGATCAAGACTTTGGCGTTTGGGGTGGGATGAGCGAAGAAGAACGACGTGCCTTAAAACGCCGTAATGCTGGAAATGCACTAAACAGAAGAACGTAACGCATAAAACATAAGTTAACTCCTTGATTTCAGGGGTGAAGTGTAGTACAATCTACGGGATATGGAAATTATTAAAGAGTTAGATCAGACGTTTAAAAAAGGTGCTGTCGTCGACGTACGCAGTGGCGATACGGTTAAAGTGCACCAAAAGATCAAAGAAGGTAACAAAGAGCGCGTGCAGATTTTCCAAGGTTTGGTGATTCGCACCGACCGCAAGGGCAGCCACACGAGCCGGATTACCGTTCGCCGTATTGCGAGCGGTGTTGGCGTAGAAAAGAGCTTCTTGCTCCACAGCCCACTTGTACTTAAGGTAGAAGTTACCAAGCGAAGTAAAGTTCGCCGCAACTACCTCAGCTACATGCGTAAACTAACCGGTAAGTCTGCTCGTCTGACGGGCGTTGATTTTGACCGCCAGGCTGTAAACGACGTGCGCGACGTTGAGGCAGAAAAGGCTGAGCACGCCGCCAAAGAAGCAGCCGCCAAAGAGGCTGAAGCAAAAGCCGCCGAGAAAGCAGCAGAAGAAGCAGATCTCAAAGCTAAGCAAGACGCAGTAGCCGCTGCTCACGATTCAGCCGAGAAATAGTTTATAGCAAACTTTTTAAACTCCCCGCGCTAATTTCGGGGAGTTTTTGTATACTGATAATATATGCAGTTTTTACTCGCTTCTACAGTCGCGCCTATCTTGATCTTTCTCTTTTTGCCAAAATTGCTTGGCGACACCAAATCATACCGCTGGCTGCTACTACTCGCTTGCGCAGTTTTTATGATCTCCTGGCTACTACCCTCACCACGTATTGATGGTATGCAGACCGAGTTTGTCACCCATTTTATCGGAGGGGGTATATTTACTGGCTTGCTTTGGCTGTATATAAAACTAGTTAAAAAATGGAAATCGAGTTGGTGGCTGGAAGCCGCCAGTCTCTTTGCGCTTGTTTCGTCGCTGGGCGCGCTGAACGAGCTGTTTGAATTTGTACTCTACCGCCTTGACCTTATGCCAAATGGCATTTTTGACACATCGTGGGATCTCGTCGCCAACACAAGTGGCGCGGTACTTGTTTTTCTCGCATATAAGCTAGTCAACAATGGCCGTAGTCGTCGGGATTGATGAGGTAGGGAGAGGGTGTTGGGCTGGGCCGCTCGTAGCAGCTGCCGTAGCGCTCGATGGCGAGGCGAAACGACACCTAGAGGACGGACCTATAGAGCTCAGGGATAGTAAAAAATTAAGCCAAAAAAAGCGTGAGGCGCTCGATGCCGCAATTCGATCCCAGGTGAAATCGATAGGTGTTGGATGGGTCACCCCAGGTGAAATCGACAAACTAGGACTCACGAAATCGGTTCGTCTTGCTATGCTCCGCGCGGTAAAAGAATTGCACGTAACGTGCAACGACTACGACGAAATAATCATAGACGGCAATCTTAATTTCTTTAAAAATGTCGAGGGCCTAAAAACGACCAATATCCAAGTCATCATCAAGGCTGACGACACGGTTCCGGCCGTGAGCGCGGCGAGCATCATCGCCAAAGTTGCCCGAGACAACTATATGCGCGAACTTGCACTCAAATTTCCTGAGTATGGTTTTGACCAGCATGTCGGCTACGGCACTGCAGCTCATAGTGCGGCTCTGAAACAGCATGGAGTAACAAAGCACCACAGAATGTCTTACGAACCTATCAAAAAGATAGTGCGACATGGTTCCATGTAATTACTCTCGCAAGCATACAGAAGTGTACAATGAAGCTCATGACAAACTATGCGCATGGCCATAAGGCTGAAAAAGTCGCGGCCAATTATCTTGAATCGAAGGGATATAAAATAATTGCCCTCAACTGGCGACATGCCAGGGCTGAGATAGACATCGTTGCACAGAAAAAGTCGCTGCTACGCTCACAACCACTC
The DNA here is from genome assembly GCA_964393815.1 of uncultured Candidatus Saccharibacteria bacterium. Taxonomy (GTDB): domain Bacteria; phylum Patescibacteriota; class Saccharimonadia; order Saccharimonadales; family UBA4665; genus JAGXIT01. The sequence goes on along the minus strand of CAYMUP010000008.1, from coordinate 22,459 downwards.
GTCTTTTTTGAAGTCAAATATCGCGTAAATAACTACCAGGGTCAGGGCCTAGACTACATTACACCCAAAAAGCTTGCCCAAATGAAATTTGCCGCTGAACTGTATGTCAGCCTCAACAAATACGTGGGTGACTATAGACTTGGCGCTATTGAGCTATCAGGCCTAAACTATGAAGTTACTTCATTTCTCCAGTGTTTGTAACATTATTTCGAGAGTTAGATCATTGGTTTAGCATTGAAATTGTTGTGTTGAAGTGTGATCATATTCAATATGACACGCGCAACTGAAAGTCGTTTAATTATTTCTCAACCAGAGAAAGTATATGATTTGTACCCTCAGCTTCCAAATCGCCTAGAAGCTTTTAATGTTTCGCACCGGCACTACAAACTTGATCCTGAATCCAGGGATGCGAGCTGGAAAAATATATCAGAGAAGCTCATTGAAGACGATCCTTTAGAAATTCTTGCTTCTAGGCCTGTCGTTGAGGTCGCGGAAAGGATTATTACTCTCTTTCAAGGGTACCCTTGGCTTATACGCGGGGCTATGCAAGATCAGCCTCTTGATTCCCGCATGCTAGACTGTCTGATTGGTAACCACGAATTCGATGATTTTCCAGGGTTGTATGGCATCACTTTAGGAGAGGCGAGCAACCTCCGTGGCGCAGTAAATGGTCGGAACCTGGACGGCAGGTTGCAACTCGGATTCGAAGGGGAAATGACGTTTAAAAGCTTTTGCAGGAGACTGAGGGTTCCTTTTACAGGCAGATACTAGTGTTTACTTGGTACTTTTAGGCCAGCTACTGCAGTCAACGAGTTTTGAAGTAGTCTTGTACGGAGGGGAGATCGCGCTCTAGCCAGGCGAGGCGGGTGCTGATTTCTTCGAGGCCGAGCTCGATGTTGCGCTTTAGGAGTGGCTGGTCGACTTTGGCCGCAAAAAGGTCGTGGAACTTGGTTTCGTACCCACGGGTGTTGACGCAGCTGGCTGCGTACCGTGGTAGGTGGTCGTACGATTTGTCGTTTTTAAACGTACTTTCCAGCCATGACCAATTGTTTACCATCCACTGCCAGGCAGTGTCACGTACGTAGCGGTTACGTAGTAAGTAAATGAGCCAGCGGTCGACATCTTGTGGCTTGACTTTTGTGCTGTCTTTCAGCCGTGCAAGCAGTTCTGTAGCCCAGTCCGGATCACGCGTGCCCGTAAGCGCGTCGCATATGTCACTTTTGAGGTCACTATTGTTTGTAGCGTCGTGCTGCGAAAGTAGATAGTCAAAGGCAGCTCGGTCGCCGGCTTTAATCGGGACCACCATGATCAGACTGCGAAGCTCGGCAGGGAGCGCGGTGTCTTTGTCTTTCCAGTCTTTGAAACGTTTGAGGCATTCTTTTGTGACTGCATCGTCATCGGCATAGATCATCATGCCGAGTGCGAGGCTGCGTAGCTTGGAGTCGGCGGCAGATTCATATTGCTTTTCTTCCCAGCCGAGGGGGGCAAACAAGTCGCGCGCAAGGTCGCCGCTAAACTTCTTGAATCTTGGCTCTAGCGATGCATCCTGGTCGATAAACCGTCTGGCTTCTCCCGTCACGACGGCGATGATATCCCAGACTGGTTCGCTCGTTTCGTTCTCGTAGGCGCCAATCATCCGAAGGACTTCGTCGTAATGTTTGTAGCCGGCCCGGGCAAGCATGGCGCTCGCGTTTAGAAGCATTAAGCGGCCTGGATCGCTCAAGGTTTTTTGAGTAACCATGCGCTGCAGGTTAGCCTGGTGGACGGGTGAAGTGTAGTTTACGATGTAGTGCCCGTATACGTTTGGATCGACAATGAGTTCGTCAAAATTTCCGGTCAGTTTCACCTGGGATGCCAAAATTACCTCTGGTAACTTCACTTCATCTGATTTTTGGCTTGCAAAAAGCGGTAGTGGCCACAGGCGAGTTGAATCAGCCTTGGCTGGGTTGTCTAGGAACTGAGTTTGAGTAAGTGTAAGCTCTTTGTCGGCGTAGTCCACGGTGAGCACGGGGAAGCCGGAGCGGGTGATCCATGGGTTCATAAATGCGCCGACGTCTTTACCACTTGCTTCGCTCAGCGCTGCCCATAGATCATCACCGGTCGTGTTATCGTAGGCATGTTGGGTAAAGTAGGAGCTCAGTCCCTTGCGAAACGTAGCTTCGCCGACGTAGTTTTTAAGCATGTAGAGCAGACGTCCGCCTTTGGCGTAAACGATGGAGGGGTCAAAAAGCGTGCTGATTTCGTCTGGGTGGTGGACGTCTGTTTGCACGGCTTGCACACCTGCAACGGCATCGCGCCGGAGCGAGCTCAAGCCTTCAGCGGCAACAAAACTATCCCACACGTGCCATTCGGGGAACATCGCATCGACCGCAGCGTATTCCATCATGTTGGCAAATGACTCGTTGAGCCACAGGTTGTTCCACCAACGCATGGTGACGAGGTTGCCGAACCACTGGTGGCTGGTTTCGTGTGCAATTACAAGGGCAATTTGCTCGCGGGTACTTTGGCTGGTCTCGCCCTCATAGGCAAGAAGCACGCGCTCACGGTACGTGATAAGCCCCCAGTTTTCCATAGCGCCGCTCGAGAAATCAGGCAAAGCAACATGGTCGGCTTTGGGGAGTGGGTAGGGTACACCGAAATAATCTTCAAAATACTCAATGCTCTTGACGGCAACATCGAGTGCGTAGTCGAGCGAGCTAGCCGGTTGCGCAGAAGTTGCCCACGTGCTCACCTCTACCTCAGACTTTGTCTTGGCGGTTTTTTTGTGCATGTCGCCGATAACGAACGCGAGCAGGTAAGTGCTCATGCGGGGCGTAGGATGGAAGATAGTTTTTAACGATTCTTTTTTTAGATCTTTTGTCAGGGGCTCTTGCTTACGTATGGGCGTGTTGCCGAGGATTTGGATTCCTTCTCTTGTGACGAGTGTTACCGTAAACACGGCTTTAGCCTCGGGCTCGTCTATGCAAGGAAATGCCTCGCGGGCGTGGTGGCTTTCGAACTGGGTGGCGATGAGTTTTTGATCTTTGCCGTCCGCATCTTTGAAGTAGCAGGGGTATATGCCGGTCATACCATCGGTGATTTGACCCTCAAACTCCATCGTTATCTCGTATTCGCCGGGATACACCATGCCCTCAGTATGCAAACGAACCTCATGCATGGTTTTTTGGTGGTTGATGCGTTTTATAGGCATCTCGACCTCACCTTTTTTACCGCGATTCACAATTTTAGCAGAGGTGACCTTCACTCCATTTGTATGGAAGGTGAGTCGCTGGCTGGGCCGACCGGTTTTTGTGCCCCGGACGATCACTTGGCCGCTAAACTGCACAGCTTCTTCGTCGATATGCAACGTTAGATCATATGACTCAGGTTGAAACTGTGTAAATAAACGCGTAACTGTTTTCCCCATAGACGTCTATTGTATCATCTGGTAGAAGGCTGGGCCTAACCTGATTAAGGTAGAAATGGTGGTCAAAGGTCGCGCAAAGCTATAAAGGTGTTTTATCAAGCAGGGTTCGTGTGTAAAACTTAATATTTTTACGACCGATTATCGGTAGTCTTGAAGCTGCCATTTTCCAAACCGTATCCATAACATCAATTTCGTCACCACCTTCGGTCACAAGTCTCGTGTAGCTTGGTGCTTCATCTTGGATGGTGACTGTATTGAGGCCCGCAATACTTCCTAAACGATTCAGGGCCGAGTAGGCCTGGGGGTCGGTGTAGGAGTAGTTACCGTAGGGGGCTGCAATCAATAAAGCAAGACGTGAATTGTAGGGGCTTGTGTCGGCTACAATCCGCTCACTTTGATCTAAGATAGTAAAAGGTAGTGTAAAAACCAAACTATCTATCATGGGGCGTCGCTCAAGAAGTATTTCGGTTTGAGGTAATGCAGTTGGTACGAAATGTGGTCGTCTCATATATCAAATATACAATTTGTCTAAAATGTATGCAAATATAAATTTGTACATGTGGCAAACTGTGCTATACTAATCTTGTTGAAGTCGGCCAGCGGGTCGGCTTTTTTCATGCAGTGATGCCAAAAATTGATGCATGAGGCTTAGGATAACGAATTAGAATTAGTAAACAAGGAGTAAGCAAAATGGATATGGATTTTAAACAATTAGCACTGGCGATTACAGCGATTGCCGAGGAAAAAAACTTGCCAGAAGACACCGTCAAAGAAGTAGTTGAGCAGGCTCTAGCGGCTGCATACCGTCGTGACTATGGTGACCGCGAGCAAGAGGTACGGGTCAGCATGAACCTGCATAGTGGTGAAGTAGACGCCTATGTTAGCAAAGAAGTCGTTGAAGCAGTCGAGAACGCGGCTTATGAACTGACCGTCGATGAAGCCAAAAAGCTTAAAAAAGACGCTGTACTCGGTGACTTAGTAGAGGTTCACGAAAAAGTGGAGAGCTTTGGTCGTGTGGCGGCGCAGACTGCAAAACAAGTTATTTTGCAACGATTGCGTGAGGCTGAGCGCGAGATTGTCATGCTCGAGTTTGAGGACAAAATTGGTACCATCGTGAACGCCATGGTTTCGCGCGTAGAGGGTATGATTGTGCGTCTGGAGCTTGGTAAGGCTCAGGGCATCATGCCACGAAGCGAGCAGATCCAGGGTGAGCGGTACTATCCTAGCCAGCGCCTAAAAGTCTATCTAAAAGATGTCGAGCGCGGTCCTCGTGGCCCGCAGTTGGTTGTTTCCCGTGGTAACCGTGAGTTTATGGAGCTACTTTTTAGGGCTGAGGTTCCAGAAATGGATAGCGGCGCGGTAGAGATTAAGACTATCGCCCGTGAGGCTGGTGTTCGTAGTAAAATCGCCGTTGCAAGCAACTTGCAGGGTGTGGACCCGGTCGGTACCTTTGTGGGCGGCCACGGTACACGCGTGAACGCTGTTGTGGGTGAAGTGGGCGAGCAAGAGAAGATCGATATCATTGTTTGGGATGAAAATGTTCAGCAGTACATCATGAATGCACTCAGCCCAACTAAAGTTAACCGTGTGGTACTCGACGAAGCTGCCAAGCGCGCAAAAGTCTACGTGCCCGAAGACCAGCTGAGCATTGCCATCGGTCGTGGCGGCCAAAATGTGCGTCTCGCCAGCAAGCTCGTTGGCTACGAACTCGATATTGAAGCTGAATCTGCACCTGTTGTCGAGGGAGAAGTCCAAACCAAAGAGCTACCAAAACAACCTCGACTTAAGAAAAAAGAACAGCTCGAGTCATCACTACTCGACGCCATCGAAGAACACGGCGAATAATAGACTTTTTAGAAGATGCCTCCGGAAGTCTCTCGACCTTTTACACTTTCTGGCTCAGGCGAGCTATTTGCCAAGGCTGCCTGTGCTTACCTAGGGACCCCATTTGTAAATCATGCCAAAGTTGCGCAGTGCGGATCTCGTTACAAGACCTATCCGGACTGCATGGAAATTGGCTTAACCACACGTGGGTTTGACTGTTCTGGGCTAGTACATGCTGCTCTGAGCGATGTCACTCATAGGTCTATGGATTGGGTTTATGATACTAGGCATGTAGCCCAAATTGTCAAATCTTGTAAGACATATCCCGTGGAAGAGCTCACTGAGTTGCCTATTGGAACACTGTTAATTTATGATCATGTCGAGCCAAACATAAGAGTACGGGATGTACATGTTGCAGTATGGCTTGGCAATAATCAGGTCGTTCACGCCCGACAATCGCCCCTTGGAGCGCGGGTCGGCAAAGACGATGTTCGTACGCCATGGGCCAGCAAAAAGCTAGCAGGAGTAATTGACCCATATAAGCTTCTGGAAAAGACAAGAGTGCCATAACTTGACAATATTAATAGCAAAGTTTATAATAGTAACATGTCAAAAAATGGTCTCCATCCATGGGCGCCTGAGTTTACTGGGGTTACACCACTCTGTGACTCAACAAACTTGGATATAGCCTTAGCGGCAAAAATTGATTTGCTTTCAACTGGTAAGTCCTTCGAGCTAGCAAGGTTGGCAGTCGGTCAATTATGCCGATTGGATTTTACAGAAAGTCACTGGCTGACATTTTCGCTGCGTAGACCAAGTCAAGAACTCGCGAGTGAGCCAGCTCAGATTCACGAGAGTACTTTTGATTGGCTCTCACCAGGTGATGATGCTTTAGTATTGGGCGCAAGTCTTGGCGGCTCGGCACTAAAAGTTGGACAGCTTGTGCAGTACTGCCGAGTTCAGGCAAACAAAAGCGTTACATACTACCTAACTCCGGAAGAGATTAAGGCAATGGGAGCTAGTAGAGAAGCTATACTTGAAACTCGGGGGTTTTTTGAAGACGAGAAAGGTTTGGGCGTAAATGCCTGCAAGTGGTTATTTGGCCGAGAGACCCCAGACCTTTTACAAGTTAGCGTTGAAGATACTAAATCTCGTAGCTTTTTGACACAATTTTAAATTAGCACTCTTGACTTGAGAGTGCTAATTTTGGTAGTATAGAGTTAGTCCAACTTGGCTAGAGGGTAGTGTGAGAGAACGTCAAAGTGGGTTTGCCCCCTAGCACCAAGGAGAACAAGCGAGGAGCTACAAAACTATGCAACCAGACTTCCAAGAATTTTCTAACTTTTTATCAGATAACGCCAAACAGAGCCTTGCACATGCCGGCACGATTGCCCGGAGCCTCGGTAACGCATACATTGGCACTGAGCATTTGCTGCTTGGGCTTTTAGCGCAAGACGGTAGTATGGCGGCAAAACTACTCCAGGGAGCGGGCGTAACATTGGCAAAAGCCCGCACCTCTTTGAACCTTGCGCCCGCAAACATGATTGTGAACATGGGCGCTCGTGGCTATAGCGAGACCGCTAAACTCACGCTCCGGATGGCCTATGATGTGTCGCGCGACTACGATCAAGACTACTGCGCTAGCGAGCATATACTGTACAGTCTGCTTATGCAGAAAAACGCTCGAGCGACAGTACTTCTTCGTGGTATGGGCGTAAATACAGATAGTCTCATGCGTGAACTCGAAAACTTCCTAAATCGCCAGTTTGATGACCATGAGCCGGCCAGCTTTGACGGTACACAACCCGGGCGCAGAGGCAAAAAAAGTGGGCGTGGCAATGCCGCTATCGATCAATACAGTACTGACTTAACGGCCCAGGCTCGCCAAGGCAAGCTTGACCCGGTCGTTGGGCGCGAAGACCAAATAAAGCGCGTCATCACTATCTTAAACCGTCGGACTAAAAACAATCCGGTGCTTATCGGAGAACCGGGCGTCGGCAAAACAGCCATTGTTGAAGGCCTTGCACAACGTGTCGTAAACGAGGACGTGCCCGATAGCCTGCTCGACAAGCGCATCGTTATCTTGGATCTTGCCGGCATGATTGCGGGTACAAAGTACCGTGGTGAATTTGAAGAACGGCTTAAAAAAGTCATGAGTGAGCTCGAGGACGATAAACGCACAATAGTATTTATTGATGAGCTACATCTCATTGTTGGGGCGGGTGCGGCTGAGGGTTCAATGGATGCTGGTAATATTTTGAAACCGGCGCTCGCACGTGGCAAAGTGCAGATCATCGGCGCGACTACGACTGCGGAGTACACAAAGCATATCGAGAAAGACGCGGCGCTCGAACGACGTTTTCAGCCCATTCAGGTGCCTGAGACTAACGTCACTGAAACGATAGCTATCTTAAAGGGGCTTCGTAAGCATTACGAAGAGTTCCATGGCGTTACCATTTCAAACGAAGTCATCGAAGACACGGTGCAGCTTGCAAAGCGTTACATACAAGATCGTTTCATGCCCGATAAAGCAATAGATTTGCTCGATGAAACGGCAGCTCATCTACGGGTTAGCCGCGGCAAAACATCGCCCGAGATTCGTAACCTGCAAAAAGAACTCAAGCTCGTAAACGCCCAGATAGATGAAGCGGTAGACACGGAAGACTATGAGCGAGCGGCACGGAGTAAAACACGCGCATCACAGATTCAAAAGGAGCTTGAAACACAGCTCAAGGGTAGCAAGTCGGACAAGCCTCTGGTTGTAACAAGTGATGACATTGCAGCTGTGGTCGCACGGATAACAGGTGTCCCAGTTAAAAAAGTCATTAAGAGCGAGGCAAAGTATCTCTTAAACCTTGAAAAGCAACTAGGCACTCAAGTTATTGGACAGTCAGAAGCTGTTGAGGCAGTATCTAAGGCAGTTCGCCGTAACCGGAGCGGGATTGGAGTCGGTACGCGTCCAATTGGCTCATTTATCTTTCTTGGTCCGACTGGCGTAGGCAAGACCGAGCTTGCACGCGTGCTCGCTAAAGAGTTCTTTGGTAGCGAGTCGGCTCTTGTCAAAATAGATATGAGCGAATTTGGCGAACATCATAATGTATCGCGCCTGGTTGGCGCACCAGCCGGTTATGTCGGATACGATGATGGTGGCCAGCTGACCGACAAAATTCGTAGACAGCCCTACAGTCTTGTGCTATTTGATGAGATTGAAAAGGCTCATCCTGATGTGTTTAACATGTTGCTACAGATCTTGGAAGACGGCTATTTAACTGACGCCAAGGGCCGACGAATTGATTTTACAAACACAATCATCATCATGACGAGCAATATCGGTGCGGATAAGTTGCAAAAAGAAGCAACACTTGGTTTTCAGGCGAGCCAGCCAGAGGAACTTGATGACTTGGATGCTATGCATCAACGTAATAAAGATAAAGTGACGGAGCGTCTCAAAAAAGAAATGCGCCCCGAGCTTTTGAACCGTATCGACAAAATTATCGTCTTCCGCGCACTTACCAAAAAAGACATATTTAAAATCATCGATCTGCAACTTGCCGACCTTCAGAAGCGTCTGCAAAAGCACGGCCTAGGGCTGAATGTTACCAGGGCTGCCAAAGATTATCTACTGAAACATGGGTACGATGCGCTCAATGGTGTGCGGCCGCTACGACGACTTATCCAAGATACCATTGAAGGCCAGGTGGCGGTGGAACTGCTCGAAGATCGACATGCAACGGGTGATATCGTGCAGGTTGGCGCCAAAAACGACAGTCTCGTCTATACGACAACCGCTGAGTAGCCTATACTTTAGTACATGATAAGTCAAAGCCCAGCAAAATCTTCGAAGAAAGGTTTGTGGTGGGTGCTGGTGCTTGCGGGAATTGTCGGACTCGCGTACTGGAAACAGCAAGCAGCCCTCGACTGGTACAAGTTACGCGGTTACACCCCATCGTCACGTGTTTCACAGATGGCGACCACAGATGATATGACCGACTACGGCCGGCATCTCTTTTACGTCAATAAGCCAGAGTTTTTGCCAACCCGTGCGGCATTTGCTGCGAAGTGCCCTGTAGACATGGAGAAAACTATCGTACTTGGGTGCTATCTGCGTGGCGATGATGGCATTTTCCTGTATGACGTAACCGACCAGCGGCTGCACGGTGTCGTTGAGACGACGGCTGCACACGAAATGCTCCATGCCGCATACGAGCGACTTAGTTACCGTGAAAAGCGGCACATTGAGTCGTTGCTGATGGATTTTGCCCGCACAAAGTTGCAAGACAAACGCATTAAAGACACGCTTACCGCATACCAAAAAGCCAAGGCCGACATGGGTAACGAAATGCACTCTATTTTTGCGACAGAAGTCGCTACCCTTACTCCTGAGCTAGAGACGTACTATCAACGATACTTTACAGACCGCCGGAAGGTGATCGCAGAAATGACCCGTTACCAAAATGAGTTTACCTCGCGCGAGACCAAAGTGGCTGAGTACGATGTCCAACTGAAACAGCTGAAAACTGAGGTTGAGGCAAGCAACACATCGCTTGAGGCGCAACTCTCTCAGCTCGATGGCATGCAGAATCAGATGAATGCGTATGAGTCCGCAGGAAACTACCGGAGCTACAATGCTATGGTCAGTAGCTACAACTATGCGGTCGATCGTTACAATGCCGATCTTGAAAATGCTCGTGGGCTAGTGGATCGGTACAATCAGATGGTTGAGGCACGTAATGCACTTGCTACAGAGGAACAGTCGCTCGTGAAATCACTTTCTGGTGACGCCTTGCCCTCAAAAAAATGGTGATGTACACGGACGACAAGTCACCTGGTGTATACTAGCCGTATATGGCAAAACAGGCGGTAAAGTTTGTCTGCAGCAGCTGCGGCGCACAATATAGTGCGTGGGCGGGGAAGTGCGCACAATGCGGCGAGTGGAATACGCTTCAAGAAGAAGCGCAGATTGTCGCTTCTGCAAATGGAGTGAAGCCATCAGGGAGAAAATTAACATCCCAGACGATATCTGGAAGTGAGCGGACGCAAGAAAAAAGGCTCGTGACCGCCATGAAAGACGTCGATATGCTACTTGGTGGCGGATTTGTAGCTGGCAGTGTAGTACTGTTGGCTGGCCAGCCTGGCATTGGCAAAAGTACGTTGCTGCTTCAGCTTGCGGGCATGTTAGCCGAAAGAACGAGCGTCTTGTATGTGAGTGGTGAGGAATCGGCGCACCAAGTTGGTCTACGTGCGGCGCGCTTGAGTGTTGGAGGGGAGCAGCTCGAGCTGGCGACAACGAATAGCGCTGATGATATTGCCGCAACGATAGCCAGTAAAGAGCATAGTGTGGTTATTGTAGATTCAATCCAGACGGTGGCGATGGCAAGTGTGACCTCGGCTCCGGGCAGCGTCAGCCAGATCACCAACTGTACACATCTTTTGCTTTCTGCGGCTAAGGCCACTAACACGCTTCTCATTCTTGTAGGGCATGTCACCAAAGAAGGAACTATTGCTGGTCCAAAAATACTTGAGCACATTGTTGACGTGGTTTTACAATTTGAGGGTGAAAACTACGGCGGCTTCAAAGTACTTAGAGCGGCAAAAAATCGCTTTGGCCCTACGACCGAAACGGCAATACTTGAAATGGTGGAGGCTGGGCTCCGGCCAGTTGAGAACCCCTCTGCAGCATTGCTTGCGGAACGGCAGGTTACTGATGGTTCAGTTGTGCTTGCAACAGTCGAAGGCACCCGACCAATATTGGTTGAGGTTCAAGCGCTTGTCAATAAAACGAGCTATGGTTATCCCAAGCGGGCAGCAAGCGGCATCGACCTAAACCGTGTAAATCTATTGGTTGCAGTGCTCGAGCGGCGCACCAAACTAAATCTTGCTGACCTCGACATTTATGTCAATATTGTTGGCGGATTGAAGCTATCTGATCCAGCGGCCGACCTCGCTATCTGTATGGCAATAGGCTCGGCAGCGAAGGGGCTAAAACTCAGTAAAAACGCGGCTGTATACGGCGAGGTGGGCTTAAGCGGCGAGATCCGTCACGTGTCGTATGCCGAAAAAAGAATTGCCGAAGCGCGAAAGCTTGGGCTTGACGCGGCAGTAGGGCCAGCGGCGCGTGGACTCGACAAAAAAACCGCAGATTTTCTCGATATAGTACCAGACGTGCGCACGGCACTGAACCGCTACCTTGGTAAGTAGGTTTCACCTGGGATGCGTTTTTAACTCCGTTACTTTCACTTTATTTATGCGATGAAAAATGATTGAGCAACTGTTCCTGCTCGCCTTCGGCAAGAGCAGTCCTCAGGCGCCGGAACTAGGTGTTTGGCGACGGAGGAGGTTATTGAGTGCTCCTTGCCCGGGAGGATTCGTCGTGCCATTCCCGTTTCCGTTGCCATTTCCATTACCAGGATTTGATGTGCTTGGTTGAGCAGGCATCGTAACAGTCGTACTATCGGTTGTAGCGTAAAGTACACTGTCGATTACCTGGGCGGTCAAGGTAAATGAGCTACCGCTTGGTGGAGTAAAGGTCATAGTGTAGTCGCCTGTCGCGCTGACTCCCTGGCTAGCAACTGCCTGACCATTTGCTTGTAAATTGAGCGTACCGGGGAATGTTGCCCTTGCGGGGTCGTTTAGCGGATGCGTGCCTTGTTCAACATAGATCTTAACGGGACAGCCACCCGTAGAAGGGCATTGTAAAGTGCCGTTACCTACCACAGTATTATTGACGAGTGTGATCCGTACTGAAGGCTTTGTATCGTTACAGTTATGGATGTCATCATTGCCTACGACCGGTGACTTACCACCTGCGCTACCGCCAGCAAAGACATCAACATTCCACGTTGCTGAGTTGCTATTGGCACCAGTCTGCTTTGCTAGTTCAGGGGTACAGCTGGTAGCGGTTTTATTTGAGACTTTATCGGTCGTCTGAGTAGTGCTGCCGCTACGCTGACCCGTGTACCAACCTGGGTAAATATCGGTGGCAGCGCTTGGCACTCCTTGTCCTGAAGCAGTTCTAGTCGTGTTAACGTAGGCAGGCGCACTTTTAATGCTGGCTGGTTGCACCCAGTTATCGGCTTTGCCAACAACATCATGAGCACCTTGCATAAACTGACGCATAATTGGGCCAGTCATGTTCTCTGGCTGTCCAATATATGCGACGGTTCGAGAATGGTTACCTACCCAAATGCCGGCTGATATCTTTTTGCTCCAGCTCATCATTAGACCATCCATAAGGTCGTTGGTAGTGCCGGTTTTAATGCCTATTTTCCACCCCTTATAGCGATGAAACTTAGATCCATAGCAGTTTTGGTCATTGCAACTACCACTCAAGTATGAAGCTCTAGGGTCAGAGGCCATGTCATTTATGATGTAGGCGGTATCTGCCTTGATGGCTTGATTGCCTATTGGTTGTTTAAATTCTTTTAACGTTTTTCCGGCAGAGTTCGTTACTTTCAAGATGTATGTATTTTTAAACGCCTTACCCAATCGAGAGATTGAAGCGATGCCGTTAACGTGTTCGTCAAGATGGAGGTAAGCCCCGTCGCCGATGCCGGCCGATCCAGCACATGGTTTTTCGAGTGCTTTAGTAGCAGTAGTGACATCTGCGCCGTCTTTGAAGCAGCGATAACCATCATCTCCGGCCATGAGCTTGTTTATGACGGACATAGTTTTTTTGGCGGACTCGGTACGACCAGCACTGGTATCATTCGGTACACTAGAAAGGAAAGCTTTAACAGCGGGGACGTTACGTGACCCCCCAAGCGCGTAACGAATGGTCATAGGACCGGGGTATCTACGGTCAAAGTCGAACAAACAGTTGCCATTATTTTGTGGAAGGGCTTTATTTGTGCATGGATAACCTGGGATTGGCCCTTGGCGATCATAAAAAACGCTTCCTGCACCTACGTTGGTGTTATTGTCTATGAAGGCGGCATAATCATAGGGTTTTACGGTTGATCCAGGTGAAACGTTGACATCTGTGGCGTAGTTGTTTTCACCGTATTCTGCGTTGTTAAAGTCGACTCCCCCAATGAGTGCAAGCACTTGGCCGGTTTCGTTATCTTCAGCTACAAAAGCTGCATTATCTGCCTTTTGCCGTCTTAGCTGGGCTTGACCATCGGCCATAGCCTTTTCGGCAATGTCCTGCATGCGCAGATCGACAGTCGTGATTACTTTCCAGCCACCGTTTTTAACAACCGCTGTTGGGAAGAGGTGGTTTAGTTCGCCTTTGGCGGCAAGTACAAAATATGGAGCTCTGATATTGTCGTAGAAGTTTTTGCGTGGTTTAACTTGAGCTAGAATGTCGACTTTTTTAGCCTCGTCGGCCTGTTTTCTCGTGATGTAGCCCTCAGACTGCATTTGATCTAGGACGTAGTGTTGGCGGTTGATGAGCGCCTCAGAGTTGAAATAATCTGCGGTGAGGGCAGGATTGTATTTGGGACTACTGTAGGGTGAAAGGCTACCCGGAGCCTTTGGTATAGATGCAAGCATTGCAGCCTGTGACAGGCTAAGCTCTTTGGCGCTGACTCCAAAATAATCTTGGGCCGCAGTCTCGACGCCGTAGTTTACGTTGCCGTAGGGCGCCATGTTGAGGTAGCCATTTAGGATGTCGTCTTTGCTGTACTCACGCTCAAGCTCGACTGCTAAAATCAATTCTTTGACTTTGCGAGAAACTGTTCGCTCGTCTGTCCAGCCTTCATTGAGCTTAACCAGCTGTTGGGTAATTGTTGAGCCACCCTGAGTTCCTCCCTTGCCAGAAACATCGTGTATGATGGCGCGGGTAATTCCTTTCGTGTCGAACGCGCCATGCTTGTAGAAGTTTTTATCTTCAATAGAAAGAGTTGCTTGGCGCATGTAATCAGCGATGTTTTCTTTGGTGACCGGTATGCGTTTTTTATCATTATAGTCTTGGAAAAGCACAGTTTGACCCGTACGGTCATAGTACGTAACACTGCCACCAAAGTTATTACCAGAGACATCCTTGATCTTAGGGAGGTCTTTGCGGAAATAGGCGAAAATGCCCACAACAATGAGAAACCCTACGACAAAGCAGATACCGGCAATTTTAAGCGCCATAAGCCCGCCTTCGCGGCTAAACCAATATTTATACAGTCTCTTTGGATGAAGGCGATAGAGAACGCGTTTCCATGGCTCTGCAGGGAGCGAACTCAGATAGGCAGCCTTGCGATTAGCTTTTGCAGCTTTGCTGGCTTGACGGCGGTCGCCGAGAGATTGGTTTATCTTAATACTTTTACCGCTGCGGGTTACATGTGTGTATTTGCTGCGGCGTGGGCGCGGAGCTTCATTCATAAAGCGTTAGTACTCTCCCCTAAATCAACTAATGCACGTAGTATAGCAAATTTGGTTCAGACAAGCACAAGCAAAATTAGGAAAATCCTCTACACTATCCCAAGTGAAGTGCGCCGAAGTTAAAAAGCCATCCCGGGTGAAATTTGATTATCGTGTAACCTGTAACTACTTTGGCTGCAATCGTCACAGGCTACACGGTAATCCTAAGTGACACGTGACAGGTGACACGTCACACAGTTATTCCTCATCTATATTTCCCCCTCTGAACTCTGTATACTACCTTATTATGACATTATCCGAAGAACTCACCTGGCGAGGTTTCGTCAACCAAACAACCTACAAAGACATCACTGTGTTAAATGGCTCGCCGATTACATTTTATCTTGGCATGGACCCGAGTGCAGACAGTCTAACGGTAGGCAACTTGGCCGTGGCGATGATGATCCGTCACTTTATAGACCACGGCCACAAGGCAATCATGCTCGTCGGCGGGGCAACGGGCCTCATCGGTGACCCAGATGGCAAGAGCGAAGAGCGCAACCTGAAAAGTCGTGAAGAAGTGGAAACGAACAAAAAAGCCATCGCGGCACAATATGACCGGATTTTTGCCGGACAGGCGTTTGAACATGTCGACAACTATGATTGGTTCAAAGATATCGGCTACCTCGATTTTCTTCGAGATGTGGGCAAACATGTACCCATGCGCCAGATGCTTGGCCGTGAGTTTGTGCAGTCGCGCCTAGGTGAGGAGGGTGCGGGCATATCGTACGCTGAGTTTAGCTATTCGCTCATCCAGGGCTACGATTTTCTCCATCTTTACCGTACCAAGGGCGCAACACTGCAGCTCTGTGGGGCGGATCAGTGGGGCAACAGTATCGCGGGCGTTGAGCTTATCCGCCGGGTAGAAGGTGCCGAAGCACACATTTGGTCAGCGCCACTCGTTATCAATAAAACGACCGGTGTCAAATTTGGCAAGAGCGAAGGTGGGGCGGTGTGGCTGGATGCAAACAAAACTACGCCGACTGCGTTTTATCAGTTTTGGATCAACTGCGATGACGCCGGCGTTGAAGACTATATAAAGATATATACGCTGCTCGATCGCGAAGAGGTTGAGGGCATCATGAAAACGCACGCCGAAAACCCCGGCCAGCGTCATGCCCAGACACGCTTAGCCGAGGAAGTGACAAGGCTTATCCACGGTGAGACGGCAATGCAGGAGGCTCGGAAAGTAACTGATGTGCTAGTGGGTAACACACCGATTGGTGATGCTGAAGATGTTTTAGAAATCCTTCGCAAAGAGATTCCGTCGGTTCAGACACACGAGACAGCTTCGCTACTAAATGCTCTAGTTGAAAGCGGCCTCGCTAGCTCCAAGGGCGAAGCGCGCCGACTTCTGGGCGGTAATGCCATTTCTATAAATGGGGTGAAAGCTTCAGATGAAAACTTCAATCCAGGGTGTTTTATGAGTGGACGAGCTCTGATTCGACGCGGCAAGGCTTATAAAGATTCAGCGCTCATTGAGCTCGCGTAAGCTATACTACATATCATGCGATTAATTGGTCTTACGGTCGGAAAAGCGACGTTTAAGGGACTGCGTCTACTTGGGCGCACGGGGTCGGCCTTGCCTGGGCGCGTGGTGGAAAAGGTTGCTCCTGCTTTTTTGCCAGATATGCTTACGCAATTACCACAAGGCGTTATTGTTGTTTCGGGAACGAATGGCAAAACAACTACAACAAAACTCATCACAAAATTGCTGGAGTCACAGGGCTTAAGTGTGCTCACAAATCCGACGGGCAGCAATTTTGTGCGCGGCATCATTAGTGCGGTGGTAGACAAAGCTAAGTGGAATGGCAAGCTACCCTATGATATTGCCGTGTTTGAGCAAGACGAAGCGCATGCAGTGCATTTTGCCCGCGTCGTAAAGCCTCGGGGCGTTTTGGTGCTCAACATTATGCGAGATCAAATGGACCGATTTGGCGAGATTGATACCACGCGGCAATTGTTGGCGAGGCTCGCGAGTGCAGCAACCGAATTCGTCGTGCTGAATGCCAACGATGAGCGCGTGAGCACCATCCAACCGGAAAATGCCAAAGCTGTTTGGTTTGGGCATGCTGGGGATTTGCAGAAAGAGTTTTTGACAGATGATCAGCTGTACCATGCAGAAGACGCTGATTTTTATCAGGCAGAAAAACCTGCCGTCTTGCTAACTGGTTACGACGACACTTCCGTTTCGCTCAAGGTCGGCGATACTCCGCATAGATACCAATTTCAGCTATCGGGTGGTCACAATGCGCTCAATCTTGCCGCTGCCCTGGCGGTTGTGTACCAGGTCATTCCCGTGACGGACACTGCAAAGCTGGCGCAAGCAATCTTGACTGTCGAACCAGCTTTTGGCCGCGGGGAGATGATTACACTTCCGAGCGCCACATCACTTACGCTCCAGCTTATCAAAAACCCCGGTGGTTTCACCCAGGCGCTGCGTATGCTGGAGCTCAAAGAGTACACGACCATAGGCATCGCCATCAACGACGATTACCCTGACGGACGTGATGTGTCGTGGCTGTGGGATGTGGACTTTAGTACCATAAGAAGCAAGGTGCTGTGTGGTGGTGTGCGCGCAGCAGATATGGCGAATCGCCTTAAATATGATGAGGTTAAAGTTGCAGGGAGTTTAGACGACATCACAAACTATAAAAAAGAATTTGACGCGCTTGCAAGCAAAAATGGCGGCGAGGCAATCTTGTTTTGTACCTATACCGCCATGCTAAAGTTGCGCGAAATGTATGTGGGCGCAAGTGGGGGGTTGGACGAAGTATGAATAACAACGAGTCACGAAAATACCAATTAACCATCGCACACTTGTACCCGCGTGAGATGAACATATACGGCGACACGGGTAATCGGTTGGTTCTAGAGCGGCGGGCCGAATGGCGGGGAATTGACGTCCAAGTGAAACTCGTAGGTGTTAATGACCCCATCCCAGGTGAAACCGACATAATTATTGGCGGTGGCGGACAAGACGCCGGACAGGGTAAAATCCAGGATGATTTGCAGGCAAAAGCGGCAGATCTATACAAACTAGCAGACGACGGCGTCGTGATGCTGATGATCTGTGGCATGTATCAGCTTTTTGGCCGGTCATTTACCACACACGAAGGAGAGGTCATTAAAGGCATTGGTGTGTTGCCGCTCGAGACAGTTGGCGGCGACGTACGTATGATCGGGAATACTATGTACCATACTCCTTACGGCGAAGTTATTGGCTACGAAAACCACAGCGGCGTCACAACTCTCGATGATCCTAAGCTGGCTCTCGGTACCGTCACTCGAGGAGACGGCAATAACGGCCAGGACGGCACAGAGGGCTGCCGCATAAAAAACGTCTTCGGCACCTATAGCCACGGCCCCGTGCTCGTTAAAAATCCGGCATTTGCTGATGAGCTCCTCCGTCTCGCCCTTATTCGTAAGTATGGTCATGAGGTTGCCCTAAAACCTCTCGATGACACTGTAGAACAAGCTGCTCACAAGGCTGCGTCCTCTCGCCCTCGTTAAGATTCTTGGAAGCATATATTTTTTCTAGTGATATAAATGATAGACGGCTTGCATATACCTGTGGTATAACGGGGAAACATAAAAGGAGGTGTAGTATGAATAAAATGTCATATAAAACTATAGTATTGGGTCTGAGCATGCTTGCGGCGGGTCTTGTTGTGAGTGCTGCGCCCCTAAAAGCGAGCGCCGAAACTTTGCCGCCAACCGGCAGCAAATTTCGTCTACTGGGTACACGAGCGACCTCAACTGCTTGTTTTGTTCGGGTAGAGATTATGAATAATACCGGTGGTGAGCGTGAATATCCTCGCCTTGTTTCTCCCTCGCCTTTAGTTGGCACGGACTATGAAGTTCGCCCCTATGTGTTTGCAAATGCAGGAAGAAATGTCGTGGAAACAAAGTTCCCTCGCACAATGGTAGGCGCAAAATATCTTGTATTTGTTGACGCTTGGCGGGCACCAACATTTCAGGTTGCAGGCGGTATATGTAGCGCTTCACAGATGGAAGATCAACCAGCACCTTGGAAATATCAAGGTTAGTCTAGCCTGTGTATAGGCCATGAATAATCCCCAGTCAATGTACTGACTGGGGATTAGCACGTTATAATTATGTAAAGAGATATGCAAATAAAGCTGTCAGATACCGTCGAACATGTAAAAGGAGTGGGACCGAGTGTTGCGCCTGGGCTTAATACGCTAGGCGTGCGGACGGTGTTTGACTTGGTAGATTATTTGCCATATCGGTACGAAGACTATTCGGAAGTGTCTGAAATTGGGCGGCTGCAGCCAGGGGCAGTGACTGTGAAGGCAGTTGTAAAGCAGGCGAGCGGGCGTTATGTACGTCGTGGCATGCACATAACTGAGGCAGTATTTTCAGACGCTACGGGAAGTGTAAGGGCTGTGTGGTTCAACCAGCCTTACCGTGCTACTGCGCTCAAAGCTGGTCAAGAATATTATGTCAGTGGCCAGTATGAGCTTGCTCGGCAACGCTTCCAGATCATGAACCCGAGTGCAGAACTGGTCAAGGATTTTCCAGTAAACACAGCGCGGATTGTGCCCGTGTATCGTCAATCCAAAGCCATTAGCTCTAATCAAATTCGCAAACTAGTTGCAAACTGTGTTGAAATGATGCACGCTCTGCCCGAAACGCTTCCGGCATGGATGGTACGAGCTGAAAAACTTGTTTCCCGGGCAGAGGCCATTGAAAACATGCATTTTCCGCAGTCTAGTGAGCGGCTAGCCGAAGCTCGTCGGCGACTGGGTTTTGAGGAAGTCCTGGAGCTCAGTCTCGCAAGTCTTCTCAATAAAGCCGAAAATCGCAGCGAGCATGCGCTAACCATACCTTTCGACGAAAAATTAGCTAAAAAGTTTGTTGGTGATCTGCCATTTAAATTAACTGATGATCAACGACGGGCGGTATGGCAGATTTATCAAGACATGGAGCACCGCTACCCAATGAACCGTCTCGTAGAGGGTGATGTCGGATCAGGCAAGACGGTTGTGGCAGCTATGGCTGGGCTAATGGCTGTGAAATCTGGGTTCCAGGTTGCGCTGATGGCTCCCACAGAGCTACTAGCTAGACAACACTATGCAACGCTTACACCTTATCTCAAGGGTATGAACGTCGCGCTGCTGGTCGGAGGGTTAAAAAAAGATGAAAAGTTGGCAGTGCATCGACAGGTAAAAAATGGTGATGTCCAGATTATCGTCGGCACTCACGCGCTGTTTCAAGAGGCGGTCGATATGCACAATCTTGGCCTCATTATCGTTGATGAGCAGCATCGTTTTGGTGTGGAGCAGCGCAAAGAGCTGATGGCAAAGGCTGGCCATATGCCTCACGTGCTCAGCCTAACAGCAACCCCTATACCGCGTTCGCTTGCGCTGACGCTCTACGGTGAACTGGACATTTCTGTCTTAAAAACTAAGCCTGCAGGTCGGCTCCCCATCCACACCGAAATTGTATCCCAGGTGAATCGCAACAGATTGTATGAGGGCATCCGTGGTGAAATGGAGGCAGGGAGGCAAGTGTTTGTAGTGTGTCCCCTCATCGAAGAGTCTGAATCGCTTGCGGCTTCATCGGCCGAGAAAGTCTACGATGAGCTGTCTAAGAAACAGCTCATTGGCTACCGCGTCGGCTTACTGCATGGCAAGATGAAACCGGCTGAAAAAGATGAAGTGATGCAGCAGTTTGTGTCCCATAAACTTGATGTGCTTGTGTCGACAACGGTCATTGAAGTGGGAGTTGATGTGCCAAATGCGACGGTGATGGTGATAGAGTCGGCCGAGCGTTTTGGGTTGGCGCAACTACACCAGCTGAGGGGACGAGTCGGACGGGGTTCGCACCAAGCGTATTGCTATCTGGTGCTTGGCGACAACCAGGCGGCGAGCAAACGCCTGCGTGCCATCGAGAGCAGTCAAGACGGCTTCAGACTTGCCGAACTCGACCTTGAGATTCGAGGACCCGGCGCTATTTACGGAGCTTTGCAGCACGGCGCGCTTGACCTTCGTATCGTCAAGTTAACAGATACGGCGCTCATTGCGGCTGCTCGTAGCGCCGCAGAGCAGTTCTTAAATAAGAAAGAAGATTTGCTACAATATCCTGAGCTTGCCGATCGCGTAAATCGTCTGCGAAGGGTGACAAATCTAAACTAATTATGCACAAAACACATTATTCTGCCGCCTTCCTGATGCTCCTTTCACCCGGGAGTCAACGCTAATGTACTCCGGTTCGACACTGAGACCTATGAAGCACATTGATGCATGGCTTGGCGCTCACCAAAAGATAGATCGGCTTATGCACAAAACACATTATTCTGCCGCCTTCCTGATGCTCCTTTCACCCGGGAGTCAACGCTAATGTACTCCGGTTCGACACTGAGACCTATGAAGCACATTGATGCATGGCTTGGCGCTCACCAAAAGATAGATCGGCTCGCATATGCCCATCTAAAGGAACTAACCACGGCTGAAGAAATCGCCCAGTTTCCAGTGCGCAAACAAATCATCCAGTTTGAAGGGCGCGACGGCCCTGACGGCGTCAAAACTAAAACACCTGCGCAAGATGAGCCTTGGCACTACTATGATCCCTTCGATCCCCAAGATAGACAAATCCTCGATATCATAGATGGCCATCATAAGGCACTCGTCGGTGCGCTTGCCGAGGGCAATAAGACGCGTGCGGGGTTTGAGGCTGCATGGCTCGCGCATGCATTGGTGGACGGCCTGACGCCCGCTCACCACTATCCGTACGAAGAGGAGCTGATGCGACTCCGGGGTGGTCGCGGCATAGAGTCGCGGACAACGCCTAAAGAAAAGCTCATCATGCACGGCGATAACTTGAGCGAAAAAGTGTTGCACAACTGGCAGATGTGGGGCGATAAAGGACTACTGGCAACGCACATAGCTTTTGAAGTAGGTGTTGCGGTGCTTATACTACCCATGCGCAAAAAACAGGTGGTGATTACAAAGCAAGACGTTAAAACCATCCAAAAACTAGGCTACGAGGACTATTTTAAAATGGTCGCACGTGAGATAGCAGAGCAAGCACTTTATGACAAATTTTATCAAACAGGATGGACGCCAAAGCTTGCCCGGCTTGTGAGGAAAGAGTTGGTGCCAAAGATTATTAAAACCGTGACGCTTGTCTGGCTCAGTGCACTTTATGCCGCGAAAGAACAGAAAACATGAGGGTGATAGCAGGAAATCTTGGGGGTAGAATATTTGAAAGCCCACGAACTCACCGGACACACCCTATGAGTGAAAAAGCTCGTGGCGCAATATTTAATGTGCTGGGTGATGTCGAGGGGCTAACAGTGCTTGACGCATACGCGGGTAGCGGTGCAGTGGCAATCGAGGCGGTGAGTCGGGGTGCAAGCGAGGTGCTGGCCATTGATGTCGATGTGGAAGCCATTAAAACTATCGCTGCGAATGTAAAATCGCTTGGTCTTGAAAGTAGTGTGACAGTGCTTCGTAAGAACATTAGTGGCTGGTCACGCAATAACCAATCCCGGCAGTTTGACGTAGTTATCGCCGATCCACCCTATACGGATATTCGCCCAGATGTTATTGAAAGGCTAGGGGCGCATGTCAAGACAGGTGGTGTCTTTGTGCTTTCATGGCCGAGCAGTGAGCCAGTTCGTGTTCTAAACGACTTAGAAAAGGCAATCGTCAAACCACTGGGTGACATTACTCTGGTTTTCTACCGCAAAATCGGGTAATATCATAGAGCTATCGTATTCGCGTGAGTGGTGGAATGGTAGACACGCTGGTTTTAGGAGCCAGTGCCGCAAGGCATGGAGGTTCAAGTCCTCTCTCACGCACCAAAACAACCCGCCGACTTTTAGAGTCGGCGTTTTGCTTTGTTTGCACGTAG
>CAYMUP010000007.1:0-38851 GCA_964393815.1 uncultured Candidatus Saccharibacteria bacterium | reverse complement strand
AGCTGGCAAAATACTTTGCAGAACGCTGCTTGCTCGATCAGCCTTTCATCAAAAATCCAGATGTAACCGTTGGTCAACACGTCAAAGAGCACATTGCGAAACTTGGCGAAAACATCGTAGTCCGCCGCTTTAGCCGCATCGCCCTTGGCGAAGTAGCTTAACGAAAGCAAACCATTTAGAAAACGACAGGAGTTGTTTCTGTCGCTTTCTTGTATACTAACAGTTAGAAGGGGAGAACTATGAATCCACAAAGTGCGGTCGATGAGGCCAAAAAGAAACTAACGGGTGCGGTAGAGCACTACCATGAGCAGCTCAAAAGCTTGCGTACGGGTCGTGCCAGTGCCAGCATGCTTGATGGGGTAATGGTGGAAGCGTACGGAGCACCTACGCCACTCAACCAGGTAGCAAATGTTATTGCGCCGGAAGCACAGCTGTTACAAATCACACCGTTTGATCCCGGTAACTTACAGGCAATTGCAAGTGCCATCAGGGAGAATCCATCGCTAGGGCTCAACCCCAGTGACGATGGACGCGTTGTGCGCGTACCTATTCCAGCTCTGACTGAAGAGCGTCGCCGCGAAATCGTCAAAAATCTGGGCGGCAAGCAAGAAGACGCTATGATCGCCGTGCGCAACATTCGTCACGACGCGATGGATGCGATCGACAAAGCCAAAAAAGACAAAGAGCTTGGCGAAGACGATGCAAAACGCTTGAGCGCTCAGGTTGAAGATGCAGTGCAAAAAACACGCAGCGAAGTGGAGGCTGCAAGCAAGGCTAAAGAAGCCGAAATCATGAAAGTGTAGCGGCATGTTCTCAACACCTGAGCAACTCTCGGATGAACAAAAACAACAAACCGTCCTTGTCGCCAACCATTCTCATCCTCATTTGGCCCAAGAAGTAGCCTCTATCATGGGGATACCCTTGTCTCCAGTGGATGTACGAATTTTCCCAAACGGGGAAGTGTATACCAGGTACACTGAGTCAGTTCGCGGGAAAGACGTTGTTATCTTAAGCACGGGTGTAAGTGGAACAAGGGATGAATCTGGCGCTGTTTGGAGCCAAAATGATAATATCCAATCTGTACTGCACCTTGTGGACGGGGCGCGCGGCTCCAGCGCACATAAAATATACGTTGTTGAGGCTCATCTTCCTTATGCTAGAGGGGATCGAATGGCTCTCCCTAGAGAGTCAGTTGGCGCAAGGGTGCACATTCGGACGCTTGAAGCTATGGGAATGTCTGCGCTAGTAGCCGTTGACTTACATTCTAAGCAAATCCAAGCAATTACTGATAGGCCTTTTGACAACCTTGAGGCGATGCCGATTATTTCAAGTGAGCTTGGAAAAATTGTAATCGAACCGGCAAAATATATTTTTGTCGCACCAGACGAGGGTCGCTTGAAAGAGTCACTTCAGTATGGGAGGGTGCATGGGACCTCTGTCGACTTTTTGGCGAAACAGAGGGATCCTTCAAATAGCAGTGAGATAACCCGAACGCATAGGCTAACAACTGTTGGAGGGCTGACGTGTATTTTAGTCGATGACATGATTGATACGGCGGGGACACTGGTATCTGCCGCACGCAGCCTGAAACAAGACTCGGGCGCTAAAGAGGTCATTGCTGCCGCCACTCACGGACTATTTTCGGGTAAAGCCCTAGAGCGTCTCGCAAGTGATGACGTAGACCGCATAATTGTTACCGATACGCTACCTGTTGAAATGGCCAAAAAGCACCTTGGCGATAAGCTCACCGTGCTGCCCATAGCACCGTTAATCGGTAGAGCACTCTTTGAGATACTGAGTGGCGGCTCTGTGTCACGTCTATTTAGTAATAAATAATTAAGTCAGTAGGTCTTACTGTTTAGATCCTAGCCTGCTTACTGCTATACTTTTAAGCATATGGGGATATTTTTACTTATAGTGGGCCTTTTGCTCTTTATCGGCTTGGTTATTGCCCACGAGCTCGGACATTTCTGGGCAGCCAAGCGAAACGGGGTTAAAGCCGAGGAATTTGGCATCTTTTTCCCACCCAAAATCTGGGGCAAAAAGATGAAAGGTGGTTGGGATTTTACGATAAACCTCCTACCTCTCGGTGGTTTCGTTAAGCTAAAAGGCGAGCACGACTCTGACACGGGCAAGGGTACTTTTGGGGCAGCCAGCGACTGGGCTAAAACCAAGATAATGCTGGCGGGCGTATTCGTAAATCTCGTTACGGCGCTGGGGCTCTTTACGCTGCTTGCGTGGTTTGGTATGCCGCACATACCGGCCATGTTACCCGACCAGTTTACGGTCAAAAGTGACACAAAAGTTACGAGTCAAAACGTGCTGATTGGGCAAGTTGAGTCTGGCTCTCCGGCAGATAAAGCCGGTCTCAATCGTCTCGATATCGTTACGGGCATTTCCGATGGCGTCACAACCGTCAATATTGGCGAGACACCTATGAGCAAAGCAACGAAACAGTTTGCGGGCAAAAAAGTCACCATAACCTACACGCGTCAAGGGGCAGCCAAAAACACAACCGCGCAGCTTCTAGATGAAAAAACGGTGACGGCCAGCCAAAAAACCAGTAAACCCAAAGGGTACCTTGGTGTTGTGCCGTTCGAGTATCAAATCAAACGTTCTACTTGGTCAGCGCCCGTGGTTGCCGTTGGCCTGACCGCGCAACTTACCAAGATGACACTCGCTGGTCTCTGGCACGCGCTGCAAGGACTGGGCGGCATTATTGCTGGAGGAGTTACAGGCAATACTGTGGCACGGCAAAATGCCCAAACCGAAGCAAGCAGTCAGGTATCAGGGCCAGTCGGTATTTACATGGTCCTTAAAGAAATGGGGACACTCGGTGTGCCGTTTTTGATTTTCATCATCGCCATTTTGTCGCTGACGCTTGCAATTATGAATGTTTTGCCTATCCCGGCGCTCGACGGCGGCAGGCTTTATATGATGCTGCTTAGCCGCTTCACAAAAGCCAAGAGACTAACCCCCAAGATGGAAGAATCCATCGTTGGATGGAGCTTTATGGCGCTTCTAGCGCTCATCGTCCTCATCACCATCGTCGACGTAAAGAGGTTTTTCTAAACTACCTTATGGTTGACCAAGGCGAGCAGCCTAGCGTACCTGAGCGACCAAGACTACGTTGGGTCGTTCTCGCGGTAGTATATGGGCTTGCCATGTTTTTGCTTGCACAGCTCGCGGCCGGTTTTTTGCTGGTAGCGGTCGGGGTATTTTTTAAAAACCTATCCACTGGCGATGCGGCTACTTGGGCGCAACAATCCATCGCTGCTCAGTTTGGCTTCGTACTGCTCGCTGAAACGCTGACGATTTTTGGCGTGTATGCCTACGTGCGTTTTGCTCAGCGCTTGCACCTGCGCGACATCGGTCTCGACAAACCGCATATTCGGTATCTCGGTTGGGCACTTTTCGGCATGGCTGTTTATATGGTGGGTTACATGTTGATCGCAGCACTCATTTACAATTTTGTTCCCAGTATAGACCTAGAACAAAAACAACAAATTGGCTTTGACGGTGCGCATGCGCCAGGCGAGCTTATCCTCACGCTTGTAAGTCTCGTTGTGCTTGCGCCACTTGCCGAAGAAGTGCTTTTTAGAGGATTCTTATACACCAACCTTCGATCATTGTTGCGTGCGCGTTACGCCGTGCTGCTCACCAGCATTCTTTTTGCAGTCGGGCACCTGCAGTTTGGAAGCGGCGCGCCACCACTTTGGATAGCGGCGATCGACACGTTTGTATTGTCTTTTGTGCTTTGTGTGCTCCGAGAAAAAACCGGCAGTATCTGGGCAGGTGTGGGCGTGCATATGCTCAAAAACTTCATCGCTTTCGCCGCACTTTTCCTCGCCAAGTAGCTTTTTTCTAGCGAAACTGGGGCGGGTAAGGTACAATCAAAGCAACATGATAAGCCAGCTTCTGCCAGTAGCTTTCTCGACGATCCCGCTCCGGCGGTAATTTTTCATTTTAACCAACCAAGTGAAACTCTAATCTGTTAAAAAGGAATCCCAAGTGAAAACATCCCAGCTTTTTACCAAAACACTCAAACAAGCGCCTGCCGACGAAGTGGCTAAAAACGCCCAGCTGCTCATCCGCGCAGGCTATGTCTACAAAGAAATGGCGGGCGCGTACGCCTATTTGCCGCTTGGGCTCAGGGTGGTCGAAAACATCAAGCGCGTCGTGCGCGAAGAAATGAACGCTATCCGCAGCAACGAGCTCATTATGACGAGTTTGCAAAATAAAGCCGTGTGGGAACGCACAGGGCGATGGAGCGACGAGATCGTTGATATTTGGTTCAAGACGCGGCTACAAGACGAGACTGAGGTTGGGTTGGGCTGGAGCCACGAAGAGCCCATCGTTGAGATGATGAAGCAGTACGTACATAGCTACAAAGACCTGCCGGTTAGCCTCTACCAGTTCCAGACTAAGATGCGCAATGAATTGCGCGCCAAAAGCGGCATCATGCGCGGCCGCGAGTTTGTCATGAAAGATATGTACAGTTTCCACGCGAGTGCAGAAGACCTAGCAGCATATTACGACGAAGCTATCGAAGCCTATAAGCGTGTCTATGCACGGCTTGGTATCGGCGACGACACGTTCGTGACATTTGCAAGTGGCGGAGCTTTTACCAAATTTAGCCACGAATTCCAGACTATTTGTGATGCCGGCGAAGATTACATTTATATCAACCGTGAGAAGGGTGTTGCCATCAACGAAGAAGTCCTGGACGACGCGGTCAAAGAGCTCGGCATAGCACGAGAAGAACTCGAAAAGGTCAAGACGGCAGAGGTCGGCAACATTTTCAACTTTGGTACGCAGAAAACCGACGAAATGGACCTACATTTTACGGGGCAAGACGGCGAGTTGCAGTCGCTCTACATTGGTTCATACGGCATCGGCATTACCCGTGTAATGGGCGTCATCGCCGAAAAAGACAGCGACGAGCGAGGGTTGGTGTGGTCAGACAGCATTGCTCCGTACCGCGTGTATCTTGCGTCGCTTGGCAGTGACGAAGCAGTGATGGCTGAGGCGGCTAGGCTACACGATGAGCTTGAGGCGGCAGGCGTAAGCGTGCTGTGGGATGACAGCGACAAGCGTCCGGGTGAAAAGTTTGCTGACGCCGATCTTATTGGATTACCACACCGTGTGGTGGTAAGTGCCAAGACGCTCGAAGCCGGCAAGCACGAGTACAAAGAGCGCGTGTCCGCTGACTCGCAGATGATGACGACCGACGAGCTCATAAAAGCATTGACCAAAACTGTGTAGACAGGTACTATGAGGCCGAGCTACGTGGCGGTACTTTCGGCAGTAGCTGGTCAAGGATTAGAACCCTAAGAATTCAATAAACGTACATTTGCAGACGAGACAAGCAAAAAGGAGA
Organism: uncultured Candidatus Saccharibacteria bacterium; assembly: GCA_964393815.1. GTDB lineage: Bacteria > Patescibacteriota > Saccharimonadia > Saccharimonadales > UBA4665 > JAGXIT01. The sequence continues at coordinate 33,471 of CAYMUP010000007.1, read as the reverse complement.
AAACACTATGATGGTGAAGAAGTTTCATTTGACAAAAGATGGTGTCGCAGAGCTGGAACAAGAGCAGGAAGAACTGCGTGCCAAACGAGTCCAAACAGCAGAGGCAATCAAAACCGCCCGTGAGATGGGTGATCTTGCTGAAAACGCTGAATACCAGTCGGCGCGTCAAGACCAGGAGCGAATCGAGGGTCGTCTCGACGAAATCGAACACATCCTCGCGAATGTCGAGCTTATCACCGCTAGTAAAAGCCAAAAAGTTTGCCTCGGTTCTACCGTCACCCTCAAAGAAGCGGGCGGTAAAGAAATGGTAGTGCAGGTCGTGGGCACTATCGAAGCTGACCCAATTGCTCAGAAAATCTCTGACGAATCTCCCATTGGTCAGGCGTTGCTCGGTAAAAAAGAAGGCGACGAGGTGGAAATTACTCGTCCGTCTGGCGCCACAACGTACACCGTCCACGCCATCCACTAGCCAAACGCTGTTTACTTTTTGCCACTCTTAAGTCACAATGACGATATAAACAATGGAGGGTAGGGTATGGATCAGCAAGCAAACCAATCGAAGCCGAGCTACAACAAAACACTAAGTCTTAGTGTAAATCCGTGGTGGCTTGTGGCTGTTCTGGCGCTTTTGTCGGTTGGTCTGCTACTAGCGTGGCGACCGTGGGACGGTGCTTCAAAGACCAGCGATCGTACGGTGCAGGTAAGTGGCACCACCACTCTGAAAGCAGAGCCAGACGAATATGTATTTTACCCCAACTATGAGTTTAAAAACGCCGATAAAGCGGCTGGACTCGCACAACTAACCGCCAAGAGCGGCGAAGTTGTCGCGGGGCTTAAAAAAGCCGGCGTCGCCGACAAAGATATCAAAACAAATGCTACGGGTTACCGTGACTATTACTATTATGATCAAGAGAGCAAAACACATACCTATTCGCTCCAAGTAACGGCCACGACACATACACGTGAGGCAGCTCAGAAAGCCCAAGACTATCTGGTGACGACCAATCCTACTGGGGCTGTAACGCCGCAGGCCACTTTTAGTGAAGCAAAGCGCAAAGAGTTGGAGTCAAAAGGCCGCGATGCAGCCACCAAAGACGCGCGCGCCAAGGCAGATCAGCAAGCGGGTAACCTTGGCTTTAAAGTCGGCAAAATCAAAAGTGTGAGTGATGACGGCTACGGTTTTGGGGGGTACCCAATGTTGTCGAGTATGGGCGCAAAGACCATGGCTGCTGGAGACACGGCTAGTCTAGAAGTCCAGCCCGGCCAAAACGAACTGACCTACACTGTCCAGGTCATTTACTACATTCGCTAGACGCTATAGTTTGCTGCTCGAGAGGTCGGTGATTTGCTGGTCATAGCCAGCGATGGCTCGCACACTGTACGCGGTTGCCGCGAGTTCTGCCGCTAGGGCCACAGTGGTGCAGGTTTTTGCAAGCGTAGGTCGCTGACGGGTTTCAAAAACATTCGCGAGGCAATAAGACCCTATCGCCGTCCAAGAGGCAAACATCGCGTGCTTGCCGTGTTGGTTTGGGTTTGGCTCGCCGCCGTGTTGTTTTATGGTTGTGTTTTTGGCCATAATTCGCGTCTGCGCGATAAGGGTGGCTGTAGTCAAATGTGGTGGGAGGATATGAGCTCGGGTCAGCATCAGGCAGGCGTCGGTAAGCAATAGTTTATCAACTCCGGCGTCGGTGGCTGCACCGACGGCAGACCTAGTACCGCGCCACTGGGCAATTTTGCCGTCTAATAGGTCAGCTGTACGCCCCGCCATGATTTTAATCGTACCGCGTACGGGGTGGTTCGTTGCCAAGTCTTTGATGCCGTTATGTGTGATAGCCGCACCGAGAAGGGTGGTGGCATTTGCAAGAGTTACCACGCCGTGGGTGGCAGCAGCAATTCTTTGGTCGAGGTTCCACCGGTCGGAAGGCACTAGCTCCCATTCACCGTTTACGCCAGTTGGGCGTTGGTGGACAGGGGAGTCGGGGTAAAAAACTGGAGAAACTTCCAAAACGGACATGATTCTTCATTATATCACACTATTATGAAAAATGCAATCTTTTACTCAAATTTTGCCTATTTGCGGATTCTTTCGGTACAATAGGGGTCATGGCAACACTAAAAGACTTTCGGGATGAACGTTTGCGTAAGCTTACAGAACTAAAAGAGCTTGGCGTAAACCCATACCCAGCTGGGGCGACCCGCACGCACACCATTCAAACTATTCATCGGCAGTTTTCTGAGCTCGAAGGCAGCAGTGTCACGACTGTGGGTCGAATTGTATCGATTCGTAAGTTTGGCAAGCTGGCATTTGTGGTCATTCGTGGCGACGAGGCGGACGAACTACAACTCATTTGGCGCCGTGAAGAGGATGATAAAGCAGATTACGCTGAGAGTGAGCTACTGCAGTCACACTTAGGTCTACTCGACACCGGCGATTTTGTAGAAGTGACCGGCAAGGTGGCAAAGTCGCAAACCGGCGAAGAGTCAGTTGAGGTCACCAAACTTCGTTTGCTCACCAAAGCCCTTCGGCCGCTACCGAGCAAACAAGATGGCTTTACCAACAAAGAAGAGCGGTTCAGGCGCCGATATGTCGACATTAATGTCAACGAAGACGTCAAACAGCGGTTTGTGCGGCGCAGTCGTTTCTGGCGAGCGACCCGCGAGTTTTTGCAGGGTGAAGGCTTTTTAGAAATCAACAACCCCGTGCTCGAAAGCGTCGCGGGCGGGGCAGACGCTAACCCGTTCGTGACCCACATGGACGCGCTCGACCAAGATTTTTATCTGCGTATTTCGCACGAATTACCACTAAAACGACTTTTAGTGGCGGGCTACGAAAAAGTCTTTGACGTGGGCCCGCGTTTTCGCAATGAAAACTACAGCGACGAGCACCTGCCCGAGCACAACGCCATGGAATGGTACTGGGCGTACGCTGACTGGGAAATGGGTATGGAGCTCACCGAACGACTGATTCGCAAGGTTTGCGACGACACTTGGGGAACGAGGCAGTTTACGCTGGCAGATGGCAAGCAGGTCGATTTTGGAGCAGACGGCACGCATTTTCCGCGCATTAGCTTTGTGGGTATTTTGGCCGAAAAGTACGACATAGATGTCTTTAACTCCAGCATGGAAGACATCCAGGCGCAGCTGAGTGCGCACAAACTTGAGGTCGAGAAGACCGATAACCGCCTCCGCAGTCTCGACAAACTTTGGAAAAACATCCGTAAAGACCTGGCGGGACCTGCTTTTCTCGTCGACATGCCAACCTTCATGCAGCCGCTTGCCAAAATACAAGCCGGCAAGCCAGAGCTAACCGAGCAGTTCAACCTCGTCTTTGGTGGCAGCGAGATGTGTAAGGCTTTTAGCGAACTCAACGACCCTATCGACCAGTACGAGCGTTTTCTCGAGCAACAGGCTCTACGCGACGCAGGTGACGACGAAGCGCAAATGATGGATATCGACTTTGTTGAGGCGCTCGAATACGGTATGCCGCCAGCCTGTGGTTTTGGTTGGAGTGAACGCGTTTTTTGGAGCCTAGAGGGTGTGAGCGCCCGAGAAGGCGTGACCTTCCCAGCCATGCGTAGCGAAGTCGACGCCACTACCAAGGCCACATACCCAGAGTTGTTTAAAAATGGCAATTGAAGTTCCTGGAATCTTGCGTGAATCCACTGGTACAGCTGCCGTAGATATGCTTCGTGATGTGCAGTTTGCTAGCCAGTCTTTGCTCCCTGACTATGCTGAACATTCTCGTCTTTTGACACTAGGGGTTGAGCAGAGTGAAATATGCAGACTCCTTGACGAGTATTTTTGGGTAACTCTCGGTAGCTTTATACCCGATGCGACAGAAGCTATTGAATTGCAGGGAGGAAAAAAGAAAAGGTATGATATCGCGGTACACCTCTTAGGGAAACTTGCAGCCGTGGGTGATTACCTCAACCCTGCCACAAGATCAAGAATACTTTTGTTGACCTTCGATGATATTGAGCTTCTTAACCCTGTCTCTATGCCACCAAATTTGGAAGATCAACTAGATCTCATCATGCTTCTTGGCGCGTGCAAGACCGGACTGGTCGATGTCCCATGTATGGCTGTTAAGAGGTTCGGGGCTGCTACATGTGGGGATTACGTTGTTCTCTGATATTTCTGATGAGAGATTTCATGAGCTCGTGGGGCTAGCTTTTGAGCGGCTACCTAAAACCCACCGTGAAGCAGTCAAAAATGTTGCCATCGTGGTAGAGGACGAACCCAGTGAGGAGCAGCGTGCTGAGCTAAAACTGCACTGCAACCAAACGCTTCTGGGGTTATATCAGGGAGTGCCACTTGCGAAGAGACAGGGCAGGCTAGATTTGCCGCCAGACGTGATCACTTTGTTTAAAAAGCCACTGCTTGCTTCGGTGAATGACGAACGTGAGCTCGCCCAAGAGGTTTATCACACGCTTTGGCACGAGGTCGCCCACTACTTTGGCCTTAACCACGACGACATCCATCGCCGCGAAGTCTAGCTTCGCTTTGTTTGTTACAATGGGAGTATGAAAGCAGTCATCTTTGATTTCGATGGTACGATTGCTGACAGTCTGCCCGCGCTCATGTATATGTACGGCGAGGTACACAAGACCGCGCGCGTGACAGAGAAGCGTGTGAAATCCATGCGGAGCAAGTCAATGTACGTGGTAGCGAGAGAGATGGGAGTACCCATCTGGAAAATCGTCTACTTGGCTATTTGGGGGCGCCGACTGCTACGCAGGCACCTGCGCAGCATCAAAGTATTCCCAGGGATGGCGGAACTTATCCGTGATCTGTATCATGCACGCGTGAAGCTTTTTGTCGTGAGCACAAATCGATCTGCAAATGTCAAAAAGTACCTCGAGTGGCACGATTTAGACAGCTATTTCGACGGTGTATATGGCGGGGCCAGCTTTTTGTCTAAGTCTCGCGCCATGCGAAAGGTAGTTCGGCGAGAAGAAATTGACCCCAAAAAGCTATGGTGCGTGGGAGATGAAAAGATTGATGTTGTTTCAGCTCGTGGGGCTGGCCTGCGAATAATTTCTGTGTCGTGGGGCTATGCTGGTCGCGATAGTTTGGCGCTCTTAAATCCCGACAAGTTAGTAGACCAAGTGGAGGACTTACGCAAAATACTTATGCCAAAAGACCAAAAAGGCATATAATCACAAAGTAGTAAGCAAACACGTACTAAAAGGAATAATTATGGAACCTCCCAAAGACCATTCAGAACACCAAAACCGATATCAGCATCAGCCGAAGCAAGAGGATCGCCACTCGGGCTATACTTCAGTGCCTGCGGCGAGCAGTAGCGGCCCGATTTTGAGTCAAAAACCGGATAAAACAGCGAAACCAAGGGTCGAGCCTCCTGCTGCGGTTGGCCACGCGTACGCACAGGGACCATTACCGCCTACTTCGCCGAGTGGTCAGCCGATCCCCCAGTATGCTTATGCGCAGCCGGTGGGTGCTGGCGGAGAGAGCACGACTAAAGAGTATGTGCCTGCGGTGCTGCTGTCGTTTTTTGTGGGGCAGTTTGGTGTTGATCGTTTTTACATGGGGCAGGTAGGTCTTGGAGTTGCCAAGCTACTTACGCTCGGTGGCTTGGGCATTTGGGCGCTTGTAGACTTCATTTTATTCCTTTTTGGTAGCGTCAAAGATGAGCAGGGTAGACCGCTGCGTGGCTATGCCAAAAATGGCAAAACGATGAAAATTGTTTTTGGCATACTTATGGCGCTCTATTTGGCTGCAATTGTGGCGATATTTGCCTTTTCGGCGTATACGGCAGAGACGAATACGGTACAAAGTGGCACAAACGACACAGAGCGCAAAGCAGAAATAAACTCAATTACTGCCCAACTCGAAAGACATTACGCTGAAAAAGGAGAATACCCGAGCTTTGATGAGCTAGATAATGCCACCTGGCGAGCTACCCATATGCCTGGTGTTTCGAGCGACACATTTACTGACCCAGATGGCTATTTTGATACGCTGAGCGAAAGTCCGACGAGTGGGCAATACGCTTATGCACCAGTGGCGAGCGACGGTTACTCTTGTGATAACTTCCAAGCGAAATGCGTCGGCTTTAAGGTTGCTGCAACACTCAGTAACGGCGAGAAATATCTCAAAGCAAGCGTAGGCGTTTCTGAGCAGCTCCAGCAACAAACTCAGTCTCCGACAACACAGTAAAGTGGTACAATAGACTCCTATGTCATACATGAGGGAGCGTTCTTTACCGTACCAGCCTGGCCAAACGGCGCCGTACAAACTCAGCCGCAGTAAAATTGAGCTCTATATGCAGTGTCCACGCTGTTTTTGGCTCGATGTGCGCCACAAGATCACTCGGCCGAGCGGTCCACCCTTTAATATAAATAAAGCCATCGACGAGTTATTTAAAAAAGAGTTTGACCTCTACCGCGGGCAAAAAAAGCCGCACCCTCTCATGAAACAATTTGGTGTCGATGCCGTACCATATGCTCACAAAGATCTTGACACCTGGCGGCACAACTTTACGGGCATTACGACGCTACACAAACCAACCAACCTGCACATTTTTGGGGCGGTTGATGACGTGTGGGTTGATCCTGCAGGTGAGCTTATGGTCGTAGACTATAAGGCCACTGCCAAAGCACAGCCAGTGAAGGCGCTTGGCGCGGAGGGCACATGGCACGACATGTACCGCCGGCAAATGGAAGTGTATCAGTGGCTGCTCCGGCAAAACGACTTCAAAGTCAGCGACACGGGCTACTTTGTCTATGCGACAGGCAACCCAGGCAAAGACTCGTTCGACGGGGTAGTCGAATTTGAAACACACGTGTTTCCGCACCAGGGTAAAAGCGAGTGGGTTGACCAAACTCTTATAGATATGAAAAACTGCATGGAATCCGACACCATGCCACCCGTCGGCACTGCCGCCATGGGCGGCGCCTGCGAATTTTGCACCTACGCCCGCTCGCGCACCACACTAACGCTAGAGGCGCTCAAAAACAATCCCAAGTGAAGCCAACAGATGATAAAACACCATCCCAGGTGAAAAATATTGGTGTGAGCGGCGATAAGGCACGCATAATATTCGAGCTTAACTCTTTAGGGGCGAAAGGGTATACTAGAGGCATGAAACATAACGCTATGGCCGATGGAGGTGTGTGCGGGCACGGGGGACGTGCTTGCCGAGGCATGTCAGCGCGCAGTGCTGCCTAGACCTTTATCAAATTCATGAGAGAAAGAATCAACCCATGTTAGACATACAATATATCCGAGACAATCCCGAACTCGTCCAAAAAAAAACCGAAGAAAAAGGTTACCGCGATATTAATATAGGCGAACTATTGAAGCTCGACGAAAAACGCCGCAGCCTACTCGTTCAGGTAGAAGAGCTTCGCGCACAGCGCAATACGCTGACAGCAGAAATGAAAGGACAAAAACCTACTCCAGAACAGATCGATAGAGGTAAACAGCTCCGCGAAAAAGTCACAGCCGCAGAGGCAGAGTTGCGTGAGTTAGACGAGCGGTACTGGCCCGCGCTCAAGGCGGTGCCCAATGTGTCGCTTGATATGGTGCCTGTCGGCGACAGCGAGGATCAAAATGTGGTAGTGCGCACATACGGCGAAAAACCAGAGTTTGATTTTACCCCCAAAAACCACTGGGAGATAGCGAACGAAAAAGGGTGGCTCGATAAAGAACGTGCTGCCAAAATCGCAGGCAACCGTTTCGTGTATCTCAAGGGCGATTTAGTGTTGCTGGAGTTTGCGTTATGGCAGTATGGGCTGAATACATTGACGAACCCCGAAACACTGCAAGAGATCATCGACAAAACCGGGCTTGAAAACGTCACCAATAAGCCGTTTACACCGGTATTGCCACCCGCTATGGCACGGACAGAAGTTTTCCAGGCGACCGGGCGGCTGAACAAAGAAGAACAAACGTATAAGATCGAAGACGAAGATCTCTGGCTGAACGCAAGCGCCGAACACACGCTTTCGCCCATGTATATCGATGAAATTTTGCCTGAGTCGGAGTTGCCGATCAGGCTGGTGGGCTACACCACGGCTTTTCGCCGCGAAGCAGGTACGTACGGCAAAGATACGGAAGGTTTTCTTAGGTTGCATCAGTTCAACAAGCTTGAGATGGAATGCTTCACAACGGCACAGACATCTTTTGACGAACATTTATTTTTAGTAGCAATCCAGGAACACCTATTGCAGAGCTTAGGATTGCATCACCAAGTGCTCGAAAAGTGTACGGCAGATATTGGCCGGCCCAATGCCAAAGGCGTTGATATCAATGTCTGGTTGCCGGGTCAGGGGCAATACCGCGAAACCCACACCGCCGACTACATCACCGATTATCAGGCGCGACCGATGAAAACTAGAGTACGTAAAAGTGATGGGGTGGTTGAGCTCGTCCATACAAATGACGCGACCGCCTTTTCTGAAAGGCCGCTAATTGCGATTATTGAAAACTTTCAAACGGCTGAAGGCGATGTGGTCATACCAGAGGTACTCAGGCCGTATATGGGCGGACGGGAAAAGATATAGCATGATCAACTATACATTTAGCGCTGAGGGGTTAGAAAACCTGCCAAAACTCAAAAAATACTGCGCGACCAAGGTCGTGGCACTCGAAAAGTACATACCTCGTAAAGCCCGAGAATCTGCTAAGCTTGATGTGCACTTTTCGCTAGAAAAAGCGAGTAAGGGGAAAGACCAAAAGACGTGTCGGTTGGTGCTAGCCCTCCCCGAAGATACGCTTACGGTGAGTGAAAGGGCTGATCACGCCTATGCGGCGCTCGATATTGCCGCAGCTGAGCTTAAACGGCAGCTTGCGGACTATAAAACGAAGCATGGCAAACAAGCGCTGCGGCATAAAATTGCCCGTGCGCTGCGTGGTCAAAAAAACGCTGATTAACCCTCTCGCCAACAGCGTCAAAACAGAGTACAATAGACTGGTATTTAAAAGTAGCTACTGACAAGCGACTGCTAACGGAGGAGTAACAGGGAAGTATGAACAGAGTCTTGAAGCGGATTCTCGGTGACCCGCAGGCCAAAACAATCAAACGCCTTAAAAAGCGGGTCCGTACCATTAACGATCTCGCGCCGAAATATGAAAAAATGAGCGACAAAGAACTGCGTGAACAAACTGATGTACTGCGCAGTAAGCTCAAAAAACAGTCACTTGACGGTATTTTGCCAGATGCCTTTGCTTTGGTGCGCGAGGCAGCGACTCGTACACTTGGGCAGCGTCACTACGACGTACAGCTCATCGGTGGTATTGTGCTGCATGAAGGCAACATCGCTGAGATGAAAACCGGTGAGGGTAAAACACTGGTGGCCACACTGCCGCTATATCTAAACGCCATCGAAGGTAAGGGAGCTCACCTCGTTACGGTCAACGATTACCTCGCACAGTTACACGCAGGCTGGATGGGCCAAGTATATGATTTTCTCGGTCTGTCTACCGCCGTTATCATGGCTGATCACTCGTACATCTATGACGCAAAATTTAATAACGAAGACCACGATGACGCACGTTTCAACCACCTGCGCCCATGTACTCGTCAGGAAGCTTACGCTGCAGACATTACGTATGGTACCAACAACGAATTTGGCTTTGATTACCTTCGAGATAATATGGTGCGCGAGACAGATCAGTTGCGCCAGCGTGACCTTAACTTTGCCATCGTCGACGAGGTGGACTCCATCCTTATCGATGAGGCTCGCACACCGCTCATTATTAGTGCCCCAAGTGTTACCCCGGGTAACGCCTATGAGCAGTTTGCTCGCACCGTGCGACAACTTAAAAGCAGTGACTATGAGGTAGATGAAAAGCGTAAAACGGTCATTTTGACCGACAAGGGCATTGACCGCATTGAGAAAATTCTCGGCATAGACAACATCTATGCGAGTGAGCACATCCGTACTATTTATCACCTGGAGCAGTCACTTCGAGCACAAACTTTGTTCAAACGTGATAAAGATTATGTGGTCACTAATGACGGTGAAATTGTCATTGTCGACGAATTTACGGGCCGTTTACTGGCTGGTCGGCGCTATAACGAAGGTCTTCATCAGGCAATTGAGGCTAAAGAGGGCGTAGAAGTACAGCAAGAGTCAATGACACTTGCCACCATTTCGTTCCAGAATTACTTCCGGCTCTATGACAAACTCTCTGGTATGACCGGTACGGCGATGACCGAGAGCGAAGAGTTCCACCAAATCTACAAACTAGATGTGGTCGAGATCCCAGCGAACCGAAAGGTGGTACGCGAAGACCGCCCAGACCGAATCTACCGCAACGAAACAGCCAAGTTTAAGGCTATTGTAAAAACAGTCAAAGAGCTGCACGAAAAAGGTCAGCCAGTACTCATCGGTACAGCAAGTATCGAGAAGAACGAGAAGCTTGGTGGTCTGCTTACCAAAGCTGGCGTACCTCATCAGGTGTTGAACGCGAAAAACAACGAGCGAGAAGCCAAAATCGTTGCTCAAGCCGGTCAAAAAGGTGCGGTGACACTGGCGACCAATATTGCCGGTCGTGGTACCGACATCATGCTTGGTGAAGGGGTCAAGGAACTTGGTGGTCTGTTTGTCATTGGTAGCGAACGCCACGAATCACGCCGTATCGACAACCAGTTGCGCGGTCGTGCCGGCCGCCAGGGTGACCCGGGTGTTTCGCAGTTCTACGTCAGCACGGAAGACGACCTCATGCGCATCTTTGGTGGCGACCGCATATCGGGTATCATGAACCGACTCAAAGTGGATGATGATGTGCCAATTGAGAACCGCATGATTTCTAAGAGCCTCGAAAATGCTCAAAAGAAGGTAGAAGGCTTCCACTTTGATCAGCGTAAAAACGTCGTACAGTACGACGATGTGATGAACCGTCACCGCAAGGCAACCTACGCTATGCGTAAGGAAATTTTGAAAGCAGACGACATCAGTAAACGTGTAAAAGTCTATATCGATGAAGAGGTTCGTTTACTCTCTGAAGCCCCTGAGCGCACCGGTGATGAATATGAGGCGATGGTTACCGAGCTTTTGCCGCTTGACGATCCGGCACTCGACCGCGTGTTTGCTTCGTCGGCTGATACGGTAGGCAAGACGCTCAGCAAAGAAGCCAAAGAGATGTATAAGGGCCGCGAGGCGGCGTTTACCCCTGAAATTATGCGTAAGGTCGAACGCGACGCTTACCTACAGATTCTCGATAACCTCTGGATGCAGCACCTCGAAAACATGGATCACCTCCGTGAAGGGATTCACTGGATGAGTGTTGGTCAGCGTGACCCACTTGTTGAATATCGTCGCCGTGGACAGCTGATCTTTGAGCAGATGCAGCACGATCTTCGTCACGATGTGGTGCGGGCCTTATTCCACGCAGAACCAGTTGATGTTGATGAGCTTGATCAACCGATTGAGACAGAGTTGACGCTCGCGGCACGCAACTCCATTAGCAATGCAGGGGCAATAATGGCTGAGGGCACCGAGTTTGATGAAGCCGACTTCATATCTGGCACAACTAAAAAAGCGCCTACTAAAACAACTTCTACCTCAAAAAAACGCGCAAAAGCCAATAAAGCCGAGCGTCAACGAAAGGCTAAAGCCCGCAAGCGTAAATAGTTTTTAGCGGGTGGTTTGGTAGTGTTTTAACTACAAACTACGAACTAGATCATGAAGCATACTGTCGAAGAAATCATCCTCACAAACGGTGCTAAAGGGCTCTTGGTACACATACCCGATGCAACTGTCATGGATGTGTATATTAATTTCCGTGCCGGCGAATATTTGGTAGAGCGGAAAAAATGGGAAACACCTCACCTTATGGAACATGTGCTACTTGGGGCAAACGACGAGTTTCCTCGGGCGCGTGATTTCCAGGCAGAGGTCGAAAAAAACGGTGCCTATAGCAACGCCTCTACCGATGTCTACGATATCGTGTACGAGATAGAATGTGCTGATTTTGAGTGGCAACGTGTGTTTAGTTTGCTAGGTATAGCGATCTCAAGACCTTTATTTTTGCAGGAAGAATTTGATGCGGAGTTTGGCAACGTGCGTGAAGAGCTAGCTGCCCGTGCGAACAACCACTACCGCCAGCTTGGCGCGGCGAGCCGAAAGGCTTACGGGTTGGTGGCTGAAGCCGACAAAGATCGCCTGGACCTGATGGAAAATGTCTCGCTCGACGACGTCCGTGAGCACTACCGCCGCACGCACACCACAGACAATATGCGCTTTGTTATTGCCGGTAATATCGGCAAAAGGCGCGGCACAATCATGCAAATGCTCGAGTCAATCGATTTACCCCGTGGCGAGCGTTTCCCAATGCCAGACGAGATTGTGCAGCCGCTAAAAACCCCGGTGAGCATCCATAATTCCAGTGTGGACACGCTCTATTTTTACATCGACACATTTTTAAACCGCCGCTTGGAAGAGCATGAGCTTGATGCACTCGGGGTGGCAAATGCCATCTTGACCGAAACGCTCTACTCTAAGATACTTGGTACCGCCCGCGAGCGCGGCCTTGTCTACAGTATGAACTCGGGTTATCAGCAGATTAAACTCAGTAGCAACTTATGGTTCGGAAGTCAGGTTTCGGTCGTAAACGCTCCGGCGCTTTTTGATATTGTGATCGAGCAACTGGGCAATGTTTTTCGCGGGGAACTAGCCGAAGCCGATATTGCCGCCGCGCAGGCCTATGCAATTGGTCGCTACCAGCGTAGTGCACAAACTGTGGCGAGCACGGCTGGTGGCTACACGGGACGCTACTTTTTTGATGAATATGTTGACGACTATTACAAGTATCCCGAGCGAATTCAGGCGGTGACAAAACAAGCGATTGTCGATGCGACCCGCGCGATGTTTAGCGATGGCATTGGCGGCCTTGGGCTGTACGGCAGTACCACGCCCGAGTTAGCGGCACAGCTCAACAAGCAAATTGAGCCACTTTGGCAGTACAAGGAGGTCTAGTTGTGGAGCCACTACGCGTGCAACTAGATGAACTTGCAGTCCAGGTGGCCGATGCATGTAAAAAAATTGGGTTAGATGACCTTAGGGCTCGTGCGGAGAAGCTCAACGAAGCTGCTCAGGACCCAGAATTGTGGCAAGACCAAGCGCACGCCCAACAGGTTTTGCGAGAACAATCGAGTCTAAAAAATCGTGTTGAACCATGGTTGCAGCTACAAACGGGTGTCGCAGAGGCGAGTGAGCTTTTGGATCTCCAAGACGAAACTCTCTCCTCAGAAATCGCATCCCAGGTGAAAGTGCTTGAAACTTCTTTCGAAAAACTTAAAGAAGAACTTAAATTTAGCGGTGCATACGACGACCACAACTCGATCCTTAGCTTGCATGCTGGAGCAGGTGGTGCGGATGCACAAGATTGGGCAGGAATGCTCATGCGCATGTACGTGCGCTGGGCCGAGCAAAATGACTGTCAGGTTACTATGATTGAAGAATCGGCGGCTGATGAGGGCGGTATCAAAAGTGCTACCCTGGAAATCTCCGGAGTCTACGCCTACGGTAAATTACGTGGTGAGCACGGAGTGCACCGCTTGGTTCGGCTGAGCCCTTTTAATGCCGAAAGCCGCGAAACCAGTTTTGCCAAAGTAGAGATCATGCCCAAAATCGATACCCCAGAAGACGTAGAAATTGATGATAAAGACCTCAAAATTGACGTGTATCGCAGCGGCGGCCATGGTGGTCAGAGCGTCAACACCACCGACTCTGCTGTACGGGTGACACATCTGCCAACGGGTATCGTCGTGGCCATCCAAAACGAGCGTAGTCAGCTGCAGAACCGTGAAACGGCCATGACTATTTTGCGTTCCCGACTCGCGCAACTGCAGATGGAGCAACACGCTGAAAAACTCAGTGACCTCAAAGGCCCAAACGAGCAAGCAGCCTGGGGTAACCAGATTCGCAGCTATGTACTTCACCCTTATAAACAGGTCAAAGACCTCCGCACAGGCTACACCAGCACTGACCCTGACGATGTTCTTGCTGGTAACCTAAACCCCTTCATAAGTGCATATCTCGACTACACACTAGGGCAAAAGGGGTAGAGAGATCTCTGTGGTTGGATAGGTAAGAATATTGCTATTTTTGTATAAATAATGTATAATAGTAAAAATGCACCAATATCTTTTGGCCCCGGTGACAGGGCGACGTTCGTCAGAGCTAATACCCGCCTATGGGTACTCGAGTCTTGAAGCGTGCCTACACAGCATCCCCGATGGCGGGTCAGTTATGGATGTTGGCGCGGGAATGTCAACATTTGGTTTGGTTATAGCACGCCACCGTCCGGATGTCTCGGTAGTCAATTTTGATTATGCTTACAAGACAAAAGAACTTCGAGAAGAACTTCAAGACGCTGCGCCGAACAACCTTACATATGTGCCGCTTGATATTGTTGAAGGAGATGTAAAAGAATGGCGTGGTTCGTTTGACCTTGGTTTTTCGTTCTGGCTGCTGCCGCACTTATCTCTTGAAAAAGACGTTTCGCCAGCTCAAAACGCGGCAGAAAATATGCTTACTATGATGAAGTCAAGCGGTCAGCTTCGTGTCGGACCCACCAGAGGTTTTTTAAAAGTTTTCGACTGTTGTGTGAAGGTTGAAATGAGCAAGACAGATAGCGCAGAGGAGCGTGCAATCGCCGCCAAAAATATAGTCGACCAAACAAGAAGAAATAGAATGGCTCGCTGTATATATCTAGTAGGAAATACTCTTGCTGCAGGTTACAGTGGTTTTCCCGAAAACGAAAAAGACGTGGGTGGGATTACTGCACATTAAATTGACCTAGTTTTGGGGTAGTTAGCCACCCTTAGTGATACCTCAGCATTTATTTGCTATAATAGCGCTAATGATTCTTTTGGATAGGGTAACCAAGACATATAACAAAAACTTAGGGCCGGCGCTTGATCGGATTAGTTTGCACGTAGAGCCCAAAGAATTTGTGGTGGTGGTGGGGCAGAGCGGTGCCGGTAAATCGACACTTCTTAAGCTGCTCACTCGTGAAGAGCGTCCGAGTAGCGGCAAGATTATCGTCGGTGGCATTGACTACGACAAGCTGCCGGATAAAAACATCCCTTTACTACGCCGCAAAATCGGCACGGTTTTTCAAGATTTTAAGCTGCTGCCGAACCGCACAGTTTTTGAGAACGTCGCGTTTGCACTCGAAATTGTTGGAGTTAGTACTAAAGAAATCAACAACACAGTGCCCCGGGTACTCGACATCGTAAATCTGAAAGACAAAGCTAATCGCATGCCGAGAGAGCTGAGTGGTGGTGAGCGCCAGCGAGTTGCGATAGCGCGGGCTATTGTGCGTCAACCAAAGATTCTTATTGCTGACGAGCCAACTGGTAACCTTGACCCGAAACATGCCTGGGATGTCATAAACGTGCTTGAGAAGATCAATCGCTACGGCACTACGGTGCTGCTCACGACCCACAACCAAGATATTGTCAACAAACTGCAAAGACGAGTGATCACCATAGAACGTGGTACAGTGGCAAGCGACCGGGCAAATGCACGCTATAGCGATAAGCCCCAAGGCAGGAAGGCAGCGTAACCATGGGTAGGCGCACAACGACATTCGGTCGCATAGCCAAGACAGGTATGGTCAACTTTGGACGTAACGCCTGGCTCGCTATTGCTGCGATGGCTATCATGATCATTACGCTCGTGATTATACTTTTTTCAGTTATCGTAAACGCAACTTTTAGTCATACGGTCGAGCAGATTACCGACAAAATCAATATCTCAATTTATCTCAAAGACACCACAACCAAAGAGCAGGCCGACAAATTTGTCGCCGATCTAAAGGCGCTGCCGAGTACAGAAAAGGTTACGTATCTCAGTAAAACGGATGCCCTCAGAGCATACATGAAACAAAATGCCGGCAACGAAAGTTTGCTGAAAGCTATCAACGAAACAGATAACCCGCTTCCTGCAACGATTCAGGTTAAACCGCGGGATCTTAACGAGCTGGGTCAGATCCGGGCATTCATCGATAAGCCTGTCAACAAAGCGCTGCAGTCAGACCCGGCTTCAGATAACGGCGACCGTCGTCAGGCTATCAACAACATTACTCATGCGACTAACCTCATGCGTCGAGCCGGGATTGCTGCGGTGATTGTGTTTGCGACTATCTCCGTGCTCATTATCTTTAACACCATTCAGATGGCTATTTTCAATCGCCGTGACGAATTGCAAATCATGCGCTTACTCGGTGCCGGCACCTGGTATATTCGGGGTCCTTTTGTGGTTGAGGCTATCATTTACGGCATCTTGTCGGCGATTATCTCTACGTTGCTTATTCGCGCCTTGTTTGTAACAGCATCGAATTCACTTCAAGCAACAAGCTTAGGTATTTTAGACATCAGCTATTCACAGGAGTTTTTCTTGTCGCATTTCTGGAAACTATTGGGTATTCAGCTAGCGCTTGGTATACTTATTGGTGCCGCTTCTTCATTTATTGCCACGCGGCGGTACCTGAAATTTAAAACGCCAAAAAAATAATTTCTTTATAACAGGTCGTTCATTAGTCGGGGGACTTTTGGACGTATGTAGCACAAAACTACAACAAGAGTACTCTGTTGTGACAGAGTAAGGAGGGTTGCATAGTTTGCATAAGCGTGATATACTACAGGGGTCAATATTAAAAAGACAAAAACTACATATGAAAAACAGTTTCTCTATTAGTCCAAAGCGTCTATTGCCCGTCTCTCGGCAGGTGAGTACCCTTGCCGTGGCGGTAGCACTCGCGGTAACTGGTTCTGCTTTGCCTGGTCTGCAGGCGAGCGTTTGGGCGGATCAATTTCAAGACCAAATCAACTCCTTAAATTCACAAAATGCTGATACGCGTGCACTCGTCAATGATCTCCAGTCACAGGCCGCTAGCTATGAAGACGCGATATCGAAATTACAAGCTCAAATTGACGGGCTACAAGGAGCTATAAACGCCAATGTTGCTCTGCAAACTGACTTACAGCGTCAAATCGCTGAAGCCCAGGCAGAGATAGATCGGCAACGTGCAGTGCTAGCCCAAGATATTAAAGCAATGTATGTTGACGGTACGCCAGATACACTTGAGATGCTTGCCACGAGCAAAAACCTCAGCGAGTTTGTCGACAAGCAAGAGTACCGTACTCGCGTGCAAAACAAGATCCAAGACACAATGGCGCGTATCGCCGAGCTGCAAAAACAGTTACAAACGCAAAAAGCCAAGGTGGAGGCCTTGCTCAAAGAACAGCAAGCTCAACAGGCTCAACTAGACGCGGATCGAGCTAAGCAGCAAGAGATGCTTTCGTATAACCAAGGCCAACAGGCCGCATATAACGATCAGATCCGCAGCAATAGTAATAAGATTGCTGAGCTTCGAGCTGCTCAGATTGCTGCAAACCGTAAGCTCGGCTCTCAGGCGGTCGCTTTTTCAGGAGACAACACATATCCATGGCAAAACCGTGGGTTCAATGATGGCCTCGATGACTGGGGTATGTATATACGTCAGTGTGTGAGTTATACGGCATGGAAGGTGAATGAAGCTTACGGAAACATGCCAGGCTGGGGGTGGCAGGTAAAGGGCAATGCCAACGAATGGGTTGGTAATGCTCGGGCTATGGGTATACCCACCGGATCAACGCCCAAGCCTGGATCGGTTGGTATATCGTTTGCTGGATATTATGGACACGCAGTCTGGATTGAGGCTGTGAGTGGTAATCAAGTTTTGGTGAGCGAGTACAACTACGACTGGGCAGGCAACTTCCGTCGCGCTTACTATCCAGCTTCAAGCTTCACCTATATCTACTTCGGTGAGTGGTAGTCGCTGCAATGAGTAGCAGGTAGTATGGGTTAAACCACACCAGCCTCTCTTTCCCGTGTCATCCTGAGCGAACGAAAGTGAGTCGAAGGATCTTTTGTCTCATGCGTTTTTATTCCTGCGTAGGCAGGAATCCAGAAAACAAACCAAACCAAACCAAACCCCATTTCGTACACCAGCCGTTCCGGCTGATGTACGACCTTCTTTTTGTTCCGGACAAAAAGAAGGCAAAAAACCTCGGCACACTTCCAACTGCTCGGCAACTGTTGTGACCGAGCACAATGCAAAAACACTAACGTAGTACGCATTTTTGCTAATATTGTGCTGTGCCACAACAGTTGGACCGGGCAGTCTCCAGAGTGCCACTTAATCCCGCAGCAACTAATGTCTAGCATCTAACATCCAATGTCCAATTTCCAAATGAAGTGAAGAGCACCGAAGTTAAAAGTGGATCCCAGGTGAAAACAGCCGCTTAGCGGAGTGTTTTATAGACCCGGAGGGCAGTGTAGCGAAGGCGGCTTAACACAATGTCAGCGGGCAACGCATGGTCAAGCTGGTAGCCGCCGAATCGTTTTTTAAAACTCGTGACACCTTGTAGATGCAATTTTTTGACCTCGTCCTGTACGCCGCCGAAGTTGAGGAGCGTGCAGCCACGGGCACGGGCTACCTTGACTGTCTCCCAGAGCAAGAAATAGGCCGGAGCAATTTTGCGGTACTCGTCAGACGATCCAGCAAATACATAGTGGATCTGACTGTCATGGATAACAAAAAGTGCCGCGGCTGCCGGAGTACTATCGATGTACGTAATTGCCACAAAGCCCTCATCGGGGGTCATCGCTGCAAGGTAGGCTTCGTAATATGTCCGGTCAAAGATAGAGAAGCTATCTCGGCTAGCAGTTGTTTCAATTAGGCTGTAGAAATCGTCCATAGGTACTTTGCTGGGGGCATATACTTTGTATTCAGCCTGAGCACGCTCAGCTAGGCGTACGTTGTAGCGAGCATGTTTGTGCATGGTCATCCAGATTGCCTCTTCTTCGCCGTCTATGGCCAGTAACCATTCACTCCTTGGTTGCAGGCTAGACATGCGTGCCACTTTGGGCGAAGTGGGGTGGGCGAAGTTGCCAAAAAAGTGTTCGTTGTCGACTCTTACAAAACTGCATTGTAGGTCCCGAGCAACTTTTTTAGCAGTTGCTTTAAAGCTCCTAAATATATCTTCTGAACTATGGCTCGCAATAGGCCCGTAAGGGAAGTAAAGATACTTCATGCCGCCGGGTGCGTCGTAGCGTACGCCAAGCCCGGCTAGTACTGTCTCGCCACCGTTTCGCCCAACTAAGTAACAAATCTCTTTGTCGTTTTTTGCCTGTACACGTCCGTACATTGGTGCCTGCAAGAAAGAAACAGAATCCACCAGCTTGTTTTCAAGAGCACTGAGCGCTACTGAGTACGCAGCCTCATCACAAACTTCAACGACTATCTCTGACATATAGCAACTATTGTAGCGCATGTTTCAGCCCTGACCCACCCACACTAGTCTCTAAAGTGACCGCAAAGAAAAGATGATCGCCTAGATTTATTCATGTCACCTGTAACGTGTCACTATGGATTAGCAATTGTCCTGTAACGATAAATGTCAATGAACTTCGGTGAGATTACATCGTTACATGTCACAGGATAATCCCAATGTGACAGGCTACAGGGGAATGGGTAATCACCTGCAGTTTACTCATCTGTCTCTTGATTTAAAACTCAAAGTGCAATATTTTTCGGCTGCCCGCGAACTTGCTCATGCTATACTGACACACGTATGCAAGAACAACCATCATCTATAACCTATGTCCAGCCAACCAAAAAAATGCCTATCTGGCAGCTACTTGTCGGAGGTGCAGTCTTATTTGGACTGGGATGGATCGGCGGCCAGGGTAAGCTGACAGCAGCTGGCTGGGGTAAGCAAGAGGTCGCAAATAAACAACTTTCATCTACCATTGATTATTCATCACTCGACCCTGTGTATCAGGCGCTCCGGGCAAACTACGATGGTACGATCACGAATGAAAAGGTGCTCGATGGCCTTAAGCACGGTCTCGCCCAGAGTACCAAAGACCCATACACTGAATTTTTCTCAGCCACCGAGGCAGAACAGTTCAACAATGACCTCCAGGGCACGATCACAGGTGTCGGGGCCAAACTCGAAAAAGACACCGACGGTAACATCGTCGTGGTTGCGCCACTAGATGGCTCGCCGGCTGAGCGTGCAGGACTAAAAGCCAAAGATATAATCATTGCTGTTGACGACAAATCTACGGCTGGTATGAGTGCAAATGACGCTGTTCTCAAGATTCGAGGCAAAAAGGACACCCAGGTAAAACTCACCATCGTTCGCAATAAATCTGAGCAACTTAATTTCACCATCACCCGGGACACCATCCATGTTCCCACCGTCACTTCTAAGACTCTTGATGGCAATGTTGGCTACCTGCAGGTAAGCCAGTTCAGCGACGACACCGATGAGTTAGCCGCCAAAGCAGCTCAGGGCTTCAAAGACGCTGGAGTGCAAAAAGTTATTCTTGACCTCCGTGATAACCCTGGTGGGGAGGTGACCTCCGCAGTCAATTTGAGTAGCCTGTGGCTTGGCGACCATACACTCGTTGTGCAACAAAAACGGGGAACCACCGTTACCGCAAGCGATTACACGCAGGGGCAACCAATCCTCGGTGGCACAGAGGTAGTGGTGCTGATAAACCCTGGGAGTGCTTCGGCGTCTGAGATCGTGGCGCTCGCACTACGTGACCAGATTGGCGCCAAGATTATCGGCGAAAAGAGCTACGGTAAAGGTGTTGTACAGCAGCTGATCCCGTTTGATGACGGCAGTTCGCTCAAGGTGACCGTTGCAAAATGGTACTCACCAAAAGGCACTAATATCGATAAAAAGGGCATTACCCCTGATCAAGAAGTCAAAATCAGCGACGAAGATATCAAAGCCGCAAACGACACCCAGCTCAAAGCCGCCGAAGCAGCATTGCAGTAGCCTGAAGCAGACTGGTCAAAGGTTGCGCCGAGGTAAAATCCGGGGTATCATGAGTCAGATAAAGGGGAGTATGGAAACGTGGCAGAGAAGCAAACGAAGTTTGTGTTTGTAACAGGTGGTGTTTTGTCGGGGCTAGGCAAGGGGATAACCGCTGCTTCGCTGGGTAATCTTTTGAAAGCCCGTGGCCTTAAAGTTAATATCCAAAAGTGCGACCCTTATCTCAATGTTGATGCTGGCCTGCTTAACCCTCGTGAGCACGGCGAGTGTTTTGTTACTCGTGATGGTGCCGAAACAGATCTTGACCTTGGTCACTACGAGCGTTTCCTTGACCAAGAGTTAACCACCAAAAGTAGCCTTATGAGTGGTCGGGTGCTTTTAAAACTCATTCAAGATGAGCGGGCGGGCAAATTTGAGGGTGACGATGTTCAGATCATTCCACACCTGACAAATGCTATTCAAGATTGGATCAAAGACGCTGGCAAAGGGTTTGATGTGCACATTGTCGAGATCGGTGGTACGGTTGGCGACTACGAGTCCCTCAGCTTTATTGAGGCAATCCGTGAGCTTGGCGTGCGTGTTGGACTCGAAAACTGCGCGTATGTGCATGTGGTGTATATGCCATATTTGGGCGCTAGTAACGAGTTTAAGACGAAACCCTCACAAAACTCAGTGCGTGAACTGCGTGGACTTGGCATTGCGCCAGATATTTTGGTTTGCCGCAGTGAAAAACCAGCGCCAAATTCGGTCAAAGAAAAACTTAGTCTCTTTTCGGGGGTGCCTCCCGAGGCAATTGCGTTACTGCCAAACGCAGATAGTATCTACCAAGTGCCTTTAACGCTTGAAGACACGGGAATCGCAGATGCAGTTATCAAAAAACTTGGTTTTAAGGTTGCAAAGCCAGATCTTACCGAGTGGCGCAAAGTAGTGAAGCGGGCAACTGCCAAACAAGCAAAAAAGGTTACCGTGGGTTTTATCGCCAAGTACATGGACAACACCGACACGTATATGTCAGTCTTTGAGGCACTGCGTGCTGCTGGCTGGAGTCTTGGTGCAGAAGTTGACATCACTTGGATAGACGCGAGCAAACTGGAAAGCACAGATGAACTGAGTAAGTATGACTGCCTGCTTGTACCGGGCGGATTTGGCCAGCGCGGCTTAGAGGGCAAGATTATAGCTGCACAATATGCTTTGAAGCACAAAAAACCATACCTTGGGCTTTGTTTGGGCCTACAAATGGGAGTTATCGCTGCCGCTCGTAACGCCGGTCTTACGGGAGCCACAACCTTTGAGCTCGATGACAAGGCAAAAGACCAGGTGATTACCACTATGTCGGGTCAAGAGGGAAAACTGCAGACTGGCGGGACGATGCGTCTCGGCGACTACACCTGTGAACTAGCCAGTGGTAGCCTAGCACACAAACTATACGGCCAGACTGAGATTGTCGAGCGTCACCGTCACCGGGGCGAGTGCAATAACGCCTACCGGGAGCAGTACGAAACATGGGGTATTCGCGCTAGTGGGCTCAACACAGAAAATAATCTCGTAGAAGTTATAGAAGCGATAGACCATCCATTTTTTGTTGCAACACAGGCGCACCCAGAGTTTAAATCACGACCTAATCGTCCGCATCCGCTCTTTGTCGGTCTCATTGCCGCTGCCCTATAGCGGTGCCTAACAGATCATAACTTGACTCTTATTCCCAGGCGAAGTACCATAAGCATTATGGATGATAATCTACACAAGAAGAAAATCTTACTCGTCGAAGATGACGATGCGCTAGCAAACGTATACTCCATACGCCTAGAGGCAGAGAACTTTGATTGCCGCCGCGTGGCAAATGGCGAGGACGCTCTTGCTTCAGCGAGGGAGTACAAGCCAGACCTCGTGCTACTTGATGTCATGATGCCTAAAATCAGTGGTTTTGATGTGCTCGATATATTGCGCAATACCCCCGATACAGCCAATCTCAAGGTTATTATGCTAACGGCACTGAGCCAAGACAGCGACAAACAACGTGCTCAGGCACTCGGTGTTGACGACTACTTAGTCAAATCACAGGTAGTCATCAACGACGTCATGGACCGCATCCGCTTCCACCTCGGCATGGCCTAAGTAATACTTTCCGTGGGTATAAGTCAGGACAGGTGCGGTATCTTTATTGACTTTTTATTTAAAAAGTAGTATAATACCACGTTATGAGTATACTCCATCGTCATCATGGAACGTCTTCCACCCCCGAGTATGTTAGAGAGGCCCGGATTGGCGCTATAAATAATGCCCTTAATAGCTTTGAGCCATCAACTTATCGATATAGTAGTGAGGCAAAGCAGCTAGAGGCCGCCGCAGTTATCGCTGGCCTTGGTTTGTTGATTGAAACAGCTCCTGAAAAAATAGCGACAAGCCCATGGGTAATTGCTTCAACTCTATTTCCAAGACAAGAGTATAAGGGCCAAGTGATAAACGGATATGAGAAGCCGAATGCGGATATGGGGACAGGGCTAGAAGGCAACGGGGGGTTTGATACTACACTTCCTCATCAAACTTACGTTAGTTTCGAGGCGTCAGTTGCTGCCAAAGGCCCACTGTACGGCGGGGAAATAGAATTCTTTAACCCTGATAATCATAGGACTGCGCACTATGGCCCCATTAGTATAATTGGAAATGACCGCGTTCTAACTGAGGTACTGCCAGCGACTTTAACTTTTGATGGTGCAATATCAGTAGGGCGCGCGGGTAGAGGCTTCCCAGATGAGCTTCATCAAGCAAGTCTTTCGTATAGGGTTGCATTACCTGATCGAACTATTTTAGGTACATACTCCACTTCTCCCTCTCAAGAATCTCACATTGACTCGTTAAAACCAGAGCACTATGGCCAAGGCATTGTCGATCCTGCATCTCTCCTAAGTGTTATAAATAGCATTCGACGTAAATAAATATTTTTTAGATAGCACGTTCTGGCTTTAAAGTCCAAAACACTACATTGACAAAAAGCATAACCTGTGCTATTATGAAACCTAGGAATCCAAAACAAAAATGACAGAAAGTATTCCTAGCTCAATACCAATTGAAAATTCACCTCAGCAACTAGAGTATAACTTTGGGGTGAAAGGTGACATATCTAACCTTAGTCCACAAAACTTAGCGGACTATCATCTTGCGGTGAGTTTAAACCTAGAGAACCCCCTCCTACCCGATAAAGTAAAATGGCGAGTAGAGGACTTGGTGGAAAAGGGTCATCAAAATCTACTAATTGCTACAGCGGATGCGATTACCAAGGAATTACTACCCTGGCGAGGTATAAGTGGAAATAAAGTATTGCTGCTCGGGCAGACGATCGATGATGCTTATGGTGAAAACCAAGCTGCCTTAGGCGCTAGCCTAGACCCTGTCTTAACTAGTAAATATGTCTTAAAAGAGGATGAAGAACTATGGTCAACATCTCTACATGAATTAGCGCAAAACAAATACGTTCGAGATCCATTTCAACATATTAGTAAAGAATCAGCTAGGGTTATATTTGGGATGAGGCAGGAGCTTGTTAGGTCCATAAACGCTCCCGAGAAAAGACAAACAATTATTCGTGATACTCTTACGGTGGGGAGAAAAATTTTTGGTGAAGTTGCCGAGCGCCACCAAAATCCTACCGCACAACAAACAGCTTGGAAAGATGTCGCAAGCCGGGCATTAGACTTACTTAATGCAACTAGTGATCCGGCACAAAAAGCACAGCGAAAAGACGTGCTCACTGCAAACCTACTCATAGGTTCGATCCACGGGGGTGGAGAGTCTATACTCAAGCGTTTTACTCTTGAGAAAGAAAAAGCAGTTCGCTATCTCGCAGTTCTAGACGCCTCAAGGCAGTCTGATTTCGCAGTTAGAGCGTTGGCGGGGGAAGCAGGGAAGCGGTTTTACGCTTATTCTCAGATGAAGAATGCTGTTATGCACGAAGTGCAGCTTAATCTATAGTCTAAATTATAGTTGACATTTTATAAATCTTGTGCTAGCATGGTATTTAGGAAAACAAAACAAATATGTCACAAGAAACGCAAAAAACAGCAGTATCAAGACCAGAACTACCTCCACTTGAGGATGTACTGAAGCCAAAACCATTTCAAATCGTGGCTGAAATGACGCCCGATCAGGCGAACCAACTAGCGTTCCCTGGTGATCATGAAGGGGCAGCGAGCGAACAAGAGGCTTTAGCTCGAAAGATTGGCGGCCCAGCTCTCAGTGAACTTGTAGAGGGACAGATGGCGTTTGGTGTTGTCGTCGGTAGAGATCCGAATGACGAAGAAGTAGCAACCCATTACGTTGCCTTGACGCATGATATTGGCACGGCAGTTCGGCCTCGGACTGACGAGAACAAAGCACCTGGTTATTTTGAAGGTAATAACATGCCAGAGCCAACTGTAGCTCTTGAGGGGCTTCGTAAAAGGGCCGCCGCAGAGAGGGGTCAGACTGCAGTCAAGATCCACCGTGAAACCATGAGTGGTATAGCAGATAGAGTAAAGGCAGGTGACCTTGACGAGGCTTCGAGATTTGCGCGGGTAAGACTAGATAATGCAATCCAGGAGCTGCGTGGCGCAAAAAAAACCGAGTCTACGCATGATATGCGTACCGAAGTAGCGCTTTTGATGGGTGTAGTAGCTGACGAAAACCGCACGCGTGATGTATTTGAAGCAGAGGTACTCCCAGCTGTTACTGGTAAGAAAGCAAAAGAGGCTATTAGCAATGGACTTGAAGATGCGCTGCGTGCAATTGCAAGCCAAGATCCTCGGCGTGCCCAAACAGCAATTGAACAGGTTGGTTGGCTCGCACATAAACTTCAGTCTAAGTCGGAAACGCCAAAAGACCAGACGGAAATGGTTTGGGCAATGGCAGTCGGTATGGCGGCACGCTACAATCCGGATCAGCTAGAGGGTGATCTACTAAGACAGTTCGAAAAAAGCGTGCGTGAGTCACACGTATAGATAACTTTAGAATAAAACTCCAAATAGATTATTCGACGGTGACTTCGGTGCGGCGAACTGAGCGCCCAGAAAAGGTGCGGACTTTGCGGCTCGTCATCTTAACGATGCCGTCGCGTGCTGCGTGGATGGTGAAATTGCGGCTCATGCTAGTGCCGTCCCCAGCGCGCTTGCTAGCGCCAACCTGACGTACGATGACCTGACCGGTTTTGACGACTTGGCCGCCAAAAAGCTTGACGCCGAGGCGCTGGCCTTGGCTGTCTCTTGTGTTTTTGCTGGTACCGCCTGCTTTGACGTGTGACATTGTGTGCTCCTAAATGTGCGGTCTACCACAGACGGCACATTGCTGCGTTATCGCCAAATAGATGCTCGCTCTCTGTACTACAGTACAGTTCGCTGCGCTTCTTTGGCGAAGCCTTGCACTGCACTCGTCTGTGGCAGACCTTGACAGTGGTTGGTTGTTCGCTTATTTAACTGTTAAAACGAGGAGTTCACGGGCGACTATTTGGTCTTCTCGGTAGTAGAGAAGGTGGCTGCTCGGAACTCGCTCAAATTCTACTCGATTATAGCCCATTTCGCTTATCTGGTCAATAAGGGGCAGGTGACGAAATTGATGGGGGGTAGTTTGCCAAGCGGGGACCGCCAGACAGAGACGGGCACCGGGAGTCAGCTGAGCGTGAAGATTGTGCAGAAATTTGGTCAGAATGGCGTTGACGTCGCTGACAGTTTGCTCGAGTACTTCGCGGGCGGGAACTTCGGTAAAAGGACGTCCTAGGTAGGTCTCTCCAGCGACTAGGTCAGGGGTGGGCTGCCAGTGGTGAGTAGTGGCGTCGCCGGCCTCTAGGCGGTAAGGGGTGGTGGGTAGTGTGCAGTTTGTAGAAGCTAGCCAGTCGAGGTTGGCGCGGCTGTATTCGACCATGCGCGGCTCTAGGTCGGTGCCGTAGACGTCGTAGCCCATCAGAAGCGCCTCTTGCAGTACTACACCTGTGCCACAAAATGGATCTAAAATAGTCTTTTCGTGATTCGTGGTTCCAGATTTGTGGCTTGATTTAATTTGGCCAGCGGCCAGGTTAATGATGATTTGTGCCAGTTTAGGTGGCAGCATGCCGACGCGGCTATCGCGCTTGGGGCGGCCGCGGTCACGGAGGGTGTAACTATCGATGTCTTGAACGGCTGCAGTACGCGCGATGACGGTTTTACTGCCTGCGGCGATGATGAGCAGTTCGGCACCGTGCTCGTCTGCCAGGTGGCTGTGATAGACCTGGGCAGTGCTGAGTTCTGGGTCGTTGTTTGGCACCAGCCGAACAGAACCTTCGGGGTATCGTGCGCGAATGAGTTTTTTAAGTGTTAAACCCACGGCATTGAGCCTGGCGGCAGATATGTCAAAACCTATCGCAGACAATCCCAGGTGAAACTTACCAGAGGTGGGAAGGGCAAATGCGGTGGAACGAACCACTTTCTGCAACTCTTTTTCTACCAGTTTCCAGTTGGTCGAAGGCACTTCGCCGAGTACGCCCGCAAGGCGCGTGCTACCGCCAAGTCGATCAAAATCTACAGAGTCGGTGGGTAGCTCGACGCTGGCAACTTTGGCATTAACGAGCGATACTACCTCGGCGCCGTACAAACTCTCTAACTCCGCAAGCCCGAGCTCCGGCTGTCTCCCAAGGGTACAAATAGTACTAGTCATACCTGTATAATACAGGATTATGGAGACGACTGGGCAAAAGCAGGGGTTTTGGCGGCGACATTGGAAAGTAGTGGTAAATATTATCACTCTGGTGGCATTGGCGGTGCTTGTGTGGGCGATCCGCGATCAATTCGCGGAGACGTTCAAAAATTTGTTCAAGGTGCACGCCTGGGCGCTACTGCTGCTCATACCGATCCAATTTTTTAATTATGACGCGCAGACACGGTTGTACCGAGGGCTTTTTTCGGCGGTAGGAAACAAACTACAGTATTGGCGACTTTTTCGGGCAGGGCTAGAGCTTAACTTTGTAAATCATGTGTTCCCAAGTGGTGGCGTAACAGGCATATCGTACTGGGGGATTCGCATGAAAGATACGAGGATTACTGCAGCGAAAGCGACGGCGGTGCACCTGACAAAATTGGTGCTCCTCTTTTTATCATTTGAGATTTTAGTGGTGCTTGGAGTGTTCTCGCTAGCTGTACAAGGGCATATGAGTAGCCTGGTACTGATGCTCGCGGCAGTGATTGCAACGGTGCTGGTGTTTTTGACCACTGGCTTTATGTTTGTGATTGGTAGTAAAGAGCGTATTGCTGGTTTTTTCACCTATGTTACTCGTGGCCTTAACAACTTAGTACGGTTTTTTCGTCCGCGATCTCAAGATGCTATCAGCACTGCCAAAGTGCGGGCGCTATTTGAAGATTTACATGAAAACTACATGGTGATGCGGCGTAATCCGCGGCTCCTTCGTAAGCCGTTTTTTTGGGCGCTCATGGCAAATGCCTGGGAAATCGTGTCGATTTATATTGTTTACGTGGCGTTTGGCGAGTGGGTCAACATTGGCGCAATCATTCTCGCCTATGCAGTAGCGAACTTTGCGGGACTGGTCAGCGTGCTACCTGGCGGGGTCGGAGTCTACGAAGGTCTCATGACTTTGACGCTGTCAGCCACAGGCGTGCCAAGCCGACTGAGCCTGCCAGTAACGGTTATGTATCGCATTCTCAATACAATTATTCAACTACCGCCCGGCTGGTACTTTTACCACCGAGCGCTCAATCAGCCTAAGACAGAGCCCTTGGTAGAACCACTGCCCGCTGCCAAAGAAGAAACCCGGGATAGTCGCTAATGCAGCCAGTTGTTCTGAGTGTCAGTGACTTTGTCGCCTATCTTAACCAGACGCTTGAGGTCGCTTACCCATACGTTGAGATTGAGGGCGAGCTGAGTAACTTTCGGGTAAGTAAAAACAAATGGGTGTATTTTGACATCAAAGATGAGACAGCAAGCGTTCGGTGTTTTGGTACGGTGTACATGCTGCCGGGACCACTCGAGGACGGTATGATGGTGCGCATAGCTGGTTCGCCGCGCTTGCATCCGCTGTATAACTTTAGCTTCAATGTGCAATCGGTCGTGCCGGTGGGTGAGGGCGCGCTTCGGAAAGCGGCAGATTTGCTTGCAGCCAAGCTCACAGCCGAAGGGCTATTTGATGAGGCACGCAAGCGACCTTTACCGTACCCTCCAAAGCATGTTGCGCTTATCACGGCGGGCGGTTCGGCAGCGTACGCTGATTTTACAAAAATTGCTGGTGAGCGGTGGGGCGGGCTAAAAATTGAACACTATGATGTGCTGGTGCAAGGTAGTGAATCGCCTGCGCAGATCGTGGCGGCTCTGGAGCGAGTTAATAAATCTGCTGATCTCCCGGACGTAGTTGTGATTGTGCGCGGCGGCGGCAGTGCCGAAGACCTTGCTGGTTTCAATGACGAACGAGTGGTCCGCGCTGTTGCGAGCAGCCGGGTGCCGACTTTGGTTGCGATTGGTCACGAGGTGGACCTCAGTCTTGCCGAGCTTGCGGCCGATAAAAGGGCAAGCACACCAAGCAACGCAGCCGAGCTACTATTGCCTGACAAACACGTAGAACTACGACAACTCGAAAGAGCCGGCAAACAACTCGACACGTACTTACTGCAAATAGTGTCTCTGCGTCAAAAAATGCTTGATCAAACCCAAAAGCAGTTAGACGTACAGCTCCACATTGTGCTTCGACATGCACTCGAGCGGCTAATGTACGCAAAAGCGATGCTGGGGGCCTATAGCCCACTGAGGCCACTCACGCAAGGCTTTGCGCTAGTTACGCAGGAGGGCGTAGTGGTGCGTTCGGTGAAAAGTTTGAAGCCTGGCGATGACATCCAGGTGAAACTAACAGATGGTGAAGTGGTGTCCCAGGTGAAATCGGTAGAAAAAGTAAAGGAGAAACAGGGCAATGGCCAAACAAAATAGTGACTACATGGGTATGCAAGCTCAGCTGGATGAGATTTTACGGCGGTTGCAATCTGATGATATTGAGCTGCAAGAGGCAATTGAACTGCACAAAAAAGGCAAAGAGCTTGTCGATCAACTACAGACGTATCTAAAAGAGGCAGAAAATACCATCACTAAACATATTTCGGACTCGTAGCCGTGGACGCGTTGTGGCTCATCGTGGTTGGTGTGGTGGGACTGTTTAGTTTTGCTGCGGTGTTACTAGTGGGCGCACCCTACTTGCCGACGCTGCGGCCGCAGGTACTGACGGGGCTGGACCTACTTCATTTAAAAAAGCGTCAAACCGTGCTCGAGCTAGGCTGCGGAGACGGGCGGGTTTTATTAGAGGCTGCTCGCCGGGGCCATAAGGCAGTCGGGATTGAGCTGAACCCACTTCTCTTTACGCTCGCCTGGCTACGAACGTGGCCATATCGATCAGACGTGAAGGTCATATGGGGCGATATGTGGCAGGTGACTTGGCCAGAAGCAGATGGAGTTTACACTTTTTTGCTTGACCGCTTTATGCCGAGATTGGACCGACGGATGCGAACATATAAAAAACCACTCGTTTCAGTAGCGTTTCAAGTGCGTGGCTTGAAGCCAGACAAGGCGAGTAACGGTGTTTTTCTATACCGATACGACAGGCTTAAGGGATAACATGCTTGCGCTTGGGGGTCATAATCTTGTACCATTGGAGGTAAGATGAATAAATCTCAAAAGGGTAGTGTACTTACAATAGCAATCATGGCGTTTCTAGGGGTTGCCGTTCTTGCGCTCGCGGTTCTGGGCGCGTGGGGCTACTCTGAACGGACGAAATACAAAGACCAAACTGAGCAAATTGTTGCAAAAGCCGTTCAGGAAAACACGTCTAGCGTTCAGCAAAAAGCAGCAGCAACATACGCCGAGGAAGCTAAAAAACCGCTCAAACCATTTAGTGGTCCCGAAGCATATGGAACAGTACATTTTGAGTACCCAAAAACATGGAGTATGTACAATAATGGCAACAAGACAAGTACGACACCCGTTGACCTATATGGCGCCGTTGATGTCGTGCCATCTATGCAGGATCAAACAGTAACGTATGCGCTGAGAGTACAAGTTGTATCTGTTAGCTACGCCTCCTCCGTACAACAGTTTCAGGGGTTGCAAAAGGCAGGAAAGCTCAAGATCAGTCCATACAGTCTGCCAAAAAATCCAGGAATTGTTGGCTCACGCGTAGATGGTCAGCTGACGCCAAGCAAGCAAGGCAGCATGGTCCTCCTACCTGTTCGAGATAAGACCCTCAAGCTATGGACTGAGTCCGATGCGGGCAAAGCAGATTTTGACAACATTATTTTGCCCTCAGCGAGCTTCGTGCCATAGATTGTCCTCACCGTCTCCGCTATACTAATCTCTAGATTAGATGAGGAGGGTAAAGCCAGTGCAGTCACAAACAGGACATGTTTCCGGTAGTGAGACAGAGGTGCTCTTTGTGAGTTTGGCTGAACAGCTGCATAACTCTTTTATGCAAATTGCAAGACTCTCCGAAGCTAACGGCATCTCGTCGAAAGCCCAGCAGGGCCTCGTCAGCGACATATCTCACGCTGCTATGCAACTAACCGAGAGTTACACACTCAGCGTGCGCCTAAAGAATAGGCAGATCGAGCCAGAACTTCGTCCGGTTATGGTTACGACAGTTTTGCATGAGGCAGTGCATGAATTATCGCCACTAGCGAAACTGCTCGGCGTACAGCTTGCTATTACTGAATCGACGCGGGGAAATCTGGTTGTTGCCGACCCGACTATACTTAAGGCAGCCCTGACAAGCCTTGGGCAAGTATTTATTTTGTCGCAGTCGCAACAAGAGACAAATGAACCAGTTAAGCTCGGAGTGCATAGGAGTCGCTACGGGGTAGTTGCGGGCTTATATAGTAGTACGGGGCAGCTGAGCGCACAGGCATTTCGGCGGGCGCATCAGCTCCACGCCCAAGCGCTGCAGCCACTACCTTCTCTTGTAAGCGGGCCAGCAACAGGTGTTTTTGTGGCCGAAAGCCTGCTTGCGAGTATGTCTTCTAAACTGCACATATCTCGGTTTCAAACCATGCAAGGCTTGGCGGTGACGCTCCCTAATTGCCAACAACTACTACTTGTATGAAAAAAAAGCGAATACTCCTACTCGAATCAGATGTAATTCTTGGCGCGTGCTACGTTGAGGCACTTTCGGAAGATGGTTTTCTGGTGGACTGGGCAAAGACCGCTGAAGGGGCAATCCGCCTGGCGGATAAGCACACGCCAGATGTTGTGGTGGTGGAACTGCAAATCGCTGAGCATAACGGGGTGGAGTTTTTATATGAGTTTAAAAGTTATGCTGAGTGGATCACGGTCCCAGTCGTCGTCCATACACAACTAAATGCCACCGAAATTGCAAGCGTTGCCGCACTGCCAGTGGGGCTCAAAATCGTTGCTGTTTTGCATAAATCTCACACATCGCTTACCGAGCTATGTAATGCCGTAGAAGAAGCGGCAAGGGCAACATGAACCATGTGAAAACAACCGGTATCGTGATTGCCCGTGTTTCATACGGCGAGGCAGATCGCATCGTTACTATGCTTACGCCAGATCACGGCAAGATCAGCCTGATGGTAAAAGGAGCTAGGCGGGCAAAAAGTCGGCTAGCGGGCGGTGTCGAGCTGTTTAGCATAAGTGAAATTGTGTTTATGGCAGGAAAGAGCAGCTTGCATACGCTCGTTTCGGCTCGTCTCGAAGAGCACTTTGCAAAAATCACGGCAGATATAACGCGGACGATGTTTGGCTATGAGGTACTCAAAATCATCAATAAGATAACTGAAGAAGACGCAGAGACAGCATACTATGAGCTGTTGGGGGGTACACTGGTAGGGCTCAATACATTGTCTATACCTGTTGAGCTGGTTCGGGTTTGGTTTGACGCGCAACTGCTCATGGTGACAGGGCACATGCCAAATTTCACAACGGATCGAACAGGCAAAAAACTGTCACCAGACGAAACGTATATGTTTGATTTTGATAGTATGTCGCTCTCGCGGGCAGAGAACGGCGTGTACGGGGCTGCCGAGATAAAGTTCTGTCGCCTTTTGCTCGGGCTACATAAACCTGCCTCGCTCGCGAGCATCGTTGGTGTCTCCTCGCTCGTAAACACTGTAGGCCCTACATTCGCTTCTGCGCGCACCTTCTATCTCCCCGCGTAAAGTAACAGGGGTGTGGTATAATTGTGAGTATGAGTGAAACTGAAAATGAGGTGAAATCAACAGAGGCGAAAACGCCAAATGAAGTGAAACTAGAGGATATCGTCAGTCTCTGCAAACGCAGAGGTTTTATCTTTCAAGGTTCTGACGTATACGGTGGTTTGGCTGGCACGTGGGACTACGGACCGCTCGGCGTTACGCTAAAACGAAATATTTTGCAGCTGTGGTGGAAGATGTTTGTCGATGAGCTCGACGGTATGTACGGCGTAGACGCTGCCATACTTATGAACCAGAAAGTCTGGCAGGCGAGCGGCCACGTCGACACCTTCACCGACCCACTTGTCGAGTGTAGCAACTGCAAGGGTAGGTTCCGTGCCGACAAACTCGCTGACCCAAACAAATGCCCAACGTGCGGCCAAACCGGCACTTTCGGCGAAGCCCGCGCGTTCAACATGATGTTTAAGACAAATGTGGGGCCTGTTCAGGACGACAATTCAATCTCAT